>CAZMOT010000044.1:0-23696 GCA_964568065.1 uncultured Anaerolineales bacterium
CTACCCCGGCATGGTGCCCTTCGGCGAGGCCGATAGCGACCGCTTCTTCGGACGCGACAACGAAGTGGCTGAACTCCTGGAACGGTTGCGCCTGCACCCCTTCCTGACCGTCATCGGCCCCTCCGGCAGCGGCAAGTCGTCGCTGGTCTTTGCCGGGCTCATCCCCGCCCTGCGCCAGAGCGGACTCTTCGGCCCCGGCGAGTGGCTGGTGCGCACACTGCGCCCCGGCGAGGAACCTCTGGCTGCTCTGGCGGCCGCCCTGGATTGAGACCCCGCCGATCCAGCCCGGGCCGTCTCCGAGTTACTGGCATCCCAGCCGGACGCCCGCCGCTTGCTGCTGGTGGTGGACCAGTTCGAGGAGCTGTTCACCATCGCTCGTTTGCGTGTGGAGCCCTTCCAGCAAGCGCTGCTGCGCCTGGCGGGGGTCCCCAACTGCTACGTCGTGTTGACCGTGCGGGCGGACTTTTATCCCGACCTGATGGCCGCGCCGCTGTGGCGGGAGATCCAGGCGCACCGGGTGGAGGTGCTGCCCCTGGACGAGGATGGGCTGCGGCAAGCCATCGTCAGGCCGGCGGAGGACGTGGGGGTGTTTGTGGAGACCGCCTTGGTGGAGCGGTTGGTGGCGGACGCGGGTAGGGAGCCAGGCGTGCTGCCCCTGCTCCAGGAGACACTCGTGCTGCTCTGGGAGTGGCTGGAGCGACGATTCCTCCCTCTCAGCGCCTACGAAGCTCTGGGCAGCGCCGGACGGACAGGCGTACAGGTGGCGATGGCACGCCGTGCCGATGCCGCGCTGGCAGACCTGACACCCCAACAACAGCCCATTGCTCGCCGCATCTTCCTGCGCTTGGTGCAGTTCGGCGAGGGGCGAGCCGACACCCGCCGCCAACAAACCGTCGTCGCCCTGCGTACCGCTGGCGACGAGCCGGACCTGTTTGATCAGACGTTGCGCCACTTGACGAACAACCGTCTGCTGACGCTCGGCGGCGAGGCGGGAGGCGATGGCCGGCAGGTGGACATCGCCCACGAAGCACTCATCACCGGCTGGCCAACCCTGCAGGAGTGGCTGGCAGAGCGGCGCGAGGCGGAGCAGACGCGGCGGCGGTTGGAGGACAAAGCGGCGGAGTGGGAGCGCCTGGGCCGGGGCAGCGGCGGCCTGCTGGACGAAGTCGAGTTGCTGGAAGCGGAGCGCTGGCTGACCAGCCCTGACGCCGCTATCCTGGGCACCGGTGAGGCGCTGCCCGCGTTGGTGCAGGCCAGCCGGACGGCCATCAGAGCGGCCGAACGAGAGAAGGAAGCCACCCGCCAGCGCGAACTGGCCCAGGCCCAGGCCCTGGCCGAAGAGCAACGACAGCGGGCAGAAGAGCAGACCAGGGCGGGCAGACGGCTTCGCAGGTTGGCAATTGGACTGGCAGTGGTATTCCTGATAGCGCTTGGGGCGGCCGTGGTTGCGGGAGTGGCGGCCTGGTATGCAGGAGAGCAGCAGCAAGAGGCAGTGGCTGCGCAAGGGACAGCCGTAGCTGAGGCCAATGCCCGTGCTACCGAAGTGGTGGTGCGTAGTACGGCTGAGGCGGAAGCGGTTGCCGCACAAGAGACAGCCGAGGAGGAACGCGACCGTGCTGACCTACAAGCTCGCCTTGCCACCTCGCGCCAATTAGCAGCGCAATCGCAAGCCGTGCTCGAAGAGTTTCCTCAGCGCAGCCTGCTCCTCTACGTCGAGGCGCTGAATATCACATCGCTGGTAGACGAGCCGCGCGTCCCAGCCGCCGAACAAGCCTTGCGGCAAGCGCTGGCAAACAGCGGGGGCCGTGTCTTGAGTGGCCACGAGCATTTCATCCAGGCTGTGGCCATCAGCCCCGACAACCACTGGCTGGCCACCGGTAGTTACGATGGCACCGCCCGGTTGTGGGACTTGACCGCCGAAGACCCGGCCGCCGCGCCCATCGTCTTGCGCGGCCACGAGGGGCGTATCACCGCCGTGGTCATCAGCCCCGACAACCGCTGGCTGGTCACCGGCAGTTGGGATGATACCGCCCGGCTGTGGGACTTGACCGCCGCGGACCCGGCCGCCGCGCCCATCGTCTTGCGCGGCCACGAGGATTGGATCAGGGCCGTGGCCATCAGCTCCGACAACCACTGGCTGGTCACCGGCAGTTATGATGGCACCGCCCGGCTGTGGGACTTGACCGGACCATACCCGGCCGCCGAACCCATCGTTCTGCGCGGCCACGAGGATGCCATCTTCGCCATCGCCATCAGCCCCGACAACCACTGGCTGATCACCGGTGGTGGGGACTGGATCAGCGGCCATGGGGACAACGCCGCCCGGCTGTGGAATCTGCGGCTGGACGAGTTGGTTGACCTGGCCTGTCGTACGGCCGGCCGCAACCTGACCCACGTGGAGTGGGCACAGTATTTGCCGGGGCAGGAGTATCGCCAGACGTGTGAGCAGTGGCCGCTGGAGGGGGAGTGAGAACAGCGGATAGCTAGAATACAGAAAGGAGACCGCCTTATGCCGGCAATAGATAACGCCCGTGCGCTCGTAGTCGGCATCGCCAACTACCAGCAGCTCAACCGACTCCCGAAGACCGTCATCAAGGACGCCCAGAGCATCCACGACCTGCTGATTGACCCAGACCACTGCGGTTACCCGCCGGACAACGTGCAATTCCTGCTAGACGACCAGGCGACCCAGATGGCCATACTCCAGGCGCTGGCCGGCCTGGCCACGCACAGTAACCAGGATTCGACCGTCTTCCTCTACATCTCGAGCCACGGCGGGCGGGTGAAGTCAGGCCCCTACGCCGGGGAGTACCTGCTGCCCGTGGACGTGGTTCCCAATCGGGTGAACAAGACCGCCATCTCAGGGGATGAGTTTACCACGGCCCTGCGCAACATCCCGGCCCGCAAGGTCGTGGTCGTCTTCGACTGCTGTCACTCCGGTGGCATCGGCCAGCCCAAGGACGGTACTGCGCCAACCATCAAAGCGGGCTTTTCGGACAGCTACTACGACGCGCTCAAGGAAGGACGGGGGCGGGTCATCCTGCCCTCTTCGCGCAGCACCGAGGTCTCGTGGGTGCTGGAAGACGCCGAGAACAGCCTCTTCACCCAGCACCTGCTGGCCGGCCTGCGGGGCGGCATCGCCAGCGAAGACGGCCTGATCCGCATCTTTGATCTCTTCGAGTACCTTCAGCCCAAGGTCACCGGCAACCAGCCCATCCAGCACCCCATCTTCAAGGCCGAACTGGAGGAGAACTTTCCCGTCGCGCTCTACCTGGGCGGCCAGAAAGGCATTGTGCCCAAAGATGAGCAGGGCTTCCGCTACGATGCCTACGTCAGCTACGTGGACCAGGAGCCGGACACCACCTGGGTGTGGGAGACGCTGGTGCCGCGCCTGGAAGAGGCCAACCTGCGCGTCGCCATCTCCGGCGACGTCGAGGAGCCCGGCGTGGCCCGGGTGGTGAACGTCGAGCGGGGCATCAAGCAGGCCAAACGCACAGTGGTCGTGCTGTCGGAAGTCTATCTGGCCGACCACGCGGCAGACTTTGAGAACGTCCTGGCACAGACGATGGGCGTGCAGGAGGGCAGCTATCGTCTGCTGCCGGTCAAGATCGCGCCGATTGACGAGAGTCGGCTGCCAACGCGGCTCAGCATGTTGACCACGCTGAATCTCACTCACCCCCGCCGCGCCGAGCGCGAGTTCGACCGGCTGGTGCGGGCGTTGCAGGGACCGCTGCCGCACAGATAAGACGAATTTGCAATCACTCGCGGATGTTTTTTATCCGCACTTTCTGGTCGGCAGGGACCGCTGCCGCAGGGCCTCCCAGATGTCCACGGGCACCCGACGCCGCCTGACTGTACCCTTGGACGGTGAGGAAACCCAGAAAAGCCAGCGGGACCAGAGAGGACAGGAGAGTGGTGATCAGGATGGATTGTCCGGCCCCGCCGGCACCTGGCTGGCCATAGTTGTAGAGCAGAATGGGCACCAGAACTATGGCATTGACACTATCGGATAGAAAGGTGGGCAGGAAGAGGTTATACCAGGCTGCGTACTGGTCAGCCTCCCCCATCAGGAAGTCGCTGCAAGAGGCAAAACCCATCCCTACAGCAATGCCTAGCACGGCCCAACCGGTGGCTAGAAGGAGATCACGCCTGGAAGCGTAGTGATGCATCCTCAGCCCCGCCAGACCTGACACAAGGCCCACAAGCCCGCTGCCCAGGTGCCAGTTCCACACGAAGCCGGATGCTGTGAAGACATCTCCCAGAGCGTTGCCGGCAAAACCGACCACCAGACCTACCACAGGTCCATAGACGAAACCGAAGATGGGCACAAGCACAGCCGGCTTTATGTTCACATTGAGGGCAGAAGGAAGACGCAGGAAGTCCGTCAACCATATAGCAGCCCCGTAGAGGACTGTGCCCACAACAGCGTAGGCCAACTCCCGCCACCCCAACGCCCAGCGGCTCCTTCTTTCCATTGACCCCGCCTCCTTGAGCCTGGGCAGATCGCGATTTGTTACAACTACATTTGCGTATCAAGAACGAGCTAAAAACAAGTACAGCACAGGTCTCTAGTAGCGGCAAGGACGAAACACGCTCCCATGCCCGCGTGTCTGACACAGCGGCTGCAATTTTGGCAGATTCCGCCAACCGTGTATAATAGGGGCACTGTCAACGGAAGATCCCAGGTAAAAGTGGTTATGGATAGGAGAAAGAAGTGAATATGGCGATCAACGAACCACTGACTCAGCAATTACGAGACCAGGCCCGCCAGTTCCTGGAAGACGGACAGGTGGAATGTGTCATCGGCTACGAGGCCAGCCCCCGGGGCGGCGCCCGCCCGGTCTTTGTCTACGACCCAGCCGAAGCCGACCATCTGATCTGGAGCCCCGACTGCATTCATAATCTGGTCACCTATCTCCACGACAAGAAAAAGCCCCGCAAGCGAGGGGAAGAGCCGCCCCGTGTCGCCGTCGTCGTTAAACCCTGCGACAGCCGTGCGGTCAATGTTCTCCTGGCCGAACAGCAGATCGAGCGGGAGCGGGTGCTCATCATCGGCGTAGCCTGCGAAGGGGTGCATGGAGAGACGGGCGAACCAGCAGCCCGCTGTGTCCGCTGCACCGACCGGGTGCCGGTGATTTACGATGTGCTGGTCTGCGAAACGCAGAATGGCGAGCCGCCGGGGGCCATCCCAGCCGAGGAAGATGCGCTCTTCCAGGGCGACGCCGACCTGGCTCGCATCGAGGAGATGGAGCCCACCGAGCGGCTGGCCTTCTGGCTCCGCGAGTTCGACCGCTGCATCCGCTGTTACGCCTGCCGCCAGGTCTGCCCCGGCTGCTACTGTACCACCTGCATGTTCGAGCGCGACGACGGGCTATGGGTGGATATCGGCATCGAGCTGCCGCAGAAACACGTCTTCCACCTGGGCCGGGCGCTGCACCTGGCGGGGCGCTGCGTGGAGTGTGACGAATGCGAGCGGGTCTGCCCGATGGGGCTGCCTCTGAGCCTCCTCAACCGGCGGCTGGTTCGGGAGGTGGAGGATCTCTACGGCCATCGGGCCGGACGAGAAGAGGCCCTCACCCCGCTCCTCTTTGAACTCGGCGAGGAGGGTTCACCAATATGAAATTCGCAACACTAGACGGATTGCAAGCCTGGCTCGACCACCTGGCTCAAGGGATGGACTTGATCGCCCCCCACGACGTGGATGGGCACGTGCTCTACCGCCCGGTTGCCTCAAGCGATGAGATCCTGTTCGACTACGAACGGCCCGAGCTCTCCGCCAAGGACTATCTTCTGCCAGCCACGGAGACCTTGTTGCGGGTCAAGAAGCAGGGGGATGAGGTCACACAAGAGCAAGTCCTGCCGGATCGCCAGCAGGTGCTCTTCGGTATCCGCCCCTGTGACGCTCACGGGATGATGGTGATAGACGCCCTGTTCCTGGAGCAGGACCCACCCGATTTCTACTACGGGCAGCACCGGGAGCGCACCACGCTGGTGGGGCTGGCCTGCCGGCAAATGTGGGAGGGCTGCTTCTGCACCTCCGTAGGCGGCGCGCCCGATGACCCCACCCACCTGGACGTGCTGCTTCGGGAAGTGGACGGCGGCTACGCGGTGGAGGCAGTCACCGAGAAGGGGACGGCGCTGCTGAAGGGGTTAGCCCTGGAGGAGCGGGAGGGAGAGCCCCCGTCGCCGGTGGCAGACGCGGAGCCAGTACCGGTGACGCCGCCGGAGAAGTGGCGACCGCTCTTCGAGGATCAGATGTGGATGCGGCACGGGGAGCGATGCCTGAGTTGCCGCATCTGCACCTACGTCTGTCCCACCTGCCGCTGCTTCGACGTCACCGACCGGGAGGTGGAGGTGCGTGCTGGCGTCACCCGCATCGAGCGCATCCGCGTGTGGGACGCCTGCACCAGCACCAACTACCGGCGCGTCGCCGGCGGCCACAACCCCCGCCCTACCAAGCCAGAACGGCTGCGCAATCGCTTCTACTGCAAGTTCTGCTACTACCCGGAGGACTTTGGCCCGCTGGGCTGCGTGGGGTGCGGGCGGTGTGTGGTCTCCTGCCCGGTGGATATTGACATTACCGAGGTGATGCGGGACGTGGCGGAGCGGTGAGAGGTTGCTACTGAATGATTCGTGAATTAGATACGGTCGTCCTAACACATGACGTTGACGAGTATGGGCTGATACAAGGTGATATAGGGGCAGTGGTACATTGCTATGAAGATGGTGCGGCCTTCGAGGTCGAGTTTGTGACTGCCGAAGGAAGAACGATCGCGCTGCTCACGCTCGACCGGGCAGACATTCGACCAATTGGCGGCAGAGAAGTTCTGCACGTTCGGGAACTGGCGCGAGTGGCAGCATAGTTTCAGCCTATGGGGTGTGGTCATCACCCACTGAAGTTCTGTTACTATCCCGAGCACTTCGGTCCACTGAGCTGCGTGGGATGCGGACGGTGCGTTGTCTCGTGTCCAGTGGATATTGACATCACGGAGGTGATGAGGGACGTGGCAGAACGGTGAAATGTCCACTCCAGTCAGTGAGGGGTGTGCATCTCTAATAGCGATGGAGGCAAAGGGTTATGGAAGCGATACGTCTTAACAAGGTTGTAAGGATGGTGAAATCTTCGTGACAGGGTTGCCCTGTAAGAAGGGACAGTATGTGGAGATGATCTTGCTAATTGAACCTTCGGCTATGTCCAGGCGTCCTCGTATGACAGCCCGTCGGCTACTTCAATCCGGACTGATTGGGCTCTGGAAAGACCGTGAGGATATTGAGGATAGTGCAACCTATGCGCGTCAACTCCGGGAACAAGCACAAAGGCGGCGGGGATAAGATATGATTCTTCTGGACACCGATGTAATGGTAGACCTCTTACGTCAGTACCCACCTGCGGTGTCCTGGCTGGATTTCCTCAGGGAAAGACTGAAATGAAAGTTGCAACAAGAGCGATTGAAACAACAGGAACAATTGACGCCCAGTGTCAGCTTATTCTGGATGAACCGCTACCTGTTGTTGACCCAACTCGGGTCCGCGTCCTCATCCTGTTGCCTGAAAAAGCTGACATAGACGAGATGGAGTGGCTTCGGGCGGCGGCGGCTAACCCGGCCTTTGATTTCTTGAAGGAGCCTGAAGAGGACATCTACACGCTTGCCGACGGGAGACCATTCTATGATCAGGGGTAAGGTTGTTTTGAAAGGAGTGAATGTCTTATGACTCTGTCTGAGCTAGCATTTGCCTGCTTCTTGTACAGTCAGCTCACCGGTGATGACAGCTCGCATCTACTTTTTCTGCAAATCACAAGCGGCTCTCCCGACCTCAGCAATCCTGACCATCGAAAAGCGCTCCTTGTATGGCTAAACCAGTGGGGTTGTCGACAATTTGCGCTCGAATACCATGAGCTCGCTTCTGGAGAGATACTCTCCTGGCACAATGAACATAGTGCTGCTTTTTTCCCTGAGGATAGAAACCTGTGGGAGCTAACTGAGTCAGAACTGGCTTCAGCGGGTGTGGCTTATGAATCTCTTTCAAGCCGGACTGCATCATATCGAACAAGGAGTGGGAATACTTTCCGTGTCTCGTTCGGTCCTGCTGGTGCTTCAAAGATTCTATTCGCCATCAGGTCCCGTGCTCTTCTTCCCTGGGACGGTTCTATTCGAGAAAGTCTGGGATACGACAAGTCTCAAGCCTCATATCTGTCTTGCCTCAGGCATGTAAAATCGATGCTTGAGGAACTCGCAACGTCTTGTCAAAGGAATGGCTTTCAGTTGGCCGATTTGCCCCAACAAATGGGCAGGCCTCACTCAACCGTCCCAAAGCTCATCGACGAATACTACTGGATCAAGATAACGAAGAGCTATTCTCTGCCAGACTCAGATGCTTTTCGACGCTGGGCCAACTGGAGCTAGTCATAATTGTGGGCAAGGGCTACAGCTAATAGCGTGTTTGCGACACTGACACAAAATGTCTTCAGCATCTCACAAACATGCGAAATGTTGGGCGAAATGAAAGCACTGATGTCAACGGAGCAGAGGATGGGAAATGCAGTGGTCGCCAATCCCACACACCCGTGCCTGGGCCGGCTGGCTGGGGTCAGGGGTTGGAACCACTGAATTCACTGAGCCCACTGACGTCACTGATTCAGTGTTATCATCCGCCTCAGTACTTCAATGGTTTCAGAGAACGCGAAGGAGGTCAAATGTGTTAAAAGAATTCAAGGAATTCGCCCTGCGCGGGAACGTGGTGGATATGGCTGTGGGTATCATCATCGGCGCAGCCTTTGGGACCATCGTCAAGTCGCTGGTTGACGACGTGATTATGCCCCCCATCGGTTTGCTGCTGGGCGGTGTGGATTTTGTCAATCTCTTCGTCTTACTAAAGGCGGGTTCCCCGGCCGGGCCTTACGCATCGCTGGCGGACGCGCAGGCGGCAGGTGCCGTGACGGTCAACTACGGCGTGTCAATCAACGCCGTCATCAGCTTTCTGATCGTCGCCTTTGTGATGTTCCTGCTCATCCGCAGCATCAACCGGTTGAAGCAGGAAGAGGAAACACCACCCGCCGAGCCGAAGACGAAAGAATGCCCGTATTGCCTGTCTACCATTCCGATCAAGGCCACTCGCTGCGCACATTGCACCTCTGAACTGTCAGCAACGTAGAAGAGATAGACACATCTTGGCCCAGGCGGAAATGATGGGGACATACACCAAGCAGTAACGCGGCACACACAGTGGAGGAAAAGAAATGACAGCAGACGCTAACCCGATGCGACCATACCTGGGCAAACTGGCTGGGATCAAGGACCTGGCCACAGGTATCAAGCTGTTCCAGATCGAACTGACAGAACCGGAGGGGCAGGCGACTGTCGCCAACTACAGGCCGGGGCAGTTCGCTTTCGTCTCCGCCTTCGGCGCGGGGGAGGCTCCCTTCGGCATCGCCTCCATCCGGGGGCCTCACCTGGAGTTCGCCATCAGCGCCCTGGGTCACGTCACCTACACCCTCCACGCCCTGGAGGTGGGAGACCCGGTGGGGGTGCGGGGGCCGCTGGGCAACTGGTTCCCGCTGGACGAGATCAAGGGGCACAACATCGTCATCCTGGGTGCTGGTATCGGCGGCGCGCCGCTGCGCCCGATTATCCAGACTATCCTTGACAACGATAACCGAGCCGACTACGGCCACCTGACCATTATATGGGCCGCTCGTGGCCCCGACCTGCTCGTCTTCACCGACGAGTTCGACGAGTGGCACGCCGCCCCCGACACCGAGTTCCACGTGACGGTGGACCAGGGGAACGAGAACTGGACCGGCAACGTCGGTCTGATTACGCAACTGCTGGAACAGATAGATCCCTCGCCCAACAACGCCGTCGCCATTACCTGCGGCCCGCCCATCGCGATCCACTTTATCTTCCTGACGCTGCAGAAATTGGGCTTTACGCCCCAGCAGACGCTGACCACGCTGGAGGCCCGCATGCACTGCGGCATCGGCAAGTGCGGGCGGTGCAACCTGGGGGAAAAGTTCATCTGCGTGGATGGCCCTGTCTTCTGGCAGAGCGAGATAGCCGAGTTCTTGGAGGGTTTTCTGTAGTGGTTGGTAGACTGATACATTGGTAGATTGGCATCCCATTGCGCACCTGTCGCCAACTACCGGTCACCAGGTTACCAGTCTCCCAATTTGTCATTTGCTCATTTGCTCATTTGTCATTCAAACTGTGTCTCTCGCAACTCTCGATCAAACCAACAAACGCGTGCTGATGTTCGGCGGCAAGGGGGGCGTGGGGAAGACCACCACCTCGGCAGCGACGGCGCTGCACTACGCCCAGGCCGGCCGGAGGACGCTCATCATCTCCAGCGACCTCACGCCATCCCTCTCGGACATCTTCGAGACGGAGGTCGGCCCCACGGAAAGGCCGGTGACAGGGGTGGAGAATCTCCACGCGCTGGAGATTGACCCCGACGAGGTAATGCGCCGCTGGAAGGAAAAGTTCGGGCCAGAGGTCTACCAGGCAGCGTCGGCGCTGGTAGACCTGCCCTACGACGAGGTCGTGGATTACGTGGCGATGGCACCGGGCATCCAGGAGGAGTTCATGCTCGACCACATCCTGGAGCGGGTCCGGGACGGGCGCTACGACCTGATCGTCTGGGATACGGCACCGGCCGGCGACACGTTGCGCTTGCTCGGCCTGCCGGGACGTTTCATCGAGCATCTGCGCGTGGCCCCCCGGATCTACCTGGAGGTGCAAGACACGTTCAAATTGTCCCAAACACCTTTTCTGGAGATCATCGAAAGCTGGAAAGAACTGGCACAGCAGGTCGTTCGTTTCTTCGGTGACCCGGCCAACGTCGAGTTCATCCTGGTCACCATTCCCGAGGCGCTGGGCGTCTACCAGAGTGGACGGGTGGTGAGGGATTTGGAGCAGCATGGGCTGGACGTTCGTTACATGATCATCAACAACGTGATTGTGGACCCCGATTGTGGTTTCCTTCGTCAGCGCATGGAGATGCAGCGCCCTTACATCAGAATGCTGAGCGAAGAGTACGACGGGAGAATGACGCTGATCAAGCTGCCGCTCCTGCCTTATGAAGTCAAGGGAGTCGAACGGCTGAGGGAAGTGGAGGAACTCCTCTTCGGGGGAGATGGCTGACGAGGGTCGGCGTGTACATTATCTAATCTCGAATCTCAGGAGTGGGCAATGGTGGAAGAAACACGAACCTTTCTAGAGGAAGTGGCAGTTATCCCTGGTGGGGAGCGGCTGCGGACCTGCATCCAGTGCGGCACGTGCGGGGGCTCTTGTCCCTCCGGGCCGGACATGGATCACACCCCCCGCGAACTCTTTGCCATGATAATGGCCGGGATGCGGGAGAAGACCCTGAAGAGTAACACCTTCTGGTACTGCGTCTCCTGCTACTACTGCACGGTGCGCTGTCCGCAGGAAATCCCCATTACGGATATCATGTATCGTCTCAAGCGGCTGGCGATCCAGGCGGGGCACTACCAGGCCTCCGTCGCCGGTTTCTCCGAGACCTTCGTGGGCCAGGTGGAGACCTTCGGGCGAAGTTTCGAACTGGGACTGGCCACCCAGCACTACCTGCGCTACCATCCGCTGGATAGCGTGCGTATGTCCCCCCTGTTGATAGGGATGGTCACTCGCGGTCGGATGGCCTTCGTCCCCAAGCGCATCCGCGGGATACGGCAACTGCGGGCCATCCTGCGCAAAGCCAAAGAACTAGGAGGTGTGTGGTGAGGTATGCTTATTTCCCTGGCTGCTCCCTGGAGCGCAACGCTGCTGCCTATGATGTCTCGTTGAAGCTGGTGGCGGAGGTGCTGGGGTTGGAATTGGTGGAACTGGAGGACTGGAACTGCTGCGGGGCGACGGAGTATTTCTCCATCAACCTGCTGCCCGCGTACGCGCTGGTGGCCCGCAACCTGGCGCTGGTGGGGCCGGAGTTCGATCAGGTGGTCGCTCCTTGCTCCGCCTGCTACTACAACTTGTTCAAGACCGATAAGAATATGGCCGCCTACCCGGAACTGGCGGCAGCGGTCAACGAGGCGCTGGCGGCGGGGGGACTCCACTATGAGCCGGGCCGGGTCAAGGCCCGCCACGCGCTGGACGTGGTGATAGAAGACGTGAGCCTTGAGGAAATCGTCGCCCACGTCCAGAAGCCACTGCGCGGTCTGCGCCTGGCTCCCTACTACGGCTGTATCCCCGCTCGCCCCGAGGGACACCACGATCCAGAGTACCCAGAGGGGATGGACCGGCTGCTGGAGGCGCTGGGAGCGGAGGTGGTGGACTACCCGGTGAAAGCCAACTGCTGTGGCGGTCACATGACCCAGATCAGTTCCGAGACCGCCTACGAGATGCTTCGCTATCTGCTCGACAACGCTGTCCGCGCCGGGGCAGACGCCCTCATCGTCTCCTGCCCGATGTGCCAACTGAACCTGGACGCCTACCAGGGCCAGGTCAACGCTCACCTCGGCACCGATTTCAACATCCCCGTTCTCTACTTCACCCAGATGATGGGGCTGGCCTTCGGTGTGGAGCCGGAGCGACTGGCGTTCGGTCAAGAGATAGTCTCCGCCGCACCGCTTTTGATAAAGTTCCGCAACCCACCGCCGGAGGATGAGAAGCCTCAGCGTAAGCCCCACCCCGATGAACACGCTTTACTCATGCCCGAACCGCTGCATGGAGGTGCTCGATGAAGATTGGTGTCTACATCTGCCACTGTGGGTTCAACATCGCCAGCATGGTGGACTGCGAGGAGGTGGCCCGGTGGGCGGCCACCCTGCCGGACGTTGCCGTGGCTCGCGCCCCCCAGTTCACGTGCTCCAGCCTGGGCCAGGAGGCGATCACGAACGACATCCGGGAACTGGGGGTGGACCGGGTGGTGGTGGCCTCCTGTACCCCCCGCATGCACGAACCGACCTTCCAGCGCGTGCTGGCCGAGGCCGGTCTCAATCCCTACTTTTTCCAGATGGCCAATATCCGGGAGCAGTGCTCCTGGGTCCACGACGACCGGGAGGAGGCCACCCAGAAGGCCAAAGCGCTGGTCGAGGCGGCCGTCCTGCGGGTGCGCTACCACCAACCGTTGACCATCAACAAGGTCCCCATCCATCCTGCGACCCTGGTCGTCGGCGGGGGCATCACAGGCATCCAGGCCGCCTTGGAGTTGGCCGACGCGGGCAACCCGGTCTACCTGGTGGAGCGGGAATCGTCCATTGGCGGGCGGATGGCCCAACTGGACAAGACCTTCCCCACCCTCGACTGTAGTGCCTGAATTCTCGGCCCCAAGATGATGGATGCCGGTCGGCATCCTAACATCAATCTCCTGACCTGCAGCGAGGTGGAAGAGGTCTCCGGGTACGTGGGCAACTTCCGGGTGCGGGTGCGTCGCCGCCCGCGCTACGTGGTCGAGGATAAATGCACCGGCTGCGGCGAATGCGCCAACGTCTGCCCCGTCCAGGTGCTCAGCGAGTTCGACGAGGGGCTGGGCACCCGCAGGGCCGTCTATCGTTCCTTCACCCAGGCCATCCCACCGGCCTTTGTCATAGACAAGCGGGGTGTCGCTCCCTGTCGTGACGCCTGTCCTACCGGTCAGCGGGCGCAGGGCTACATCGCGCTGATCCGCGAGGCCCGCTTTGCCGACGCTTATCGGGCCATCAAAGAGGACAACCCCTTCCCCGCGGTCTGTGGGCGCGTGTGTAACCACGTGTGTGAGACGGCCTGTTCACGCGGGCAAGTAGACGAGCCGGTCAGCATTATGCGGCTCAAGCGCTTTGTCGCTGACTGGGCCTTCGCGCACCCCGAGGAGGTAGCCGAGGCCTTCCGCCCCAGGATCGAAGCCGAGGAGCAGGAGCCCGAACCGACAGGCAAGAAGGTGGCCATCGTCGGCTCCGGTCCAGCCGGCCTGACCGTGGCCCAGGATCTCCGTCTCGAGGGACATGACGTGACGGTCTTCGAGGCGCTGCCGGTGGCTGGCGGCATGATGCGCGTGGGTATCCCTGAGTATCGCCTGCCCTACGATCTACTGCAGCGCGAGATAGACGAGATCATTGACCTGGGCGTTGATCTAAAGCTGAACACCCGCGTGGACGACGTGGTGGCGCTCAAAGCGGGCAGAATGCCCGACGACGGTTACGACGCCGTCTTTGTGGGCATCGGCGCCCACGCCGGGATACAGATCCGCATTCCTGGCATTGACCTGCCCCAGACGCTTTCGGCGATCGAGTTCTTACGCGACGCCAGCCTGGGTCACTATCCCGACTTGATGGGTAAGAAGGTGATCGTACTGAACCGCGGAGACGTGGCGATGGTCGCGGACTTCACGGCGATGCGCATCGGGACAATGCAAGCGGATGAGGCGGGCCGCAGACGGCCCGGCGACCGCAGCGGTCGGGGTGATGCTCCCCCTGAGGTGCGTATCGCCTACCGCCGCACCGAGGCGGAGATGCCTGCCCGGGAGGACGAGATCCGCCAGGCCAAAGAAGATGGTGTGATCTTTGACTGGCTGGTCTCACCGGCGGAGGTGGTCGCCGACGAGGAGGACAATGTATGCAGTTTGAGCTGTACCCGGATGGAGCTGGGGGAACCGGATGAGAGCGGCAGGCGGCGCCCGGTCCCCATCGAGGGGTCAGAGTTCCTGTTGGACGCCGACGTGGTCATCCCGGCCATCGGTGCCCGGCCCGATCTGGCGTGTATCCCTGAGAGCATTGAGCGGACACCCAATGGCCTGATCGCCGTGGATGAGAACACGATGATGACCAGCGTGGAAGGCATCTTCGCCGCTGGCGATGCGGTGACCGGGATGGCCTTCGTGGTAGACGCCATCGGCGCCGGGCACAAGGCTGCGCGGGCGATGGATTCCTACTTGAAGGGAGAAACCGGGTTTTTCGGGAAAAACCTGGTTTCTGGAGTGCCGGTGGCTGAGCTGACCGAGGAGGATATCGCCCGCAAGCGGGCCGCCGGGCAGATCGTGGACATTCCGCGTACTTGCGCCCTGGAAGCGCCGGCGGACGAGCGTATCCACAGCCTCTGCGAGGTCTGTGGCCCGATGACCGAGGAAGAGGCCATCGCCGAGGCGATGCGGTGTTTGCAGTGCGGTGTCTGTTCCGAGTGCAACCAGTGCGTGCACGTCTGCGGGCCGTTGGCGATTGACCACCAGATGCAGGAGGAGGTGCTGGATCTGGAGGTGGGCAACATCATCCTCGCCACGGGCTTTGACGTCTTCGATGCCCGGCGTGTCCCCGAGTACGGCTACGGTCGCTACCCTAACGTCTTCACCAGTATGGAGATGGAGCGGATGCTCAGTGGGACGGGCCCTACCGGCGGCCGCGTCGTCCTGCGGGACGGAGTTACGGTGCCTCGGAGCGTCGCCATCATCCACTGCGTCGGCAGCCGGGATCAGCGCTACCACGAGTACTGCTCCCGCGTCTGCTGCATGTACTCGCTGAAACTGGCCCATCTGATCCACCACAAGACCCACGCCGAGGTCTACAACTTTTACATTGACATGCGCACCCCCGGCAAGATGTACGAGGAGTTCTACCACCGCCTGCTGGACGAGGGGACCCACTTCGTCCGTGGGAAGGTGGCCCAGGTGACGACGGCCGCTCGCACCCCGGAGGAGGAGGGGAAACTGGTGGTGCAGGTGGAGAACACCCTGCTGGGGGAGCAGCAGCGCATCCCGATGGACATGGTGGTGCTGGCGGTAGGGCTCGAATCTCGTCACGACGCGCGAGAGGTGGCCCGCCTCTTCGGCATCAGTTGCGACGCCGACGGCTGGTTCAAGGAGAAGCACCCCAAGTTGGACCCGGTGGCGACGATGACGGATGGGGTGTTCATCGCTGGCTGCGCTCAGGGCCCGCGGGACGTCCCCGATTCGGTGGCGCAGGGGTCGGCGGCGGCGGCGCGGGTGCTCTCCCTCATCGGCCAGGGGGAGGTGGAGGTCGAGGCCGCCACCGCTGTGGTGGACGAGATGATGTGCGTGGGCTGCGGTCAGTGTGTCCAGACCTGTCCCTACACGGCCATCGAGTTCCTGGAGGAGCGCAAGGTGGCCCACGTGGTCGAGGTGCTGTGCAAGGGGTGCGGCACCTGCACTGCCACCTGCCCTTCCAAGTCCATCACCCTGCGCCACTTCACCGACCGGCAGTTGATCGCCGAGATGAGGGGGGCGATGAACGTGATGATGGAGATGGTAGAGATGGCGTAAGGAGCAAACAAAGATGAGCAAAGCGACCTACGAACCCAAGATCATCGGTTTCCTCTGCAACTGGTGCAGTTACGCCGGGGCGGACCTGGCAGGCACGACCCGGCTCAAGTATCCCCCTAACCTCAAAATCATCCGCGTCCCTTGCTCCGGGCGCGTCTCGCCCGAACTGGTGATCCGCGCGTTCCGGGAGGGAGCTGACGGCGTGATGGTGCTGGGCTGCCACATCGGCGATTGCCACTACTCTACCGGCAACCACCGTACTGCCCGTCGCATGCCGGTTCTCAAGGCGCTCCTTGCCTTCACCGGCGTCGAGCCGGAGCGATTCCTGGTGAAGTGGGTCTCCTCCTCGGAGGGGGGGCTCTTCGCCCAGACAGTGCGGGAGTTCACGGAGGCGCTGCGGCACCTGTCTCCTGTGCAGGAGGCACTGGGGTAGAACCTCATATCAGGAGCAACGTGCAATGTACTTCCTGTACTTTGATGAGTCCGGCAACCCGGGGCATGATCCCGTGCAGCGGTTCTTCACTTTGGCTGCTCTTGCTGCCCGGGCCGAGCATTGTCTGAGTATTCAGCAGCGATTAGTTGACCTGAAACTCAAGTTTTTTCCGACAGTTCAGCCACACGAAATCGAGATCAAGGGGCGCAATCTGATTCACGGGAAAGGCTTTTTTGAAAACGTACGTCTGGAAACCCGGGAAGCCATCTTGCAGGAAATCTACGGCTTGCTGGAGAGTAAACCATTACGACTATTCGTCACTGTATTGGATAAGAGTCATCCGGCTCTGCAGCGCCTTGGGCTCTTGCCAGATGACGTCTACCGATACGCTTACAAGAATCTGATCCAGCGGGTGGATCTATTCCTTAGTAAGGAGGCAAGCCTAGGCCTTGTGTTCATCGATAGCATGGCTTCATCAATCCGCAATGATTTGAAAGATGCTCGACTTGTCAACTTCCATCGCGAGTATCTCCAGGAGGTGGAGAGGTCAGGCCGAGAGACTTCAGTGGTAGAATATCCGGTCTTTGTCCAGGGGCAGTTTTTCGCGGCGATTCAACTGGCCGATGTGTGTGCCTATCAAATATTCCACGCTTTTCAAACCACACCGGATGCCAGCGGTCTTGAGGAATTAAATCCACGTGGGGAGAGGGGATTGAAGATCGTCCTGCGAATGTTACAGCGATCCTCTGGCCTGGAGCGGCTACCATAAAGAGCAGCGTCCCCGGTGCTAGCCCCGGGGACGCTCATACAGAATCTAGCAGGCGGACGCGTTTCAGTGCCCTATTTGCTCCATCAAGTTGCGGAGCACCTTGCAAAGTAATTATAGCAGAGATGCACTTCCCTGTCAAGCACAAAATTGAGCATTCTGGCAATCAGGATATGACAATGGCACGCGAAACTTACGAACCCAAGATCATCGGTTTCCTCTGCAACTGGTGCAGTTACGCCGGGGCGGACCTGGCAGGCACGACCCGGCTCAAGTATCCCCCTAACCTCAAAATCATCCGCGTCCCTTGCTCCGGGCGCGTCTCGCCCGAACTGGTGATCCGCGCGTTCCGGGAGGGAGCTGACGGCGTGATGGTGCTGGGCTGCCACATCGGCGATTGCCACTACTCTACCGGCAACCACCGTACTGCCCGTCGTATGCCGGTTCTCAAGGCGCTCCTGACCTTCACCGGCATTGAGCCGGAGCGATTCCTGGTGAAGTGGGTCTCCTCCTCGGAGGGGGAACTCTTCGCCCAGACGGTGCAGGAGTTCACGGAGGCGCTGCAGCACCTGCCTCCGCTGCAAGAAGCTGCCGGTCGCGGGCTGGAGAAAGCGGCATCACTCAATCGTGGATAATGTGACCGGCATCGTCCTGGCGGGCGGGGCTAGCCGGAGGATGGGGCGCGATAAGGCCTTCCTGGAACTGAACGGACGACCGTTGATCAAGATCGTCATCGAACGGATGGCGAGAGTGTGCGCCGAGGTGCTGGTCGTGGCGGATGATGTGCGACCCTACGCTGGCCTGGGAGTCCCGGTGGTGGTGGATCGCTTCCACGGCGTGGGGGTACTGGGGGGCCTGCACGCCGGTCTGGAGGCCGCGGCCCACGAGTTGGCCCTCGCCGTGGGCTGCGACATGCCCTTCCTGAACCCCGACCTCCTGCGGGCCTTCGCGGGCTGGGCGGAGGGGTTCGACGTGGCTGTGCTGCGCCACGAGCCTCCCCCCCGCGACGCGAGGGGGACTGAGGGGGGGCTATTTATAGAACCCCTCCACGCGACCTACCGGCGCACTTGCCTTTCGGCGATGGAGGCGGCCATCCGCACCGGAGAGCGGCGCATCATCTCCTTCTTCCCCCACGTCCGGGTGCGCTACGTGACGCCGGAGGACGTGACCCCGTTTGACCCCGACCTGCGCTCCTTCCACAACGTCAACACGCCCGAGGAGTGGGAAGCGGTGCGGGCGGAGTGGAGGCGAAAAGGGCTGGACAGTGATTGCCGGCAGTGGTAGAATAATAGCCTCATGGAAGAACCGCAGTCTCTCTCCGCCCGCCACATCCACATCACCGGCGTCGTGCAGGGGGTGGGATTCCGCCCCTTCGTCTATAACCTGGCCACCCGGCTGGGCCTCTCCGGCTGGGTGCTGAACAGTTCCTCCGGCGTGGAGATCGAGGCCATCGGCCCCACCGCCGTGCTGGACGACTTTGTCGAGCAGTTGCGGTCAGAAGCGCCTCCTCTGGCCCGCATCGAGCACATCACCGTCACCGACCTACCCCTATCCAGCATCCAGCATCCAGCATCCAGTGACCAGTATCCAGTATCCAACATCTTTATCATCCGCCACTCCGAGGCTCGCCCCGGCGAGTTCCAGCCCATCTCGCCCGACTTTGCTATCTGCGACGACTGTCTGCGCGAGCTTTTCGATCCCGACGACCGCCGCTACCGTTACCCCTTCATCAACTGCACCAACTGTGGGCCTCGCTTTACCATCATCCGGGACATCCCCTACGACCGGCCCAAGACGACGATGGCCCCCTTCAAGATGTGCCCCGAGTGCCAGGCGGAGTATGACGATCCGACGGACCGGCGCTTTCACACCCAACCGAACGCGTGTCCTGTGTGCGGTCCCAGGGTGAGATTCCAAATCCCGAACTCCAGGTCCCAAACCCCGATTCTCAATTCTCAATTCTCAATTCTTGACGAGGAGGCGATCCAGGCAACACGAAAGATTCTGGCGGAGGGGGGCGTGGTCGCCGTTAAAGGCTTGGGCGGCTTCCACCTGGCCTGCGACGCGACCAACGGCGAGGCGGTGGCGCGGCTGCGGGAGCGCAAGGGGCGGGTGGACAAGCCCTTCGCCATCATGTCTTTTGACCTGGAGACGGTAGAGCGATACTGTGAGGTAAACCAGGAGGAACGGGCGCTTCTCACCTCCCGCGAGCGGCCTATCGTCCTCTTACGCAGACATCCCGACAGCCCTATCTCCCCTCTCGTCGCCCCCGGCAACCGCTACCTGGGGGTAATGCTCCCCTACACCCCGCTCCACTACCTCCTGCTGGAGCACACCAGCATCCAAGATCCAAGATCCAATATCCAGCACCCAGCATCCACCACCTGGCCCCTCGCGCTCGTCATGACCTCCGGCAACTACTCCGAGGAACCTATCGCCACCGACAACGACGAGGCGCTGGAGAGATTGAGGAGCCTGGCGGACGGTTTCCTCTTGCACGATCGGGACATCCACGCCCGCTGCGACGACAGCGTCACGCGCATCTTTGATGGGGCCGAACTGCCCATTCGTCGCTCCCGGGGCTACGCTCCCTATCCTGTCCACCTTCCCTTTCCCGTGCAGCAGGTGCTGGCAGTGGGAGCGGAACTCAAAAACACCTTCTGCCTCACTCGCGACCGGTACGCCTTCCTCAGCCAGCACATCGGCGATATGGAGAACTATGAGACGCTGCGCTTCTTTGAGCAGATGGTGGAGCAACTGAAGGACACCTTCCACATCGAGCCGGAAATCGTCGCCCACGATATGCACCCCACTTACCTCTCAACCCAGTGGGCAAAATCTCAAATCTCCAATATCCAATACCCAATATCCTCCATCCAGCACCACCACGCCCACATCGCCGCCTGCATGGCCGGGAACGGCCTCACCGGAGAGCGCCCTGTCATCGGCGTGGCCTTCGACGGCACCGGCTACGGCACCGACGGGGCGATCTGGGGCGGGGAATTCTTGATCGCCGACTACGCTTCCTTCCGCCGGGCGGCTCACCTCAAGTACGTGCCCCTGCCCGGCGGGGACGCCGCCATCCGCCGCCCCTACCGCACCGCGCTGGCCCACCTGTGGGCAGCGGGGATTCCCTGGGAGGAGGATTTACCCCCCGTGGCAGTTGTTTCGTCCGCCGAACGGACAGTTCTGGCCCGGCAGTTGGAGCGGGAGCTGAACATCGTGCCCACATCCAGCATTGGCCGCCTCTTCGACGCTGTCTCTGCCCTGGCGGGCGTGCGGCAGGAAATCAACTACGAGGCCCAGGCGGCCATCGAGCTGGAGATGTTGGTGGAGGAGGGGGCGGAGGAAGCGTACCCCTTTAATCTGGGTGAGGAAATCGCCCCTGCGCCGTGCATCCGCGCCGTTGTTGCTGATGTACGGGCAGGGATGCCGGCGGGCGTCATCGCGGCCAGGTTCCACAATGGCCTGGCGTTGATGATCCGCGACGTCTGCCGGCGGCTGCGGGAGGAGACCGGGTTGAACGAGGTTGTGCTCTCCGGCGGTGTCTTCCAGAACGTGACGCTGCTGGGGAAGGCCGTGCCCCTGTTGCGAGAAGCAGGCTTCACCATCCACACCCACCACCTGGTGCCGCCCAACGATGCGTGCATTTCGCTGGGGCAGGCGGTCATAGCAAGTCACCGGTCACCTGACCAGGGGAAAGACTAGCCACCTACCCAGTTCTCAAACTCCCTGGCTGGCCGATGCGCCGGAGGGTTTTCTGTGTGCATGCATTCAGGCAAGTTAGCAGCGTTGCAGGGACGGACAAGATGTGATAAAACTAGGGCATCCAAAACCCCTGGTTCACGGGTAAAGTTGGTCGCGAAATGCTGCAAGGAGGGTGAGGTAGCCACCCCGTTACTGAAAACCAAACTCTATATCCCCCCGTCCGGCCAGAGCTGGTGCCGCGCCCGCGCTTGAATGAACTACCGCGCGGCAAGCCGCGCGGTATCAGAACAATGGCAATTGCCGAGCAAGGATCTGTTCATACTGCTCTTCCTGACCTTGTTTCTGCACATAGCGACGGATTTGCTCTTCACCGGCATACTGCCCAAAGGTGCCAATGTAATAGCCGTCTGACCAGAACTCTCCACCCCACAACTGCTTTTTCACCGTGGGCACTCGTTTAAAAATCTCACGCGCAGTTATGCTCTTTATCGTTCGCACTATCTTGGTGGGACTGTAAGTCGGAACAGACTGTACCAGAAAATGCACCTGGTCTCTATCTGTACCAATTTCCAAGAATTCTATTTCGTACCGCTTCTCGATTTCCATACACACGTCTTTGAGCACCGCATCAACCTCAGGAGTAAACACCACTCGGCGGTATTTGGCAGGACAGACTATGTGGTACATCAGAATCGACACATTATGACGCTTGTGAATCAGTTTGCTCATGCGCTCATCATAAGCGATAATAAAGAACGCGGCAAGCCGCGAGGAATCAGACCCGCTTTGGATTGAAAACAAGGCCGCCCCGTCGTCGTCGGGGCTGTGGGCAGCGTGGGCAGGCATGCTTTTTGTGGCTGTCCACGCTGTCCACAACCCATCACTCACTGCTCTCCTCCTGGGCCTCTCGTTGCATACGCTCACGAAACCGATACGACTCACCGACGAATTCCAGGATGTGCGCTTTGTGCGTCAACCGAGTCTACACCCTTCTTGAGGACCTCGCGATAGAGAAACAGCAGAGCACTGAGGGCCTCACTTCAGCGGGCTCAGTGCAAGGGTTCTGAGTGGACGCGGCGACGTTTCGATCCACGGCCAAGTGAGTGAGAAAGGCTTCGATTTCCGAGGAACCCATCTTATGCGGGTGGCGCTTATGGTGAAACAGAATGTAGCGTCTGATCCAATCGACGTAGGTCTCTTCGGTGCGAATGGAGTAGTGCTTGAGTCTGATAGCGTCTCGCACGCGGTCGAGCAGTTTCTTTTGGGGCACGGCATCCTCCTTTTTCGCTGTTGCATTTTGGGGCATGACGGTGTATAGTATACCGTGATTGGCACAGGCAGTATTGTAGCAGAACGCTCGTTCCGGTCAAGTGTGGGTTCACCTAATCCTCTGCATTGGGAGCTTAGCTGAACAAATATCCATCTAGCACCCAAAGATGGGGGGATAGGGAAGCAGACATTCTGTTTGTCCGCCATTTGGCGGAATGGGAGGACGGTTGTCCTTCCATTTAATAGTTGGGCGCAGGACAAACACTC
Organism: uncultured Anaerolineales bacterium; assembly: GCA_964568065.1. Lineage (GTDB taxonomy): Bacteria > Chloroflexota > Anaerolineae > B4-G1 > B4-G1 > CAZMOT01. The sequence continues at coordinate 22,644 of CAZMOT010000044.1, forward strand.
TGCCTGGGAGGATCGCAAATGAACAATTATAGCAGGAAGAGTCTGGCTGAGTGGCTGAGTTCTACTTTCTTTGAGATAGCTGGTTGGCTCATTCCACTGATTGCTTCGGGACCTTCCCTGTTCATCTGGGCCGGCCTGATGACAATGCCCTTGATTGTTTACCTGGCGATCATGTTCCTTTCCCTGTTCAACCCGGCAATCCGATTCCACGGTCAAGAGACTTCTGTCCCCTATTTCCTGACCGCGCTCGACGTGATGTTGCTAGGGGGACCGCACCTGCCGGACAAAGTTATGTCGATCCTTGGTATTCTCATTATGGTCTACGCAACGGTGCATCTCAATATCAAGAGAAAAGGGAGGCTGGTAACATCCGGCCCGTATCGCTTGGTGAGAAACCCGCAGTACTTTGGCGCGATTTTGTACATCATCAACCTGACCAGTCGCTCGTATCGAGAGGTGCTGGGTGACGTGGGCTGGCTGGGCCCTGGAGGCACACTGTTGGTGTGGTTCGCTACATTGGGAGCCTATATCCTACTGGCTCTGGTTGAGGAACTGCACCTGACGAGGAAGTTTGGCGAGGCATACACTGTGTACAGGAACAAGACAGCATTCTTGATTCCGTTCGCGGTGACTGAGCGGAGGTGGCTGGAGATCACCATCTCAGTAGCGATTCCGGTGCTGCTGTTGTGGGGGCTCGTCTTGTTGAGCAAGACACTGTACCCGTAGGTAGAGCCGTGTTCTGTGTAGGTGCGGGAAGCCCTGCGCCCAACCAATCGCTGGAGGCGACAGCGCCTTCGGCGCTGAGTAGCGTCGGCGGTTTGGGTTCAGGGAGTCGTGAGGTGGCGGGGGCTCTGGGGCCAAGTCGGCGCTGCGCCTGAGCTCAATACCGTTGGGCGCGCGAGTTCTGTGCAACTGTGAAAAGAGATGAAGCCATGCGAGGTCTACGAATCGGGCGGGTCACTGTCTTCCTTCTTCTCACCTTCGCCCTGTCCTGGGGCTTCGATCTGCTGATTGCTGTCACCATCGGGCATGAAGCTTATCTTGAGCTAGGCG
>CAZMOT010000045.1:0-23054 GCA_964568065.1 uncultured Anaerolineales bacterium
AGGGGTAAGTTTTTAATGAGCAAAAAGGGGTATAACCCTACGAGATTCTACAGGCGTCTTGTCCTACAAGCTAGCCACGCTCCAACCGGAAGTAGTCCCGGAAGAGCGGTGCGGAGACCACGGCGGGATGCACGTCCATCCACCGCTCGCCGTTGACGTAGGGCAGCACCAGCCGGTTGTACATCAGCCGCGAGAGGGCGGAGCTACCGGGCAGGTGACGCTCGCGGTGCACCTGGGCCAGGAGTTCCAGGTCCTCCCGGTGGATCAGCCGCTCGTACTCGCGCACCATCCTGGCGATGGCCCGCCGGGCAGCCGCCTCGTCAATCCGTTCGCCGGTGGCGTAGTCGCAGGCAAAGCGAATCAAACGCATCAGGTCGCGCACGACGCCGCCACAGGCCACGACCAACTGGCGCAGCGTCTCTGGGCGGTCGAAAATCGCGTCCACATCCATCCGCCGGGCGACGATCTCGGAGAGCAAGTCGCGCAGGTTGACCCCGCACTCAACCGGAACAACCTGGACGAGTTCCCACTGCGAAACCTGGACAGTTTTGTAGGGCTGCTGCAACGCCATCGTGTCCGGCAGATCATCCTCACCGGCACCACCACCGACCCACAACTCTATCGCCACGAGGCGCGGTTGATCCGCTGGCTGAGGGGGCAACTGCCCGAGGCGCAAATCTCCCTCCACACCAACGGGCAACTGGCGCTCAAGAAGATAGACGTCTTCAACCTTTACAATCGGGTATCTCTCTCTCACCCTTCCTTCGATCCGGACACCTACCAGAAGATGACGGGCTCGCGGCAAGTGCCCGACCTGGCGGCAATTGCGCGGGCGGCGCGCGTTCCGGTCAAGGTCTCCTGTGTGATTAACGAGCACAACGTCGGCCAGGTGGATGCGTTCCTGGCTCGCTGCCACGAGATGGGTATCCGGCGGCTGGTGTTCCGCCAACTGTACGGCGACCCACGTCGCTGGGACATTCCATCTGGCCTCACGCCGGTCGGTACCTACCGCAACAATCCTATGTACGATTACGGTGGTATGGAGGTCACCTACTGGAACTTTGGCCGCACGACCAGCACCTCCCTCAACCTGTTCAGCGATGGAAGCATCAGCAGCGAGTATCTCCTGGCGAAGGCGAGATCCAAGTAGGGGTGGGGTGCTCACGGGTGATGGTTGCCCGCTGTCTCGCTTGTGCTATAATACGCCGCGTTGCGGAAGCCCCACACGGAGGTAAGCCAGGATGAGTCTTATGGAGCACAGGAAGCGGCTGCGTGCGTTGACGTGGATCACGGTCGGGTTGGCGGTGGTGGCTGTTGTTTCGGGCGCGCTGGGCGGCTGTAGTAGCGAGACGGCGGGGTCAATCCCCACGCCGACCCGCACCCCTGCACCGGCAGCCACGTTGTCACCAACCGATATCCCACTGCCCCCACCCACCTCGACCCCCGAGTTCACCCCCACCCCCACGCCGCTGCCCGAAAACGTCAACCCGCTCACCGGCGAGGTGGTGTCGGACCCCAGCCTGCTGGAGCGGGTGCCGGTGGCGACCAAGATCGTCAACTATCCGCCCGAGTACGTGTGGCCCCAGGCGGGCCTTAACAGTGCGGATCTAATTTTCGAGCACTATAACGAAGGCTGGTTCTCCAGTCGCTGGACCGCCGTCTATCTGGGGAAGGACCCGCAGCAGGTGGGGCCAATACGCAGCGGCCGCATCATTGACCTGGAGATCCCGGCGATGTACAAGGCCGTCTTTGCCTGTTCCGGTTTCAGCAACGGCGTGTTGGCCCTCTTCCGGGATTCAGACCTCTACCCCGACTGGGTCGCTTCAGAGAGTCTGCCAGATACACTCAGCCCAAGTCCATTCTATCGTGACTCCAGCCGTGACGTGCCCCTTGAACACACGATGTTCACCAGCCCGGCGCTGGTGCGTGCCTGGGCAGAGGAACACGGCATCAGTGGGCGGCAGAATCTGGAGGGGATGGGATTCTCCGAGAAGCCAAAGGTCGAGGGGGAGCCCGCAACCTATATCTACATTCCCTGGCATCTGCTCGATGCTGAATGGCGCTACGACGAAGCCAGTGGGCGTTACCTGCGCTGGTCCGATGGGGTTCCGCACACCGACGCGCTCAATGGGCAGCAACTCAGCGTTGCCAACGTGGTGCTGCTCTACGTGGCACAGTGGGACACTGACATCGTCGAGGATCCTCACTGGGGTAACCTCTCGATCCGTTGGGCGCTGTGGAGTGTGGATAATCCCTATCGCCCCGCCATTCTCTTCCGCGACGGGGTGCGTATTGATGGCATTTGGCACCGGGAGGAGCGTGGGGATATGCTGACGCTGACGGATGAGGATGGCCACCTGATCCCGCTGAAGGTGGGCAACACGTTCTTTGAGGTCGTCCCCATTGGGGAACATAAGGTCGAGATCACGGTTGAGCCGTAGGGGCGTGGTCACCACGTCCCTACGCTTCCTCGAACTTTTCCACCTGGTAGGTGTAGACGTCGAGGCCGGGAGAACGGTAGGCGTCGGCGGGAAGATAGGCTTTGCGACACAGTTGCTGCAGGAATTGGTGGGGGTCCGGTATTTTCTCCCACACCTGGGGGAGGAAGGTGGCCCGATTCCAGCCGCGCTCGATGACTACGCCATCCACACCTGGGCGCAGCTTGGCGATGAGGTCGTCGGGACCGTCGTAAGGTAGCGGCTGGGGGGTGCTCAGCACGGAAATCTCGACGTGCAGGTCGTCCAACTCCTCCGGGCGCACAGAGGGAAAGCGAGGATCGTGGAAAGCCGCAGCGACCGCGTTTTCGCGCATGTCCAGTACCAGTGGACGGCGTGGCTCCAGCGAACCGATGCAGCCCCGTAACTCCCCGTGCTCGGTCAGTGTGACGAAACTGGCCCCGTCGCGCTGCAAATCCTCCGATACCGCGTTCATGTCCAGCGGGGGCAGTTCCTGGCGGTGAACCGCGCGCGTGATCGCCTCCCGCGCCAAGGTTAGCAGCGTCTCTCTTTCCTGGGGTGTGAGGGACATTATAGGTATCCTTTTGAGTTAGTGCTGTTCTGTGTATGCAACCGAGGCGTAGCCCACGACCTGGAATTTGTCGCCCGCCGTGTCGCCGGAGGTGCGATAGTCCAGCAAGTGAGGTTGCCAACCCTTGTGGCGGGCGATGCCCATCAGCGTCGTCACAGGCGCACTGCCGCAAGCCTCGCCTCTCAGCACTCCCATCTCGTCGTCAGCCATCAATGCATCCAGCAGAGCATGGTCCAGTTGCCGGGCCTCGTCGTAGGGATAGAAGTGGCTGAGGTCGTTGGAGACGACGATCAGGTCGTCCTCGCCGATGTGGTCGGCCAGTTCCGCAGCCACCTCCCGCGGGTCCACGTCTCCGTACAACATGGGCACCAGCCGGAAGTCCGGCAGCGTCATCTGGAGGAAGGGCACTTCGACCTCGAGGCAGTGCTCAGGCGCGTGGGCTTCGGGGGTGCGAGTGTAGAGCGGCGAGCGCGCCAACGTCTCTGCGACCCGGTCAACGGCGATAGGGGCATCGCCCAGTGGAGTGCGGAAGGCGGAATAGTCCCCCAACGCTACACCACTGAAGTAGGCGCGATGGGCCGGGCCGAGCAGGAAAACGGTCCATTCTTTCTGGGGAAGCGGTGCCAGCGCCTTAAAGGCGTATCCGGCAGTGGGTCCGGAGAAGACGTAGCCAGCGTGGGGGGCGATGACAGCGCGGACGGTGCCCAAATCTTCAGGCAACGTCGCTTCGTCTACGTACTCCTGGATCATCCGCCGCAGTACGTCAGGATCACCGGGGTAGAACTGACCGGCGACGACCGGGGGACGGACAGGCAACTCGGACATCAGTCACCTCCATATCAATGAGCAATAAACCAATGAACAATGACCACAACCACTGATCACGACCACACCCCCGCAATGGCGTGGCCGCACTGGGAGCACACGCCGCGCTCGCGCCACGACTCTTTCACGTTGTACCAATGGCGCTGGATCAGTTTCTGGTCGCACTGGGGGCAGTAAGTGCTCTCCCGGTCCGCATCCATCACGTTGCCCACGTAGACGTAGTGCAGCCCGGCCTGCTTGCCGATCTCGTAGGCGCGGGCCAGCGCACGCTGAGAGGTTCGCGGCAAGTCGAGCCTCTGGTAGTCGGGGTGGAAGGCAGTGACGTGCCAGGGTATCTCCGGATCCACTCCCTCTAGCCACTCCGCCATCGCCTGCAGTTCCTCGTCGGAGTCGTTGAGGCCGGGGATCAGCAGCGTGGTGACCTCGATCCAGATGTCGGTCTCGCGGGCAATGTGGGCGATGTTGCGCTTGACCGGTCCCAGACGCGCCTGGCACTGCTCGCGGTAGAACTCATCGGTGAACGCTTTGAGGTCCACGTTGATGCCATCCAGGTAGGGCTCGATCATGTCGAGTGCAGCCTGTGACATGTAGCCATTGGAGACGTAGACGTTCTTGATCTCGTGCTCGTGGGCCAGTTTTGCGGTATCGTAGGTATACTCGAAGAAGACAGTGGGCTCGTTGTAGGTGTAGGCGATCATCGGGATGTGGTTTCTGAGGCAGGTGTTGACGAGCGCCTCAGGCGTAGCCTGCTGCCCCAGGTGGTCGCGTTGATCGTCAAAGTCGCGCATCTGCGACATCTGCCAGTTCTGACAGAAGGGACAGCGAAAGTTACAGCCGTACGTGCCGATGGAGAGGATATCGCCACGGGGCTTGAAGTGGAAAAGGGGCTTCTTTTCGATGGGGTCTACGTGGACAGCGATGGCCTCTCCATACACGACCAGGTAGAGTGTGCCATCAACGTTTCGATGCACACCACACTTACCCGCCTCACCCGGCTCGACGGCGCAGAAGTGCTCGCAGGTCTGGCACTGCACCGCGTCACCAGAAAGTGGGTTGACGAGATAGGCCTCTTTGCGCATCGGGCCCCCTCCTATGGTATATTATAGCACAAAAATAGCAGCAGGGGCACGTAGGAATGAGAATGTACTGCTGGCAACAGCGATGGTTGTTCTGGTTGGCGGTCGCTCGTTGCTGCTCAGTCAATCTGCGCCAGCGCCACCGCCGCCGCGCCCAACACGCCCACGTTTTCACCCAACTCGGCCGGCACGACCCGCACTGCCTGTGCTGCTGCGCGAAAGGGGCGTCGGTCAATGACACGCCGCACCGACCCGAAGAGCGTCTCTCCGATGTTCGCCAGCCCACCACCGATGACGATGAGCTGCGGGTTGAACAGGTTGACCAGGTTGGCCATGCCGATCCCCAGGTAATTCATCGCCCTGGTCAGGATCTCCTGCGCTTCCTCATCTCCCTGGCTGGCGGCCTGGGCAACCAGTTTGGCCGTGATACGTTCTGGGTTGCCTCCTGCCAGATCGGCTATCAGCGTCGGCACGCCGCGGGCCACGCGCTCGCGTGCCTGACGCGCGATGGCCGTGCCGGAGGCCAGCGCCTCCATGCAGCCCCGGTTCCCACAGCCGCAAAGCGGCCCATCGGGCACGAGGGTCTGATGGCCGATCTCGCCCGCTATTCCGTTGGCCCCGTGATACAACCTCCCATCGAGGATTAACCCGCCGCCGATGCCTGTGCTGACTGTGACATAGATCATGTGCTCCACGCCCCGCCCGGCACCGAAGCGATGTTCGCCCAGCGCCGCCGCGTTGGCATCGTTCTCCAAAAACGTCGTGATCCCCAGATCGTCTCCGATCAGTTGCCTGAGGGGCACATAATCCCAGCCTTCCAGGTTGGGTATGTCCATTACTACACCTGCTTTGATGTCGATGGGGCCTGGCGAGCCGATGCCCACCGCCGCTACCTGTGACTGCGTCACCCCCGCCTGTGCCATCACTGTGCGAGCGGCATCCAGCATACGCCCGATGACCGCTTGCGGCCCCTCTGCCGCCGGGGTCTCCCGGTAGTCGTGGGCGACGATTTTTCCAGCACTGTCTACCAGAGCGGTGCTGATCTTGGTACCGCCCAGGTCAATGCCGATGACAGAGTGCTCGGAAGCCACGTTGTCCTCCACGTGCTGTTGTCTATTTCCAATGCAGGATAGCATAGAGCCCTGGCTTTGTCAAGCCGCTTTGGACTGGTCAGACCGCAGTGGCCATCTTTGCGGCACAAGCTCGGTCGCATGCACGATTTGACATTGTCATCTGCTTGTTATACAATGGAATTCGCGAAAGGATGGGCAGGGCCATTGTGCCCTGCCTGTGTGCTATTGGGAGTTGTTCGTCGTCAGTCGAGGATCCACAAGTGAGAGGAAGGAGGTCAAAAAAGAACAATTTCAAACTCATAGCAATCCCGCAGTAGCGCTGCCTCTGTCCGCAACCAGCCAGTTCTCACAGATGAAGCAAACGCTGCAGGGTAATCCTGCAAGCAGAAATAAGGAGGCCAAAAGTGAATAGTTTTACCCATAGTAAGGTCATAGGTACGCTTCTCGTTGTACTCGCTGTTATCAGCACGGTAGTGCTGAGTGTCGGCGCCAGCTCGGCTGCGCCAGCCCCTACCCCACCTCCGCCCTCACAAGAAGAGGTTGAAGTACCTGCGCTGGATGTTGCTCCACTGCGAGTGGAGGCCTCAGACCAACCATCCTACGGTAGAGGCTTCGTCCCGCCGCCGATGGACCTATCTCACCTGACCGGGCAGAGGCCGCCGTCGGATGGGGTCAGCATTCAGGCGGTGCCACCCAGCTTCGATTGGCGCGACGTAGGGGGGCAAAACTATGTCACCCCGGTGAAGAACCAGGGCACTTGCGGTGCGTGCTACGCCTTTGCCTCCATCGGCAACTTTGAGTCCAAACTGCTGATAGATGGCGCCGGCACGTTTGACCTCTCGGAGAACAACGCCAAAGAGTGCAACTATCGTCAAGCCAGTTGTGGAGGCGGAAACTACATTGACGTAGCCAACCTGTTGTCGCAGGATGGCACGGTGCTGGAGTCGTGCGATCCTTACACGGTCACCCACAAGGTTGGCTGTAATTCCACCTGCCCCTATCAGAAGACACTCTTGGACTGGCGCATCATCTCCGATGACAGCGTGCCAAGTGCTGGCGTGCTGAAGCAATATCTCTACGACAACGGGCCGATCTTCACGGCACTGTATGTGGGGGACGGCGACGCCTGGGACACAGAGTTCCAGAACTACAACGGCTCCTATACGCTAGACTATGCTGGCACGGAAACGCCAAATCACGCCGTGCTGATCGTTGGTTGGAGCGACAACCTCCCGTCCGTGTCCGGAGGTATAGGACCCGCGAGCACAGAAGCCGCAGAAGGCTGGATTGTGAAGAACAGTTGGGGCACCGGCTGGGGCGATGATGGATACTTCTATATCACCTATGGCTCGGCCAGCATCGGCAAGTCCTCCTCGTTTATGCACGCCTGGCAGGACTATGACCCCGCTGGCGACATCTGGTACTATGACGAGGGGGGCTGGTCGGCCAGTGGGGGGTACGGCACCACGACTGCGTGGGGGCTAGTCAGGTTTACTCCTGTCACCGACACGTACGCCACACGGGTCGAGTTCTGGACTACAGACGCCACGACCGACGTTGATGTCTACATCTACGACGACTTTGACGGAAGCAACCCTCCCACCAATCTGCTGGCGCAGAGCCTGGATCACGCCTATAACGAAGCTGGTTACCATTCAATGCCTCTGCCCTCTCCCCTTCAGGTGACCACCGGCGACGACGTCGTCGCAGTGGTAAAGTTCACCAACGCCAGTTACACATCTCCTGTTCCGAAAGACAGCCCCACTGCTCCACAAGAAACTGGGCGCACGTACACTAGCCCCGATAACGGCACCGGCTCGTGGAGTGAATCTACATACGACGTCGCCATCCGCCTGCGCACGACCACAGACCCCGGCCCGGACGTTAGCATCGTCAAGCGAGTTATCGGCACCGACTTCGAGCCCGGCGATCCCATCACGTTCACCCTCACCATTGCCAACATTGGCAGCGACGTGGCAGCAAACGCGGTCGTCACCGACGCCGTGCCCTCCCAAGTGGTAACGCCAAGCTTTACCAGCACGCTCGCCATCACGCCAACTGGCGTCTTCTCCTACGTGTGGAACGTCCAGCCATTGGGGATAGGTGAAGGCGGCGTGATCACCATCTATGGTTGGATAAGCCCCGGCCTGGAGAGCGTCTCTGCGTTTACTAACACAGCCACCATCTGGGACCCGGAGGATGAGACGTCTGGCAACAACACCAGCACCGTGACGGTAGGGGAGCGCAAGGTCTATTTGCCTCTGGTGCTGAGGAGCTATCCGCCACTACAAACAAAAACGCTGTATGCTGTTGCGGACGCTTCGGTACTTGAAGGCGTCCCCGATACGAACTTTGGAAGCACGTCGGCCATCCGGGTGGGATATGACTATCCTGGCTGCGCGGACTCAGTGAGTGGACAAGTCTCCCGCGGCCTGGCTAGCTTTGACTTGTCCAGTATCCCCGTGGGAACGTCGGTTAACACGGCCAAACTGTATCTTTACCTCGCGACCTATTGCTGCTTTGAGGGACATACGCAGCCGCGTATAGTCACCGTATATCGTGCCAGTGCCAATTGGTCAGAGTCGTCGGTCACCTGGAACACTCAGCCTGGCTGTGCCGAAGCGTACGGTTCTGCCTCGGTCTCGCTTTCGGGAGGAACTGGGCAATGGTACTCGTTTGATGTGACCGATCTGGTGAACGGGTGGGTGAGCGGCAGTTCTTCCAACTACGGCCTCATGATTCGCGCCCCCGAGACTTTAGGCGCTGACTTTGCCCGGTTGGAATTTACCTCCCGCGAAGGGGGCGGTACCACTTATGGGCCCTACATAGAAGTTACCTACTACGGTACGACGGCTGTTGGAGAAGTGCCGACAGTTGGGGGAATCTCAGATTCAGTCACGGGCGGGTCTACCTTCAGGGACATGCTTGGCATCCTCTCAGACGCACCGGGCTATGGAGTGTTTGAGGTTGCTGAGGAAGGGATGTACTCTTCTGATTGACGGTTGGAGACGCGCGAAATTCAGAGGGGATCGTAGCCTCTGGACATGCAGGCAGAACGATAGATCCCGACATTGAGTGCAGTTGGATCAATCGAAAGAGGCTCCTCGACCGGGGAGCCTCTTTTTGTACTGAGCATATTGGCCATGGCTACCCCGTTTCCCATTCGTGCGAAATGCGGGTATACTTACTGTGCTAAGACGCTACGGCCAGTTGGGCCTCCTGCATCAGGCTCTCAATGCTCTCTGAGGAATGTGGGAGCAGCGTCGCTTTTTGCGATCCCCTGCTGTTCGGGGGCGTCTGAAGGGAGGGTGACATGAGAACACGAGTGAAATCGTTGGGATTGAGGAGAGAGGTTTCTCGACCGGGGTTCATTACTGGCGCAGTATCCCACCAGGGCGATACACGTATAAAGCCTGGGCTCGGTGCGGATCGGGCACCTGGACAGACGTCTTCGTTATCGGTGAAAACGTTCTGAGCTTCTGGTGTGGCTGCGGTGCCGCCTCAATGTCAGCAGCACTTCTTAGCGATCAGGATGCGCATTGGTTGTTGGCAATAGAAGACTTTTTACCATGCGCTGACCACTTGGTCTTACGATAAGCTCCAAGAGGGGCTAACAATGGAACTCCAAGTCCAATACCGCCCGTCCTACTCGCTGGCCGTGGCGTGACTGTCGCCTGGTGCGTGGTTGGGTTTGTCCAGGCGTGGTCCTTGATCACGTTCTGTATTTCATGCCTCATGGGAGGTCGAGATATGAGACTGAAACGCAGTTGGCAAGGAGTGGTGGTGGGGCTTCTCCTCAGCCTCGCCCTGGCACTCCCCGCTCCCGCCCGTGCGGACGGTGGCCCCATCCTCGACGATCCTGAACTGTGGGCGCTGCTCGAGGAGGGGATGCAGATCGCCGTCGTGCGCCTGGATGCGGAGGAGGATACGGCCCAGGTGGACCTCTTCGTGTCGCTGCTCGACGCCAGCGGCGAGTCGCACGAAATCACCTTTTTCATCCCGCTGGGCAGCCACCCTACTGGTTTCGACGTAATCGAGGAGAACTCCTTCGACTTTGAACTCGCCCAGACCGAGGAGTTGGACGGCCACCTGGCCGATGCTGCGGAGTGGGAGGAGGCCTACAGGTCGGTCGTGCGCTTCTCGCTCATGCCGGGAGCCCTGCTCATCGTGCCGTTGTCCTGGCCCTGCTCGTGTGTGGGTTTCGTCAGCCTTTTTATGATGGGGGCACCGCTAGCAGAGCAAGGGCCAGTGGCGACGTTCCAAACGGAGCACTCCGTCGTCGAGTTGTACGACATTGACGCCGACACTCGTTTGGAGGGACTGATCGCCACCACCGGGCTCGATCCGGCCGTGCAGGAGACGCTCCATCGCTTCGAGGGGCAGCAGATCGCCGTCGTCACCATGCAGACACAGCCGACAGCGGCGGCAGGGGAGGAATCCCGTGGCTACCGGGGCATCTCCGGTCAGCAGGGGCTGCACCTGGCGTGGGCCGCCCACCTGGTGCCGGGCGACGAAGGGCCCACCTACGCCTACCCCCTGGGGACCGGCAGCGCCTGGGCGCGTCCCATTGAGCTCACCCGCGTCTATGTCGTCGCCCCGCCGGGCGTGGACTTTCGCGTCGCGTACCCTCGGCTGGGCGAGGACCATTCCGGCTACGTTGCTGGCGGCTTCTACGGCCGCCCTGAGCCGCGCATTATGCGCTACACCAGCACCCCCGGCTACGCCGTGGATCAGGCGGTGGGCGACTTTGGCCGCGTCTGGCGGGCCACCTACGTGCAGAGCAATGCCGCCGAGGACGTCGTCGTCACCCGCGTCGAGGACTTGCTCCCGGAGACCCGCGCCGCGCTGCGCCGCCCGGTCGTCCAGCAGTGGGTGATGCGGCTCACCTGGGCGGTCGGTCTGCTGGCGGCGTTTGCCATCTGGGTGATCGTGTGGCGGTTCGTGATGTCTCGCCGACTGGGCCTCCAATACCGCTGGGCCGATCTCAAACTCTGGAAGCACGCCATCGGGTGGGCTCTGGTCTACCCGGTCTCCAACGTCGTGGCACTGATCGCACCGGCAGTGCTGACAATCTACCCCATCCTGCTGGGGCAGTTGACCGCGGGCCTGGGCGAAGCCGTCAGGACGGTGTTGGGGATAGCGGTGGGCATCGTGGCACTCGTGCTACTTGCCCTGACCTCACCTGGCATTGTCAGCGGCTTCCTCTTTGCCTGGAGCGTCAGGCGCAGCATGGGTATTCCATGGGGAAGAGCGGCCGGGGCCTACGCGCTCGTCGTCATCGCGTCCAGCGTTGGCTATGGACTGTTCGCGCTGGCCTACCTGGCGTTGGTGGGAGGGTTGTGGTAGGGTGCGATTCCTCCTATTGACACCCTTCTTGCGCGGCGCCAAAATAGTGCACGGAGAGGAAGATTGAGGACTTTGAACTGAGGACTGAGAACTATGGACATCCCTAACTTGCGCTGGTGGGGCTGGGGCACGCTCGATCAGGACTACTCGCTAGAGGGTCGTCCTGCTTTCTGGCCTATGCTCCAAAAGTGGCTCGAACTGCCCGACGAGGCGATTGAACACGAGACGAAGCCCGTTTCCCTCGAGGAGATCTCGCTGCGGCCGCCGCGTCTGGACGACCCGATGCTCTCCTCCCTGCGCACATTGCTGGGCGCGGAGACGGTGCGCACCGATAAACTGTCTCGCGTCGTGCACGCCTACGGCAAGTCCTACCGCGATCTGATCCGCGTCCGCGCCGCTCACGTCCCCAATCCTCCCGACGTCGTCGTCTACCCTGCCGACCAGGGACAGGTCGCCTCCCTGCTGGCGTGGGCAGCCGACCGAGACGTCGCCGTCGTCCCCTTCGGTGGCGGCAGTTCCGTCCTGGGTGGCGTCGAACCGGACCCCGGCGACCGCCCCACCATCACCCTCGACCTGGCCCGGCTGGATCGCGTGCTTGCGGTGGACCCGGTCTCACGCGCGGCCCGCATCCAGGCTGGCGCAACCGGCCCAGAAGTGGAAGCTCAACTGAACGAACGTGGCTTCACGCTGGGCCATTTCCCCCAATCCTTCGAGTTCTCCACCCTCGGCGGCTGGATTGCCACTCGCGCCGCTGGTCAGAACTCTATCGGCTACGGCAAGATTGAGGCACTGACCCAGGCTGTGCGGGTCGTCACGCCGGTTGGTATCGTTGAGACGAAGGACACGCCAGCTGCCGCCACCGGCCCCAGCTTGCTGCGACTCCTCGTCGGCTCTGAAGGTACCTACGGTGTCATCACCGAGGCCACGATGCGCATCCATCCTCTGCCAGCGGTGAAGGATTACCGGTTCATCCTTTTCCACAACCTGGAGGACAGCGTCGCCGCTTTCCGCGATCTGATGCAGAGCAGGGCACTGCGCCCGGCCATCATACGCCTGTCCGACGCGCCCGAGACGGTCGCCTACGCTGTGATGAGCCACGAGCATCACGGTCTGCGCCGGTTAGCCGACAGCCTGATTGAGCGGTATCTGAAGGTGCAGGGATATGATCTGACCACGGGCAGTACCTTGATGCTGCTGGGCTTCGACGGGGACACCAGGTGGACCGCCCAGCAGTGGCGCTTGGCGCTGGAAACATGCGGCGATCATCGGGGCCTCTCGCTGGGGCGGGCGGTAGGGCGGTCGTGGATACGCGACCGCTACGCCCAGCCCTACCTACGCGATACGCTTCTGGGTCATGGCGTCATGGTGGACACACTGGAGACGGCCACCAACTGGTCGAACTTGATGCATCTATATGGGGACATGATCGTCGCGATGAAAGGGGCCATATCTGCCACCGGCGGCGGCCTGGGCTACGTGATGACCCACGTCTCCCACGCCTACGAACACGGCGCTTCGCTCTATGCGACCTTCCTGGGCCGCCAGGTGCCCGACCCCGACCCGCTGGCGAGACAGGCCCAGTGGTGGAAGGTCAAGCAGGCCACGACAGACGCCATCATGGCCGCTGGCGGTACGCTGACCCATCATCACGGCATAGGCCGCGATCATGCCCCGTGGCTTGAGCAAGAGATCGGTCTGCTGGGCGTGAAAGTACTGCGGACACTCAAGCAGACGCTTGATCCCGCCGGCATTATGAACCCCGGTATCCTGCTGCCTTCATAGAGGAGGAGCAAGAATGGGTGAAACTTTTCCGCTACGTCCCTTCTCTGCTGCTGTTCGCCAGGGGAATGTGGAGCGCCTGGCCCAGGAGGAGTTCGACCTGTTGATCGTCGGCGGTGGCATCACCGGCGTGGCGGTGGCCCGCGATGCGGCGATGCGTGGCTTCCACACCGGTCTGGTCGAAAAGGACGACTTTGGCAGCGGCACCAGCAGTCGTTCCACGCGGCTCGTCCACGCTGGCCTGCGCTACCTGGAATATGGCGAATTCAAGTTAGTTTTCGATGCCTCCAGCGAGCGGCGGCTGATGCGCAAGATTGCTCCCCGACTGGTGCGCCCGCTGCCCTTTATTTACCCGCTCTATCGCGGGCAGAGACCGGCCCCATGGAAACTCCGCGCCGCGATGGTACTGTACGATGCACTGGGTCTCTTTCGTAACGTGCAAAACCACCGCTGGCTGCGTCCATCGGAGGTGCGGCGACGCGAGCCGCTGGTCGCCGGACGGGGGCTGCTCAGCGCGGGCCGCTACTACGATGCCCAGGTGAACGATGCCCGCCTGACACTGATGACGGCCAAGGCTGCCCATCTCCACGGCGCGGTGATGGCCAACCACGCCCGCGTGGTCGGACTGCTGAAAGCAGGGGGGCGCATCGTCGGCGCTTGCGTCCTGGATGAAATCAACGGGCGGGAGGTCGAGGTCCGGGCCAAGATCGTCGTCAATGCCACCGGCGTCTGGACAGACGACGTCCTTGAGATGGACGAACATCGCAAGAATCCGATGATCCGTCCAACCAAAGGTGTTCACCTGATAGTCCCTCGTGCGCGGCTGCGTAGCCAGCACGCCATTATATTCAGTGTTCCTCGCGACGGCCGCCACATCTTTCTCATCCCGTGGGGTGACTTTACTCTCATCGGCACCACCGACACCGACCACCAGGGCGATCTGGACAACCCTGCTGCCGACCTCGACGACGTCGAGTATTTGCTGGAAGCGATTCAGCAAACTTTCCCCGGTGCACAGATCAAGCGCGACGACATTATCAGTACCTTTGCGGGCCTGCGCCCGCTCGTGTCCGCTCCAGGCAGCCCCTCCGCGCTCTCCCGCGCGCACGTGATTGTGGAGAGCCAATCCGGCCTGATCACCATCGCCGGCGGCAAACTGACCACTCACCGGCTGATGGGCCAGCAACTGACCGACCGCGTTCAGAAGAAACTGGCGGAGGAGTTTGGCATCCACGCCCAATCCGAGTGTCGTACCAAAGAGGTACTGGAGGGCACGCAGATCGAGCGCGTGCGGGCAAGCGGCGTGGACGAACCGGCGGGCAAGCATCTGGTGGAGGCTTACGGCTCCGATGCCACGTGGGTGCTGGCCTACGCAGAAGAGAACCCCAGCCTGGGGGAACGCATCGTGCCGGAACTGCCGTACCTGATGGCAGAATCCCTCTACGGGGTGCAGCACGAGATGGCGCTGACGCTGTGCGACGTGCTCATCCGGCGCACCCACGTGATCTACGAGACACGGGACGGAGGCTTGGAGCGGGCCCGCGCCGTGGCCGAACTGATGGCCCCCCGCCTGGGCTGGGACGAGGTGGAGATCGAGCGCCAGGTGGAAACTTACGCCGCACAGGTGGCACTCACCCAGCGGTGGCGGGAGGCGTAGACTTGGCTTCTGCAGGCAGTCCGGGTATAATTGCCTCTATTCAAAGGGGATAAACCAGATGACTCACCAACAAGTGCTCAGAAGATCGCATTTCCTATCCATCCCCGCCCGGCTGGAGCTGGTGTTGGCGCTGCTGGTGGTGACGCTGAGAGTGCTGCCCGCACCGGTGGCCCACGCAGCCACGATCACTGTCAACAGCCCTCTGGATAGCACGACCGCTGGCGACGGCAATTGCACCCTGCGCGAAGCCATCAACAACGCCAACGCTGACGCCGATACTACCGGCGGCGATTGTGCTGCCGGTACCGGCAACGACACCATCACCCTCCCCGCCAACACCTACACCCTGACCGGGGCAGCAGGCGACAACGCCAACAACAGTGGCGACCTGGACATCCTGGCAGCGGGCGGCGATCTGACCATCAACGGCGCGGGGGCGGGTAGCACCATCATTGACGGCAACAACATTGACCGTGTGTTCCACGTCACCGCAGGCGGCGTTACCGTCAGCATCTCCGGGGTGACTATTCAGAAAGGTAATGTTGGTCTCAGTAATGGTGGTGGCATCTACAACAACAGTGCTACAGTGAACGTCGCCAATGGCACTCTCTCCGACAACCAGGCAGACGACGGCGGCGGCATCTACAACACCGGCGACGGCACAGTGACCATCGCCGGCAGCACCATCTACAGCAACACCGCAACCGGCGCCGGCGGCGGCGTCTACAACACTGGCGACGGCACAGTGACCATCACCGGCAGCACCATCTTGAGCAACACGGCAAACAACGACGGCGGCGGCATCTGCAGCACCGGCGACGGCACAGTGGCCATCATCGCCAGCACCGTCGGCAGCAACGCCAGCACCGACGGCGGCGGCATCTATGTCTATGCCACTACCGGCAGCACCGCCACGGTGACACTCGACAACAGCACTGTCAGCAGCAACGCTGGCGACTACGGCGGGGGCATCCATGTCTATGCCACTTACACCAGCACCGCCGTGGTGACGCTCCACGACAGCACCGTCATCTCTAACACCACTGGCAACGACGGCGGTGGCATCCTTATCTATGCCACTTACACCAGCACCGCCAGGCTGACACTCGACAACAGCACCGTCATCTCCAACACCACCGGCACCCCTGGCAGCGGCAACGGTGGCGGTATGTGGATCGAAGCAGCCTACAACGGCACCGCCACGGTGACGCTCGACAGCAGCACCGTCAGCGGCAATTACGCTGGTTACGATGGCGGCGGTGTCTATGTCTGGGCCAGTTCCGACAGCACTACCACAGTGACGCTCGATAACAGCACCGTCAGCAGCAACGATGCTGACGACGGCGACGGCGGCGGCATCTGTAACAGCAATACCACACTGACACTGAACAACTCCTCCGTCAGCGGCAATGCCGGCGACTCTGGCGGCGGCATCTTTAACCTCAGCGGCACAGCGGCCATCACCAATAGCACTATCAGCGGCAACGTTGGCTACTACGGCGGCGGTATCTACGTCCGTGCCGGTTCCGGCAACACTGCCATAGCAACCCTCCACAACAGCACCGTCAGCGGCAACGACGCTGCCAGCCATGGCGGTGGCATCTATGCCCGGGCCATGTCCGGCGGCGCTGCCACGGTGAATCTCAACAACGTCACCGCTACCGACAATACCGCTGATGACGCAGTTTTTGGGGGCGACGGCGGGGGTATCTACAACGACGCCGGCACGGTCAATCTCAAGAACACGATTGTCGCCGGGAATTATGATAGCACCCTTGCTCCAGGCAATATCCACCCTGATATTTCCGGCGACATCACCGGCAATGCCTACAACCTGCTTGGCAACACGACGGGGGGTACAGGTACGGCTGGTATAGGCAGCGACATCGTTACCTCTACTCTCGGTCTTGGTCCGTTGGCGGACAACGGCGGCCCTTCGACAAGCTCAGGGCAGGCTACCTGGACCCACGCCCTCCTCGTCGGTAGCCCGGCCATTGACGCTATTCCCGTGATCAGTTGCACCTTGGCCACCGACCAGCGCGGCCAATCGCGCCCGGTGGATGGAAACCTCGACGGTACCGCCGCCTGCGACGTCGGGGCCTATGAGTTCACTCCCTACTACATCTACCTGCCGCTCGTTCTTAGGAATGCGTAGCCATGGCTTGTCCTGAGCCTGCCGAAGGGCCTGACCTGAGACCGGGTTTCTTTGCCCCCGGGTGGAAATAAGGTTACGTTTCACAATCACTAGAGAGACATCACGTATGGAGATTACCTGGTATGGACAAACTTGCTTCCGGCTGAGCGAACGGGGTCTGGCGACCGTCGTGACCGATCCCTATTCGCCTGACGTCGGTCTTACGTTTCCCAAGACCCGTGCTCACATCGTCACCGTAAGCCACGATGACGCCCAGTGTCGTTACACGTCTGGCGTGCGAGGACCTTTCAAACTCCTCGATGGCCCAGGCGAGTACGAGATCGGCAGTGTTTTTATCACCGGCATCACCACCTTCGCCGATGGCAAGAGCGGAGCGTCGCGTGGTCTGAACACCGTCTTCACCTTTGACTTCGGTGGTCTGACCGCGTGTCACCTGGGCCAACTGGGACACGTGCCCGCTCAATCTCAGGTGGAGAACCTGGGCACCGTAAACATCCTGCTGGTGCCCGTAGGAGGCGGCGGGAGCCTGAGCCCCGCCCGGGCCTCCGAGGTCATCAGCCTCTTCGAACCTAATCTGGTCATACCGATGCACTACAAGGTCAAGGGACTAAAGATCAATCTTGGCACCTTGAGTCGGTTTTTGAAGGAGATGGGCGTGGAGAAGGTGGAGAGCCAGGAGGTGCTCAAGGTCAGCCGGTCCAACCTGTCGGAGGAAACTCAGGTCATTGTCCTGGAACCCAGGCACCGAAACGGAGGGTAAAATGCGAAAGTCACTTCTGTTTGCTGCTACATTGCTGGCCTTAGCACTGGTCGCTTGCCAGGGAGGGTCTGCCGATCCACTGGAGTCGGGCCGCGCCCACCTGGAGGCGGGCGAGTACGCCGAAGCCATCACCGACCTGGAGGCCGCGGTCGAGGCAGACCAAGACGACAGTGAAGCCCATTTCTGGTTGGGGCGGGCCTACAACCAGAGTGGCGACCTGGAGAGGGCGGAAGACGAGTTTAAGACGGTGCTGGTGCTCGACCCCGACAAAGCCGCCGCGCACCACAACCTGGGCGTGACCTACCTCCAATTGCAAGCCCCTGGCAAAGCAATCGCAGAGTTCCTGATTGCCCTGGAGTTGGAGCCCGATGCCCCTGATGTCCATGAGACCCACTACCAGCTTGGCATGACTTACTTCATCCTTTCGTTCCCGGTGGATAATCCTATGGCCCCGCCCGATCCGCAGCTTCTGGAGCAGGCAATCTCCGAGTTCGAGACTGCACTGGAGTTGAAAGAGGATATGCCCGAGGCACTCATCGGCATGGGGAACATCTACATCGTGCAGGGAGACTACCCTGCCGCCATCGAGATGTTACAGCGAGCTATCGAGCAAGCCCCCGACTTGCCAGAGGCATATTACTGGCTGGGAAGCGCCTATGCCCAGAGCGGTGATATCGAGAGCGCCTGCGAAAGCTACAGCCGTTTTCTGACTCTGGAACCGCCGCCAAATAGGCGGGATCAGGTCAGGGAGGAGAAGGTCCTGTTGGGATGTCCATAGACGGGGCGGCTACCCGGATGGACGAGCGGGCCCTCCGCCGTGTGTGTGAGGATCGTTGAGGAGCAAGTATGTTCAAGCTCTTGATGTTCTGGAATATCCGACCAGGCAGGGAAGGCGATTACTTTGAGTTCGTGGTACGAGAGTTCGGGCCCGGCCTGATTAAACTTGGTGTTCGCCCCACCGATGCCTGGTACACTCAGTACGGTGACCGTCCGCAGATTATCCACGGTGGTGTTATAGATGACCTGGAGAGTCTGCAGCGTGCTCTTGCTTCAGATGAATGGCGCAGCCTGAAGGAGAAACTTTTAACCTACGTGACCGATTACAGCCAGAAGATCGTCCGCGCCAGCGGGGAATTCCAGTTGTAGTGGGGTTGGTACGGAAGACAGGCATGGCTACTATGCCACGCCCGTTTTTTCTTCGTAAAGTCGGCTATTCGCTCTTTGCGCTGCTCTCTCCAGTGGATGCCGACGCTTTGGTGTCGGCGCTTTCCCTCGAGGTTGTTGACTGCTTTGTATCCGAAGACTTCTTGGAACTCCCCGGAACCGCAGTGGAAGACTTTGTCCGGTTGTCGGTGGTGTAGAAACCTTTGCCTTTGAAGACGATCCCGACAGACTGGAACAGACGGCGCACCTCCCCCCCGCACTCTGGGCAGATCCTTACTGGCTCGTCGTTCATGTGCTGCCTGCGTTCGAACCGCACACCACAAACCTCACACTGATATTCATACAATGGCATACCTTACCATCCTCCTGAAGCGCATTATACCGCAAATTAACTGCTTGTGCAAACGGCAAGTCTCCCATGCGATAGGAATCGTTCGCGCCGCAGGTGCTTGACAAAAGATACGTCGGGAGTTAGAATGTAGCCACGATCATGGCCACATAAGGGCCACAGGAGTGTGACAGTGCCCAGTGTAGGTATCCGGGAACTGAAGAACCGCACCAGCGAGATTGTGCGGGCGGTACGTGAACAGGGTGCTTGCCCATTTTGCCCACATTGATGGGCTACGGGTTGAGGACTGGAAAGAGCCACATTGAAAGTCCCTGCATCGCTCGCCATCCTGGTCATCCTGATCCTCTGCACGGCGTGCACGGAGCCGACCGTACCCCCGACTCCAATTCCATCTCCTACCCCATCCCCTACGCCCGAGCCCAGAATTCTCACCGTCTGCCTGCCCGACGAGCCCGATAGCCTCTACCTCTACGGCACCGATAGCCTCGCAGCCCGGCATATTTGGCAGGCCATCTACGACGGGCCGTTGGATAGCCGCACCTACGCCCACCAGCCGGTCATCCTCACCGACCTTCCCACCCTCGCCAACGGCGGTGCCATAGTGGAGACAGTCACTGTGCAGGCCGGCGACCGCGTGCTCGCTGCCAACGGAGAGGTGGTCGAACTGGCGGCCGGCGTAACGGTCAAAGATGCCAGTGGGCAGCGCGTGATCTTCGATGGCGCACCCACCCTGACGCAGCGGATGGTCGTCACCTTCACTCTCCAACCCGATCTCTACTGGTCTGACGGCATAGTGCTCACCGCTGACGATTCGGCGTTCTCCTTTGAGCTTGCCGCCGATCCGGTCACTCCCACCGACAAACACGTCATCGTTCGCACCGCCAGCTACCGCGCCACCGATGTGCGCACCGTCGTGTGGAGCGGCGTCCCTGGATTCCTGGATCACTTTTACTTCCTCAACTTCTGGCACCCGCTGCCCCGTCACACCTGGGGTCATCTCTCCGCTGCCCAGTTGCTCAGCGCCGACGTGTCCACGCAGCGGCCCCTCGGCTGGGGTCCCTTCGTCCTCCGCGAGTGGGTGGCAGGCGATCACATCACCGTCGTTCGCAACCCCATCTACTTCCGCGTCCCAGAAGGGCTTCCCCGCCTGGACGAGGTCATCTTCCGCTTCATCTCCGATCCGACCACGTTGGCTGGGAAACTCCTGGCCGGCCGCTGTGACGTAGTCACGCACGACGCCACAGACGCGGTGCGCGCTGCGCTCCCCGACTCACCTCAGATTAGCACTATTTCTACCCACGACGCCCGTTGGGAACTCCTGGCCTTCGGCATCAGCCCAGGCCTGAGCTACGACCGGCCTGACTTCTTCGAGGACGTGCGGGTGCGGCAGGCAATCGCGCTGTGCATAGACCGGCAGGCGGTGGCAAACGAGGTGCTAGGGCCATCCGGCAGGGTGTTGCACAGCTACCTCTCTCCTGAACATCCCCTCTATGCCGGTGACGCACTGACCATGTGGGGATGCGCCCCGGCGGCAGGACAGACGCTCCTGGCAACCGCTGGCTGGTACGACGGGGACGACGACGGCGTGCGCGAAGCTCACGACATTCCCGGCATCGCCGACGGCACGCTCCTCCAGATCGCCTACCAGACAACTGACGACCCGCTGCGCATACAGACAGCCCAGCTCGTCCAAGCCTACCTGGCCGAGTGTGGCATTTCTGTCGTCGTAGAGATCATGACACCCGAGACGTTCTTCGCCCTGGGGCCGCAGGGGGTGCTCTTTGGCCGGCGGTTCGACCTGGCGCAGTTATCCTGGCGCGCCACCTCTGCCCCCCTGTGTGGCCTGTTCCTGAGCGGTCAGATGCCCGATGCGGGCCACTGGGGTCGGCCCAACGTCTCCGGCTTCCTCGACGACGATTACGACACTGCCTGCTTGACGGCCCTGGAAACCCCTCCCGGCAGCGAGGGGTACGTCGCCGGACACACCGAGGCCCAGCACATCTTCTCCGAACGACTGCCTGTATTGCCACTCTTTCAGCGACTCAAAGTCACCCTCGCCTACACCTCGGTCATGGGCCTGGCTCCCGATCCCACCCAGGCCTCCGAGCTATGGAACATCGAACAACTCGACCTGCAGCCCTGAGCTGCAGACTCGCAAACTTGCAGGCTTGATTACTCACACAAGGAGTCCAAAATGGAAAAGATATTGGCTCACATCGAGACGCACACCGACGAATACCTGGCCCGCCTGAAGCGCGCCTGTGCCCAGCCCAGCATCTCTGCCCAGGGCGAGGGACTTACCGAGATGGCCAACCTGACGGCGGAGATGCTGCGCGGCATCGGCTTCAGTGTGGAACTCGTGCCCACCGAGAGCGCGCCGGTCGTCCTGGGACGGATGGCCGGCAGTGGTCAGCGCACCCTGCTGCTCTACAATCACTACGACGTCCAGCCGGTGGACCCGCTCGACGAGTGGACCACACCACCCTTCGAACCCGACATACGCGAGGACAAGTTCTACGCCCGAGGCTCCGCCGACAACAAAGGCTCTATCGTCTCGCGAGTCTGCGCACTGGAGGCGTACCTGGCGCACCGGGATACATTGCCCGTCAATATCACCTGGGTGATCGAGGGGGAAGAGGAAATCGGCAGCCCGTACCTGGGACCGTTTGCGGAGCGATATGCAGACCTGCTGCGGGGGGCCTACGGCTGCGTATGGGAGGCTGGCGGCAAGAACGCCCGCGAACGGTACGATATCTCCCTGGGCTGCAAGGGGCTGCTGTACGTCGAGTTGCGCGCTCGCGGAGCCGCCCGTGACCTCCACTCGGCCCTCGCCGCCACCGTCGTCAGCCCCACCTGGCGGCTCACGTGGGCGTTGAACACGCTCAAGGGCCCCGACGAGCAGGTGCGCATCCCCGGCTTCTACGACGACGTGCGCCCTATCTCCGCTGCTCAAAGGCAGGCCCTCGCTGAGTGGGATTACCCGGAGGAAGAGATCCGTGCCCTCTACGGTATAGACGAGTTCCTGGGCGGTCTGAGCGGCGAGCGGCTCAAGGAGCGCCTCATCTTCGGCCCCACCTGCAACGTGGACGGCTTTCACGCCGGATATGGCGGTCCGGGTTCCAAGACCGTGCTCCCTTGCGAGGCAGATGCCAAGTTGGACTTCCGCCTCGTGCCCGCTCAGGACCCGGCGCGGATTGTGGCGCTGCTGCGCGACCATCTCGACGCCCAGGACTTTAGCGACGTGGAGATCATCGCGCTCAGTGGGGAGCATCCATCGGCAGGCGACCCTGCGCATCCCTTCGTCCAGGCGGCCGCGCACGTCGCCAAGCGGATCTATGGTCACCAACCCGCGCTCGTCCCGATGATGAGCGGAACGGGACCGGTGTACCTGCTGTGCGGCCAGTTCGGCGTGCCGATGGTCACTGCTGGCGTGGGCTACGCTGGCTCCCGGGGCCACGCCCCCGATGAGAATATCCGCATCGCCGACTTTGTCGCCGGCACGCAGTACATGGCGGCGCTAGTGGAGGAGCTTTGAATAAAGTGCGACGCACTTCCAAAGTGCAGCGTATTTCACGCAGTCTATGATGACTCCTCCATTTTGCCCACTACCACCGTAACCTGCCCCGGCCCCACTGTCTCCACTCGCCCATCAGGCCCTAACGCCAGTGCCACTCCAGCGGGGATACCAAGCCCCAGGCAATCGGAGTGCACATTCAGGAGGCTTCGTAGTCGCCCCGTCGCCTCGGTCTTGACGAAGTGGGGCTCTACGATGACGCCTGGCAGCCAACCCCAGCCGGACTCGGTCTGCTCGGGATTGTCACCTCCAGCAGCCCACGCCCCCAG
>CAZMOT010000046.1:0-22705 GCA_964568065.1 uncultured Anaerolineales bacterium
AGCCTGGACCCCGTGCTGGCCCACTCCATCCTGGAACACCTGGAACAACTGAACCAGGAGGAAGAGATCACAATTCTATGCAGCCTGCACTACCTGGACCTGGTGCAGCAATACGCCACGCGGGTGATCGGCCTGCGAGATGGGGAGATCGTCTACCGGGGCACCCGGGAGGACATCCGCGCTATGACAGATGAGGAATTCAAAGAGATCTATGGCCAGGAAGCGGTCCGGGTGGGCGTGGGGCTGCGAGAGGGAGGGATGGAGTAATGGCGACGCGGACAACTCGACAGGAACTCCAACCCAGCCTGGTTTCTCCACCTGTGGCGGGCGTGGCTTCGCTGCTCATCCCCGGTCTGGGCCAGGTGCTGGCCCGGCAACTTCAACGGGGGCTGCTCCTTCTCGGCGCCCTGATTACCAGCATCGGTCTCTTTGCCTGGCGTGTGAGCCTGCTGGCCTCCCGGGAGGTCGGAGCGATTGCCAAGCTCGCCAAAGCCCTCGACCGCCGGCCCGCATTCGTGATCCCAATATTGGCAAGCCTCATCGTTCTGTGGCTATGGATCGCCTGGGACGCCTACCAGCAGGCCCGGCCAGACCGGCGGGGTGGGCTGGGCGTCTTTGCTTTCGTGCTCGTGCTGTTCTTTGCTCTGGGCTGGCAGATCAGCGAGATCAACCTCTACAAGATGGTGACAGAGCTTTCGGACGCCTCGGGGCCTCTCTCTCGGGTCGTGTGGCCCTGGGCGGCGGCCGTCACGCGGGATACCGAGGCAGTCGGCGCCGGGGCCGACGTCCTGTCTCCCTGCGACGACCAACCACCGCCTCCCCCGCCGGAGGAGATACCCGGACAGCCCTACCTGGTGGCCGACCCAACCTGCGGAGACCTGGCGACGAGGGACGAGAACCTCGCGGAGGTGCTCGGCACCGCACTTGCCCTCGTCGGGCGGGGCTTTGCCCCCAACACAGAGACACAGATTCTTTGGGCGGATCCTATCGGCAACGAGTTCCGCATGCGCAAGGAAGGGGAATACCTCGTCCTCCAGACGGACGACGAGGGAGCTTTCGAGATCGAGGTCACCATGCCCTACCGGCTCATTCCCCCTAGCTCCAAGGGTCGCCAGATCCACCGCATAGAGGCCCGGCAGACCTCGGAGGTCGGCGGCTTGCTGCCCAGCGACGCATTGCGGCACAACATCGAAAAGATGGTCGAGACCATCGTTCTGGGGATGATGGCCACCATCTTTGGCATCGTCTTTGCCATCCCCGTCAGCTTTTTGGCCGCCCGGAACCTGATGTCCGGCTCGTCGGTCACGATGGTGCTCTACTTTATCACCCGCACCATCTTGAATATCATCCGCTCCATCGAGCCGCTGATCTGGGCTATTCTCGCCATCACGGTGGTGGGACTGGGGCCTTTCGCCGGCATCATCGCGCTGACTGTCCACTCCATCGCCGCGCTGGGCAAGCTCTACTCCGAGTCCATCGAGAGTATTGACCCCGGCCCCATCGAGGCCATCCAGGCCACCGGCGCGACTCGCTTGCAGACGATTATGTACGCCGTGGTGCCACAGATGATCCCGCCCTTTGTCTCCTTCTCTATCTACCGCTGGGACGTTAACGTTCGTATGTCCACCGTCATCGGCCTGGTGGGCGGCGGCGGCATCGGCTTCCTGCTGACCCAGTACATCCGCCTGTTGGACTATCGCTCCGCCGGGATCGCCGTCTGGTTCATCGCCATCACCGTGGCGACCCTGGACTATGTGAGCGCGGACATCCGGCAGCGGTTCGTCTAAGCAGCAATGCCCGATCTGGCTGTCGTAATCGTCAGTTGGAATGTGCGGGACCTGCTGGCGATCTGTCTGCATTCCCTCTTCGCTGACCTGGACCTGTCGGGTCTCAAGGCCGAGGTCTGGGTGGTGGACAATGCTTCCACTGACGGCTCGCCGGAGATGGTATTGAGAGAGTTCTCGGACGTTCATCTCATCGCTAGCCGGGAGAACCTGGGTTTCGTGCGGGGAAACAACCTCGCGCTGCGCCAAATCTCCAATTGTTCGACTGAGCGCTCACGACAAAGTCTCCAATCTCCAATCTCCAAATACATCTGGCTGCTGAACCCCGACACGGAAGTACAACCAGGCGCGACAGCGGCGCTCCTTTCGACGCTGCAGGCCGATTCTCAAGCTGGCATGGCCGGACCGAAACTTTTGTACCCCAATGGCTCCTTACAACACTCCGCCTTCCGCTTCCCCGGCTTAGTTCAACTGATCTTTGACCTATTTCCCCTGCCCACTTGCTTCTACGACACGCCGCTCAACGGGCGCTATCCGCGTCGTCTCTACGAGGGGAAAGAGCCTTTCCTCGTGGATCATCCTCTGGGCGCGTCTATGATGATAAAGTCCGTAGTCGTCCCCGACGTAGGCCCGATGGACGAGGGTTTTTGGATGTACTGTGAGGAGATTGACTGGTGCTGGCGTATGCACAAAGCGAGTTGGCACATCTATTGCGTACCTACCGCGCGCGTGATTCACCACGCGGGTCAGTCGAGCGGTCAGGTTCCCGTTTCCTCATTTGTCAACCTCTGGACAAGTCGCGCCCGGCTCTACGCGCGCCATCACGGGCCACTCACGCGGCGATTGGCACAGGTGCTCGTCCGTGTTGGGATGCGGCAGCGCTCACGTGGCGCTTCCCCGGAGATGATCGCCGCCTGCCGGCAGGTCATCCAGGCCTGGGAGAAAGTCCGGTGAACGTGACTGCCATCGTCTGCACCCTGAACGAGGAGCACAACATCCTCGACTGCCTGGAGAGCCTGGCCTGGGCCGACCGGCGATTCGTCTTCCTGGACTCCCGCACCACCGACCGGACGGCGGAGTTGGCCCGCGAGGTCGAGGCGGAGGTGATCCAGTATCTCTTCGAGAACTATGCCCAGTTCCACAACGCCGCTATGGACCGCGTGGAGGCGGACTGGATCTTTTTCGTGGACGCCGACGAGCGGGCCACGCCAGAACTCGCGGAGGAAGTGCGGGCAGTGACGGACGGGACTCACGAGGAAGTAGCCTGGTCGGTGCCGCGCCACAACTATATCTTTGGCCGCCTTACTCTGGGGGCCGGCTGGTATCCAGACTACCAGTCGCGCCTGCTCCTGCGTGGTCGCGTGCGCTGGGAGCGGCCCGTGCACGAGGTGATCGTGGCGGACGGGCCGGAAGGCTATCTGCAGAACCCTCTCATCCACTACAACTACGACGACCTGGCCGACTTTATCGCCCGGCAGGAAAAGTACACCAACGTAGACGCCGGAATCCTCTTCGAGGAAGGCGTCCGCCCCCGCGTCTACACTCCCTATTCCCAGGCAGTGCGCCACTTCTGGTGGCGGTTCGTGACGCTGCGAGGCGTGCAAGACGGGCTGCACGGGCTGTGGCTGAGCCTGCTGATGGCCTACTACGAGACGGTGAAGTACCGGCGGCTGGCGCAGTTGTGGAAAGCCGCCGACCGTTGACGACTTAGACCAGGTGTGCTATACTGGTCATCGGACAACCAGTGGACACTCTGCGCCCTACGCCGGAGGAGATGGTGGCCGCGCTGCTGGAGGCAGCCGAAGCGGAGCACTGGAACCATTGGAAGCACGAAGTAGAACAGCACGCCGATGACTGGCGCGACGTAGGAGATATGCGGCAGCGTCTGACGGACGAACAGTTTAGCCGATTGCCGGCAGCGGTAGCCTGCTATCCCTTCGTCGAACTATGTGTCTACGGGTATCGCGGTCAGGCAATATGGGGGTTCTTCTGCAAGAAGCTATTGTTCGAGGGCGAGCGCCTTTCCTGGGTGTTGATAGTTTACGATCCCTTGGCCGATGAGATCATCCACTGTATGCGTCCAGACCGTGGAAAACGGTACTGCACGCGCTGGGGAGAACAGACAAAGACGTTCATTCCGGTGAGATGGGAAAAATGAGCACCTACGTTTACGAGCCATACTGGCTGGACCCAGCCAAGGAATTGGTAGCCTGCCTGAACTTTTACCGCAAGTTGGTAACGCGGTTGCACGTCTGGGACTTGATGGAATTTGTGGCCTATTTGGGCTACCGCGATGGAGTGGAGTGGGCACTGGGGCAGTTGGGGCGTGAGAACGTGGACTCGACCGTGCTGGCCGAGATTGAGGAGCTGGACGCAAAGTTACGCGCCAACGCCGACTACCTGGTGCACGAACTGGAACTCTACAAGCACATCTGGCGGGACGAGCCGGAGGAGTACTGGTGGTGGTATCTGGACGGCGGCAAGCCTGACGGTCCGTTGGAGGCCAGAGAGGTGGTCGGGGAGATGTGGGAGCGAGTTGAAGCGATGTCAGTAACGGCGGTGGCGGAGGAAAGCGCCTCTTACGAAGTGCAATCCCACGACGAGTAAAGCGACCGATGAACGAGCCTGTACTGGTACTTTGTGGTATTGTAACCTTAACGTAAAGGATTGTCAAGTACCCCTACCCTACCCGAACCTGCACCTACTCTCCCAGTCTGCGAGGGTATAGGGGTAATTCATCGTGGGGAGCCGCCGACCTTAAGTTAGGGTAGTTCCCACAGAATGTGTGCAAATCCCAGCCAGTTCCCCAAACGCAAAAGAACCGCCTGCATCTCTGCAAGCGGTTCGTCTCCTCGTATTGATTTGTAGCTCCCCTACCCCACTGGCATCGAGGGTGGGGAGTTATGTAGGGGGACGTTACCAACAAAACATACTACAACACAGCTACATAACCCCTTTTCACATCATTTCTCTGAATGATCCAAGCGCATCCTTGTAACTACCTACCAGGGTAAGCGGAGCGGTAGCGTACTCACGAACCGCTAACCCTGCATCCATCAACCGCTTGGTGTACCGCTCCCACCGAGGTCTCGTCACCTTGCGGCCACTGGGTAATTTTATCTTCTCCCAAGCGCCCCAGGTTGTACCACGTCCACTATAGCTCTCTCGCAAAAAGAAACGGAAGTCACCAGCTTCAGCTCTCCTCAACTCCCGGTTTGGATCACTGACGTAAACCAGTGGTGGCTCCTCACGTTCCTTCTGGTATCTGGGCTTACCTATGACACCGTCACCGTCAATATCGCGTTCAGCGAACTCCTCTACCTTCCACAGCAGACTGCGCCGCTCACTGAGTAGCCGTGAGGTAGAGATCGCAAACACTCCCGCCAACACCATGACTAACACCAAAGCCGGCAGCCACCACGGCAAGCTTGTACCGTAGACGATCACACCTGCGACGATACTGGCAAAAACGCCCCACGCACCAGAGGTCACGAGTGCTTGTGTGACTGGGATGGTGACTTCTCCCTCGATGTTTTGAGATTGTCGTTTAGCCGGCTGTTGACGATATATTAGGTTCTTCATTTTACACCTCTCTCTACAGTACCCTTTAGAGCGGTCTAGAGCACTCCTAACGCGATTTGAGAAGGAATAGGTCCTTATGATACCTAATCTGGTAAAATTGGTGTATGGTCGCCGAGAGAATCTGAAGGCGGGCTAGGCTATGCAGACTCTCCCGGCCTCGATGGTCGCCAGGGCGGGAGGCGGGGATAGGGATGAGCAACCCTTCTTACACCCCCCGCCCTGCGTTGAATGAGCCGACCGCCATAATAGGAGGAAACAAAAACAAGATTGCTTGACGGTCGGCCCCTGGTCATTTCATTTCCCGCCTCAGAGATTTCAGCTCTTCCTGAACCGCAAAAGCCGCCTTGCGTAGATATTCCCTAGCAGTCAGCCCATCATACAAATCGCGCTCGACCATTCGCCGCATAGACTTGGCATACTCCAATGTTTCCTCTCGTGTGGGTTGTCGGCCCGGGCGCTCCCTGCGCATCCGGTCATACTCTGCCACCACCACGGCGTCCGCGATAGCCCGACTTGTCTTACTCAAACTGACTGTCGTCCGGTCACAAGCTCCGAAGAGGACGACTGAGATTTCCCAAAGCGCGATTTCTGAGAGATAGCGAACCGGCTCCCCACCATACCGGCCACGACGAGATGCCTTAACGTCATAGCCGATGCTCATTTGCGATAGGACGCCATCGCCCACGAGAACGAGGATTTCGTCTGCTGTTAGTGTGTCCGAAAGCCGCGAGGCAAACAGTAGGCCAATTTGATCGGCAGCCAGGATGCGGGTTTTCCCGATGGCCTTTGTACTATCGTGGTAGGCCAGCACCGGTATGGTCGGTCTGACTGCCAAGCTAGCGTTGTATGCAAAAGTCTCCACAATGTCCTTGACGGCATCCGGTGGCGGGCCGAAAACGCTCGCGTATCCCGCAATGTTCCGACCGTCCCTCGAGGGTCTGCCCTTTGAATCCATGCGAAACGCGATGCCACCGGTTTTGGTTTCCAGTGTTCGCGGTTTCATTTATCCTCCGTGCGTGGATCGATCTGTTTGTTTTGGTAGTTGGGGCGGAGCATCTTTAAGGCCCAACCGACCGGCAAAAGTTTAGCCAAGATCAACTTCCGAATCCATTTTTCAACCGAATGCTTGTTCCTCCCAAAGTCACCCACGGCGTCCGCGTATAATGCGCCGGCCTTGCTTCTATCGGCGGGAGAAACGTGTGTCATGGCACGTTGCACCTCCGCCTCCAAAACCGCCGCGACCTCTGCCGACTTTCTGAGGCGTTCGACGGTCGGAGGGTGGGGTGGGCACGTCTTTGGTACGCTCGCCGCTTCCTCCTCAGTGATAAGCCCCTCGGCCACCAGCGCAGCCAGAAAGCAATGCAAGCGTCGAGTAGGATTTTCGCTATGCCCGGCTTTATTCAAGAGGGCCAATGCCTTTCTGCCACCCTCAAACCCTTTGACGAACGACCGGGCCAGGTCAGTTTGTTCTCGGAGCCAGTTCATTTCCCACGACAACCTATCAGCTTGGGCGGATAGTTCTCTTCTCCGCCAGGCATGCTCTGGATACTCCTCTAGGGATTTCGATGTCTCTCTCAATCGCTGTAAGATTTCCATACTCATCTTTACTTAACCTCCAAAAGTTAGTTTTCCTGTTTCAAAAAACTCCAAAACGTAAACCCGCGCACCGCTCGCAAGCAGAGGCGCAGGATCGCGCTCCCCATCCAAAATCACGATTTGAGGGGAGGGCGTTTCGACGTAATGGGGTGGAGGGTTGTCCATCATTTTCAGCACGGGCGGCCAGCCCCTTTTCAAAACATAAATCACCTGTGGCTCAGTCATTTTATTTCCTCCAATTTTAGCTCTCCGGTTTCGCTCTCAAATCTCAAAAGGTAGACCCGCCCCTTTTTGCTCAAATTGACAAGGGCATAGTCCGACAGTTGCCCGCGCAGTTCTTCGATTCTGAAAGGTGGCGGACTGCCCAAGCGGGGCAAAGGCCAGTCACGTTTCTGTAGATAGACTGTTTTGGTTTCCATAGTATTCCTCCAAAAGTTTGACCAACACCCTGTCCAGCCGCGCCAGTTCCGGGTCGTGTTTGAGGTTCTTGATTGCGCCCCTAATACGCCAGGCCAGTTGCACCGCGTGATTCACCATATCCACCTGACCATCATTGCCTTTAGACATGGCCCACCTCCGCTATTTTTTTGACGACCTGGAAAAAGCATTGGCGACTCCTCATCACCTGCTCCTCGTCGTAGTCAGCCGTAGCTCGCACTGGCTTGTTGAACATCTCCACCCACTCCTCTAGGGAGAGTGCGGCGACTGCCCGAAGTTTAGCAGAGTAGTTGATAACTTCAACCTCTTCCGCTTCCTCCAATCTCTCAACACGTGTATGGAATTTCATCTTCGCTTGCTCTCCTTCGCCAGTTTCTCCAACCTCAGTATCCTCTCGCTCAGGTCTTGCGCCTCACGCATCTGAGGCCCCAGTGTCAAGATCGTCCTTGCCGCTGAGCACCTCGCGGTTGGCGCGTTGCTCGCATCGCTGTGAATCTCTGCCAACGTTGCAAGTGCATCTTTCATAGCTAGAGCCGTCTGTCGTGTAACTTCGGCAAGCTCCCTGTCTAGCGCCTCACTCACTGCCGCTCTGACGTGCGGCTCTCTCATATAATTCAAGCCGGTGTTTTCGCTCAATCCGCAGGACTCGGCAGCGGACTTGATCGTCTTGTTCCTCAGCATCGCCACGACGAACTTCTCTTGATTCGGGCTTAGTGTTTTTTGTGGTTCCTGTGCCATATTTTTAACCTCCTTAACTTATGCTTAACTTCGCTCCCCCTACCCTTTACGTAAAGGGTAGCCTGTGCGCGGCGCGGTGTGATAGCGTTCAGATTTTCTCTAATACCAAGTAACAACAGTTCACTCTCTTCTAGTTCCCAGTTTTGAGTTTACCACCTTAAAGGTGGTGGTAAACTACAAACTACTGGTAGCTGTTTTTAACCCCCCTAAAAACACTTAAAAACTGAGAAACTAGCTATACAGGGTGGCATTGTGTGCTCCCTTGCGTGATGTCACTTCACCAGTTTCATCCAGTGTTTCAATCCGCTTCTTGATGAAGTTAGCACTGATGTCACTTGGCAACTCCTCCTGTACCTGCTCGATCAGTGTAGATTTGTTGATGTCGGGAGAAGCCTCGACTACCTCCAAGATCACTCTGTTGGTCTTGTCGTATTTGCCTTCGACTCGCAGGCCATAGAACTGAGCTGATGCCAACTCAATCGTTCGAGGTTTCCAACTGTACTTGAACGCCGCACCAAACGGCTTAACGTCAGGCCAGCGTGACTTGGTGCTCTTGACTACCACGTCGCTGCTATGCTCTTTTCGTTCAACTAGGAGAGCAAGATCGAGCGAAGCCTCGATGGAACTGTGGCCTCTCAAACTCTCTCCTGCTCGCGTGGTAAAGCCGGTACTCTTCCTTTGATGGTGGATGACTAGTACCGCTGAACCTGTCTCCTCTGCCAGCCGTCTGAGGTTTGACAACACGCCGTTCATCTGGTTGCTGTTCTCGTCAACACCGCCATTGACAGTGCTTAGATTGTCAATGCAAATGAGTTTAGCTTCCACCTTCAGGGCCACGTCAATCAGATAATCTATGCTCCCATCATCGCTCGCGTTCAGTGGTGGGTGCGGCATACTGACGTAGTGCAATAGCGTGGTATCCGGCTCTAATCCTTTTGCTCTGGCGATAGCCTCGAACCGTATGTCACTTACAAGCTCTCCGTTGTCCCTGTCAACCCATAGCACGGGGACCTTGAGAGTAGGAACCGGGTATACATTTTCTTCACTCGGTGCTGGTGGTAACCAGTCAGTACCACTAGCAACACTCAAAGCCAAGTCCGCGACTAGCAGAGATTTGAGGGAACCAGGTCTCCCGTATAGAACATTTAGTGATGGCAACGCTAGTATCCCTGCCGCGATGAAACACACGTCAGGTCTGGGAGCAAAAGCATCTGCTAATGTGCGAAGTCGCCAACCCGTCCCAGCCGTCTCTTTGAGATAGTCTCCCAATCTCTCCCATGCGTCTGTAGCTATCTTGCGTCGCTGAAGGGGATTATTCACTGCATTAGCGGCCATAGCCGCGTCACTGGCGACCATCATCAAGGTCTGACCGTTCACGTCTATACTCTCCTCTTGGGTGTCGTGTTCATCATTCTGCATCGCTCGCTTCCTCCTGCTGGTAGGGAATTGGGAGCAGTCCCCTCTCACGAGCCGCTTCCCAAGCCGCTCGCCGTAGCGCGGCGCTGGCACTCATTCTCTCATACTCCGCTAATCGCCGGATGACCTCGCGGTCGTCGGCATTGAGTGCTAGTTGAAACCTCTTCGTTTTTCTTAACATTTCAAACCTCCCCTTGAAATTTGTACAAGTGTACCATAAAACTGACAAAAACACAATAGTACATTGGTACTGAAACCCGTATATGCAGGGGTTGAGCAGCTATGCAACCCCCACATCTTGGGGTTGGACTTGCCAACCTTAAAGGACTTAAGATTGGGGAAAAGTGCTCAAAAAACTTAAGATTGGGCGGGTTTGGAGGGAATATGGCTCACACAGGTATATGAGGGGTACACACGCGGGAGATCGAAACGAGGGTTTCCGAGGGTATTTGGGGAGGTTTTACCCGTGATTTGTCAACAGCGTACCGAATTTCGCGGCTCTCCAAAAAGTTCGCACTTTTGCTGGCACGAGATTTCAGAAGTGTATACAGGTAATAAACAACGCCAAAAACGTGTATCTGCGGTAGTCGTTTTACTTCTCCTCCCCGTATGAGATGTAACACTCGGCAGGGTCTTGCATCCTGCTCTCAGCGTGAAAGTATTTCAGTGTCGTGTTGAAGCTCCGGTGTCTGGCCATTGACATCACTGCCATCGGGTCGGCTCCGTGTCGGATTGCAGAGGTTATAGCACTGTGCCGCAGACTGTGAGTTGACTTGCGAGAGCCGATAATACCGGCTTCGTCAAACCTGGCGCTCACCATGCCCCTGATCGGTCTGGTCTGTAACCTCTGGCCCTCGTTTCTGCGGCTCAGAGAGATGAACAGCGGAGCACTGTCGTCATTGTCACCGACGAGCACCTTGCGCACCTTCAACCATTCACGGATGGCGTGTTCCTGATGGGGAGGTATGACTACCACTTCATCAGCACTCAACCGGCCCTTGCCGTGGACCCATAGGACGAGATGGTTTCTGTCGTTAACCAAGTTGCCCAGGTTAGCTCTGTGAACCTCAATCGTCCTCAGCGCACAGTAAGCCATCAAGGAGATGATCGCTCTATCCCTGATACCCTTCACGCTGTTGGAGTTGCAGGTATCTAGGACGGCCAGCACTTCGTCACTGAGCAACTCGCGCTTGTGATGAACTGTTGGGGACTGTTTGAGCCCCTTGATTTGCGAAGCGGGACTTACGGAGATTTGCTCTGTAATGACCTGCCAGCGGTAGAAGGAACGGACGGCTACCAGCCGCATGTTGGTGGTTTGCAAGCTGAACCTCTCAGCCAGCCACCCTCTGTAGGAGATCATAGTCTTGGGCGTCACGTCACCTATACCTTGCTCTAGCAACCAGCCCGTGAAGACTCGGATACCACGGTGGTAAGCTCTGATGGAAGCGGGAGCTAGACTGTCGGCATCTTTGCAGTACTGCAACCAGTCCTCAATCTGGTCTGGCGCACTTACGACAATCGTGGTATACTCTCTCTGTGGTACTAATGCTTTGCTCATCTCAACCCCCTTCGTG
This sequence comes from uncultured Anaerolineales bacterium, assembly GCA_964568065.1. GTDB lineage: Bacteria > Chloroflexota > Anaerolineae > B4-G1 > B4-G1 > CAZMOT01. The sequence goes on from CAZMOT010000046.1 coordinate 11,129, forward strand.
TATATTATACGACGCTAAATCGGTAAGTAAACCTGAGTACCGGTACTCTCTCGAATTACCTGTACTGGTACTTAACGGCAATTACGAACCAATCAACGTCTGCAACACGAAACGGGCCATGGGATTGATCCTGGCGGATAAGGCCATGGTGATGGAGAATGGCCGGGGGTTTATTCGCACCGTCTCCCGCACCTACGAGCGCCCGTCTGTCATCCGCCTGGTCTACGTGGTGCGCAGGCCGCGTCCTCGCGTGCGGCTGTGCAAGCGGGAGATTTTACGCCGGGACGAGCACCGCTGCCAGTACTGCGGGAGAGAGATGGGTCAACTGACGCTAGACCACGTCGTGCCTCGCCACCGGGGAGGGCAGCACCGTTGGGAGAATCTGGTAGCAGCCTGCCCGCAATGCAATCGGCGTAAAGGCGGACGCACGCTGGCAGAGGCGAGAATGAAGTTGCTGCGCCGGCCTCGCGAGCCGCGACCTACAGCACGATACCTCTTCGGGCGCTACGCAGCGGGCAGTGGCATGTGGGCCAAGTACCTGGAAGGTTGGTAGAAGGCAGAGGTGCGACGCATTTCACAAGTGCGTCGCACCTTGTTTTATTATACTTTGGTCCCCCTGCTCTTTTCTTGACCTTCCCCCCTCGCAGATCATAACCTCCTGGTCACGCACCTGCACCCAATCGCCGGTGCGAATACACGAGATGTCAACCTGGTCCACCATGGGGATCTCGGCGATGATCGCTCCCACGGCCACGACGGGATCGGCCTCGGCGTTGATGATCGCTGCCGGGGCCAGGCCGTTGCGCGCCAGCCGGTAGAGCGTGTAGGAGCCGACCGTGCTGCCCTTGCCGGTGGGAAAGACGAGTACACGCCCGGCCACGCATTGACCTTCGAGCGGATGACTGATCTCGATGACTACGCCAGTATCCGGGTCCACCCCACCCAGGAAGCCGATAGGGTCGGGCGATACCAGCGCTTCGCCAGCAGCATAACCGGCTTTGACCACGCGGGCGTGAACGTGGTAGTCAGAAGTGTGAACGCTCAACCTATACGCATCCTGAAAGTTCACTATTGCCCCCCAGCCGGCGTCACGCCGAACGCCTCAATGTTCCACAACTCCAGGTACTCGCTGGGATCGAGGATCACGCCGCTCACTTCTGGGCGCGTAGCAACCAACTTGGGCACAAAGTAGAGCGGCAACACCGGCAAATCGTGGGAAAAGATGCGCTGTGCCTGGCCGTGGAAACGATCGTAGACTTCCGTTCCGGGGAGCGCATCCAGCGCCGTCTGGCAGGCCGCATCATAGTCGGCGCTGGCGTAGCCGGGGTTGTTGCTCCTGCCCCACCAGTTCTCCGGCCCTGGAATCTCGTCGGAGAGATAGAGCCAGCACAGTGCATCAATATCATTGAGCCAGGAGAAAAGCGCCAGGTCGAACTGCCGTCCGAACACCAGGCCGTCGGGGCCGTCGGCAAAGAATTCCTCGTCGGGGAAGTACTGCACTGCCAGCCCGATGCCGCAGGCCGCCAGGTTCTCGCCCAGGATGTGCGCCGTCCGCTCGCGCGCCGGGTCACCGCTAGTCGTGAAAAGAGTGACAGAGAAAGGCGTACCCCAGGCGATGCCTGCTACGCCACGGGCCTCCCGAATGCCGTCCTCATCTTCATCAAGCCAGCCTACCTCCTCCAACAGTGAGCGACCGGTGGATGGGTCGTAGTCCCAGCGGTAGAGTTGGCTTTCTGCATAAAGCGGGTGTTCGGAAGCGATGTAACTATGGGCGACGGAGGCGTTGGCGTAGGGAAATGTCTCCCTCACAATGCGCTCGCGATCAACGCACATCGCGACGGCCTGGCGCACTCGCTCGTCCCCGAAGAAACCCGGGCGGCGAATCCACGCGACCGGCTCAATGCCAAAGTCCAGGTGCTCCCATTCGCTGCTGGAGGAGGAGACCAACTGTACCGTGCCGGCGTCAGCGGCCTCCAGCAGCGGCGTAAGATCCGCCCTCTCGACTACGTCTTGGGCAATGAGGTCACATTCGCCGGCCACGAGCATATTGAGCGCCTGCTGAAGATCGGGCACAAAGCGGAAGATGACGCGGTCGAGGTGGGGGAGTCCCTCTGCAGCACGGAAGTAGTGTGGGTTGCGCACCAGCGCGATGTGGCTACCCTCCACCCACTCCTCGACGACGAAGGGGCCCCAGCCCAGGGGCTTGCGGCGCGCGACCTCGGCGTTAAGCAACTGGTCGGCGTCGGCCACCCACCACACGTGTCGAGGTAACGGGTGGTAGAAGTTGAGGAAATAGAAGGTATCCCGATAGCCGGGAACTCCTGTCCAGACAATGGTGTGCTCGTCCAAGGTGTCGTAACTGTGGGTGCGCTCTTGGAGCAACTGCAGGGTGGGATTGTCGAACTCGCCGGCCAATTCGAAGGAGTAGCGAGAGTCGCCGGCGGTCAGTGGTTGGCCGTCCGCCCAGGTGATGTCGGCCCGCAGTTTGAACGTCACCGCCATCTGCGTCATCGTGACCACCCCGCTCTCAAACGTGACCTCCTGCCCATCACCGTTGAGGACAGTGACGCCAGGGAACAGATCCGCTACCAGGCCGTTGATGTCCATGACTTTGTCGCCTTCGCCGACCTCGACGGTTCGCAGGACGGCGTCTCTGTCGGCCAGGCTGGGGAGTTTCTCCAGGATCACAGGTTGGAACTGGTATGTGCGGGTATCAATCGGACCGTCGTAGATCGCCTCCAGCACGTTGCGAGCAGCACGCGATGGGCCGCCGTAGATGAAGAGTGTGTTAGGCTCTTCTGCCTGACATATGGTGAACTCGTTGGGTGGCGACGGAGTCGGCGTGTTAGGTGTGTTGGCAGAGGCCGCCGTAGATGTGGCATCAGGAAGCGATATCGTAGGGACCAGCGAGGGCAGTACGAAGACGGAGGCAGGATCGGAGGTAGCCAGCAATGCCCCTAGTATGGCCCCAAAAGCGGCAAACACCAGAATAACAGCTATCCATTTACCTCGTGCCATTCAGCTTCAACTCCCTAACCCGGACGAACCGGAACCAAAAAGGATTCAACGCAAAGACGTCAAGATGCAGAGACGCAAAGAATGAAAACCCTCTGCGACTTTGCGGCTCTGCCTTAAAATTCTTGCTCAATGTACAAGAATTTCAGTGTTTAGGCATTAATTACGGACTTGTCAGTCTCCCGATTTACCGGATCTTACCTCAGTAGGCTCGCGCAAAGATGGCCCGCTCGCTGGCTTCTTCTCCACAGTGTATGCAAACACCCTTCCCCGGTTCCTGCTCCATCGGGATACAGCGTACTGTAGCCTTGGTGTCCTCCTTGATCCGCACCTCGCAGTCCGCGTCTCCACACCACCAGGAATAGGCAAAACCTTCGGACACCGCCTCCTTGAACTCGGCATAGTCCTGGGGATCATAAGTGTGCGCCTGGCGAAAATCGAGCGCGTGCTGGTAGAGGTCGGCCTGGATCGTGGCCAACGTCTCCTGCACCTCTTCCACCAACACCGACTCTCCCAACGGTACGCTGCTCTTCCCCTCACGACCGGGAACGTCGCGCCGGGCCAGTATCACCTGCTCGCGCCCTACGTCCCGGGGGCCGATCTCGATCCGCAGTGGCACGCCCCGCATCTCCCATTCGTTGAACTTCCAGCCAGGCGAGTACTCCTCACGGGCGTCCACGTGTACGCGCACGTGTTCCTGCAACAGTTCTTGCACTTGAGTCACTGCCTCGGATACCTTCGCTCGCTCAGTTTCACCCTTCCATATCGGGACGACGACGACCTGGGTCGGAGCCAGGGTTGGCGGCAAGACCAACCCCTGGTCGTCCCCATGCACCATGACCACCGCTCCCACCATGCGCGTGCTGAGGCCCCAACTGGTCGTCCACACGTGTTGGAGTTCATTGCTCTCGTCGAGGAATTTGATGTCGAACGCTTTGGCAAAGTTCTGCCCGAGGAAGTGGCTGGTGCCCGCCTGGAGCGCCTTGCGATCTCCCATCATCGCCTCGATGGAGTAGCTGTTTACCGCACCGGCGAATCTCTCGCTCTCACTCTTGCGGCCGGGAATGACGGGGATGGCAGCGTCCTCGACCGCGAACTCTGTGTAGACATCGAGCATGCGCAACGTCTCTTCCTGCGCCTCCTCAGCAGTGGCGTGGGCCGTGTGTCCCTCCTGCCACAAGAACTCCATCGTGCGTAGGAACAGACGGGTTCGCATCTCCCAGCGCACCACGTTGGCCCACTGGTTGATCAGCAGGGGCAGATCGCGGTAGGATTGGATCCACTTGGCGTACATGTGGCCGATGACCGTTTCCGAGGTAGGCCGCACGGCCAGCGGTTCCTCCAGTTCCTTGCCCCCACCGATGGTGACGATGGCCAGTTCGGGTGAGAAACCCTTCACGTGTTCCGCCTCTTTCTGGATGAAACTCAGCGGAATGAAGAGAGGGAAGTAGGCATTGACGTGACCGGTGGCTTTGAAGCGCCGGTCAAGCCCGGCCTTGATGTTCTCCCACAGCGCATAGCCGTAGGGTTTGATCACCATGCAGCCCTTGACCGGGGCGTAGTCGGCCAGATCGGCCATCTGGATGACGTCGGTGTACCAACGGGAATAATCCTCACCACGAGGGGTAACTTTAGCCATTATTCACTTCCTCAGTCTTTACTAATCAGACTGTCGCTCCTGGCCAAGCCCTCAGCCTCGCGACAGCCTAAACTGCAACGTGCGCAATTCTATCACAACCCATAGCTCCTGGCAATTGGATGCGGCAGGCGGCATGACGGTATCACGCCTGGCGGAGGCGCTGTGGCAGCGGGCGCAGGCGTAGTGCTTTCGTTGAGTACGATAACGGGGCGACCCTGTTTGAGGTCGCCCCATTTTGTTGCCGGATCATTCCGGGCTACTGATGTCTGCGCAGTACCAGCCCTTCGACTACCTCAGGACAAGCGGCAGGTAAACCCTGTTGCTGATGGCAATGACGTGCGTGCCAGGAATCGTGCCCTAGTTGTTCGTCGCCGTGACAGTGATGGTCTGCGGGCCGCACACGCTCCCCGCAGGCCCAAGGCAAAACGCCCGCCGCCTCTATGCTCAGGCCGGCATCCCAACAACCTGAACCTGGAGTTGTTCCTTGACGACGGGGCAGCCCGACTCCAACAACTCGTCCATAGCATCCAACGTCGTGGCGTGATAGTAACGCTCGCCACATTCCCGGCAAACCTCGGTTTCCACGTCATCCACGATGTAGAGCCTCCCCTGAAACCAGTGAATCTTGCGCATCTTCTTGCTGATCGTCTCACCACCACAAAACTCGCACATCATCGCTCCACCTCCCGTGCGTAGACGGTTATGATGAGCAGATCCTTGACCTCGTGGGATCGGCAGAGCCTCCAAGTATGCCCCGAATTATTGAGGAGATACGCAGGACACTCATGCTCACTCTTTTCCACCGATCTTTGCAACATGGGGAGTATGCGGCGGATTGCGGGTTGTGGCAAGAACGACGGCGCTGGAGCGGGGCATGTCGGCGTCAAGCAGGAACCACTTACAGCAATCATATCCCCATCCATATCACCCGCCTCTTCTCAAACTTTGCCAGCCGCGTGAACCCCGCCGCCTGCGCCAGCTCCAGCCCTGTGTCGAAGCATGACCCGATGTCGTCAGCGGTGTGAGCGTCGGAGCCGAAGGTGAGGATCTCGCCGCCCAGTTCGCGGTACCAGCGCAATATCTCCAATGACGGGCAGGGCTCCGGCTGTCCCCAGTGCAGCGGGGAGGTGTTGATCTCGATTCCCTTGCCCCGTTCGACGATGGAGCGGAGCGCGGTGCGGATCATATCCGCGTAAGGGCCTGGCCCGTCGTAGGCTTTGCCAAACTTGCGTGCATTCCGCTTGACCAGGTCCAGGTGGGCCAGCACGTCCAAGTCCCCTTCCGCAGCCAGGCGGACCACTTGCCGGAAGTAGGCTTCGTAGGCCTGGTGCAACGGTTGCTCGAAGAAGGCCGGTTTCCAGGCAACCTGCATCCCGTCGGCGTAGTGGGCCGAGCCCAGAACGAAGTCGAACTCGCCTGCAGTGAGCACGGCCTTGGCTTCCTCGAGGAAGATGTGCGGCTCGCCTATCTCCATCCCAGCGCGGATGGTCAGCCGGTGGCCGTAGCGGGCGCGACACTGCTCGATCTCGGCCAGGTATTCGACAGGGCGGAAGTAGCCGGGTGGGTCGGCGGGGCCAAAGTCGGCGTGGTCGGTGAAGGCGATCTCGCTCATACCGCGGGCGATGGCCGCCTCGCAGGCCGCCGCCATCGTGGTCTCGCTGTCGCTCGAGAAGCGGGTGTGGATGTGGTAATCGGGTAGACAGGTCAAATGTGGATCGCCTCGCCAAACACCCCGTGTGCGGCCTCCATCAGCGCCTCGCTCAGCGTGGGATGGGCATGCACGGTGCGCGCGATCTCCTCCGGCGTCAGTTCCCAGTTGCGGGCCAGCACCAATTCGGGCAGTAACTCTGTCACCTCTGGGCCGACGAGATGGACGCCCATGATCTCGCCGCTGCCCCCATCGGCCACGATCTTGACAAAGCCTTCGTAGTCACCCAGCCCCAGCGCCTTGCCGTTGGCGCGGAAGGGGAAGCTGCCCACTTTGACCTCGTGCCCGCGCTCGATCGCCTGCGCTTCGGTGAGGCCGAAGCTAGCCACCTGCGGCTGGCAGTAGGTGCAGCGCGGCATCATCTCGTAGTTCAGCGCCATCTTCTCGGTCTCCGCCCCGGCGATGGTCTCCGCCGCGACGATGCCTTGAGCCGAGGCGACGTGGGCCAACGGTAGCTTCCCGGTCACGTCGCCGATGGCGTAGACGCTGGGTACGCTGGTGCGCAAGCGTTCGTCCACGACGATGTTTCCCCGCTCCACCTGCACGCCAAGCTCCTCGAGGCCCAGATTCTCGCTGTTGGGCCGCACACCGATGGCGATGAGCACCCGCTCGGCCTCCAGCACCTGCTCGCCCTCCTCTCCAGTCACAGTCACTCGCACGACGTCGGCGGTCGTCTCCACCCCCTGGACGCGCGTAGAGGTCAGCAGCCGCACCTTACGTCGTTTGAAGGCGCGCTCTACCTCTTTGCTGACCTCTTCGTCTTCCAGCGGCAGCGCGTGGGGCAGCATCTCGACGACGGTGACCTCAGCACCATAAGCCCTCCAGATGTGGGCGAACTCCATCCCAATCGGCCCGGCCCCAACGACGACTGCCGAAGCGGGTAACTCGCGCAGCACGATGGCCTCCCGGTAGGTCAACACCCGCTCGCCGTCGGGGGTGATGCCAGGAATAGATCGCGCGCGCCCGCCTGTGGCGACGATGACGTTGTGCGTCTCCACTGTGCGCGTGCCGCCTGCGCCTGTCCTGAGCGAAGCCGAAGGATTGAGCGCCACTTCGACCGCAGTGGGCGACCTCAGCACGCCGGTCCCCTCGATCACTTTGACCTCGTTCTTGCGCATCAACGCGCCGGTACCCTTGACCAGTCGCCGGGATACCTTGCGGCTGCGGTCTACCGCCGCGCCAAAGTTCGCCTCAAACCCTGCGATGGTGAAACCGAACTCCTTGCCCCGCCGCAGCAGGGAGATGACCTCGGCGTTACGCAGGAGCGCCTTGGTGGGAATGCAGCCCCAGTTGAGGCACACGCCGCCCAGGTGCTCCTTCTCGACCAATGCAACCCTCAGCCCCAGTTGAGCGGCGCGGATGGCGGCCACGTAGCCGCCCGGCCCCGCACCAATAATGGTGACATCGTAAGCTTGTTCCACTATGCTATTCCTCCTTTCAACACATTGCGCTTGGAATCTCAACGCTTGATTGTAACACGAGCGGGAAAGCAGGGCAAATGCAAACGCCTACACAGTAGGCGCGTCTATCGCTCAGCCGCGATTTCAACCTCGCCCAATAGAAGGTGATCACCCACCGATTCACCATCACAGAGCACAGCCAACCGCTCACCGCTGACGATGTGATACAGGGCGACGGCGAGGGTGTAATGACCGGGCGGCAGGTCGGCAGGGAGGAGGATGCCGTACCGGTCGGTCAAGGCCTGGCCCGGCTGCCACGTGTTGGTCGGTACCAGGCCGTCGCCGGGCTCCGTGTCGTGTTGAGCGACGAGTTGCCCCGCGCCATCGAGCAACTGGACAGTAACTTTGTACCGTTCAGTGACGTGGGTCTGCGCCTCCCAGAACAGTGTCACGGGCAGGACATCGTCAGGGACGAACGCAGCGCCCGCCAGCGTGTAGCCGCGCAGGTGGATGCTCTCACCGAAGTGAACGTCCAGCGCGACGGTAGGCTCCTCCGGGAGCGGGGCCACGCCGTAGATCGCCAGGCGCACGCGGCCATACCATCTATCGTCGGCCTTGTAAGCGTGGGCGGCCAGCCGCGCCTCGACGAACCGCTGCGGGTCGGATTCGGCGTCGCCCCAGTAGAGCACGAAGAGCCGCCGGTAGCGCTCGATGAGCGGGTCCAGGAACGCTTTGACCTTGGCTGGATCGGGCCGGTAAGGAGATGGATGGACGTCCCGGTCAGGGTAGTAGTAGGTGAAGACCTCCCACTGGTTGGGGGCGTTGAGGATGACAGCATCGCCGGGACGCACGGAGGCAGCAACGTCGGCGGCGATCTGGCGATAGTCGTCGCGGGCGTAAGCCGAGCTGAAGTAGAGGTTGCTAAGAGAGGAGAATGTGATGAAGGCGAAAACAATGAGAAGGAAAATAGAGATCAGAGACTGGAGATTAGAGATTGGCAAATTCAAAGCCTCCAATCTCCGATGTCTGATCACACACCGGGCCAGATTGTCAACACCGTGAGCGATGAGGATGTGAAAGGGCGGGAGGACGACGACGAGGAACTTTAGCCACTCCGGTTTGTAGAGATCGAAGGCGAAGATGAGGACTATGGGAAGCAGCAGATAGAGGGCGATGCTGGCGATGCCGAGCCAGCCCATGCGATCCGCCCGCCGGGGTCCTTCGGCGGGGCTCACCGCCACGAGTACTCGCGGTGGCAGGACGGGCCACAAGCCAGCGAACAGCAGCAACCCCGAGCCGACGAGCGCAGCCGCGGCTTCTTCAACCGGCAGCGTGTCTCCAACGGCCAGAATGCGCAACACGTTCAGTAGCGCTGGCCCCAGTTCGTACGCCTGCCCGGCGGACGACCAGCCGGTGACGCTCTTGAGCGCTGTGGGCAGCCACGGTAGATAGAGCACGACGATAGCCGCTTGCGCCCCGGCCCACACCGCTAGCCACCGCCAGTGGTGTGCTGACCGGCGCGTCACGGCCAGCCACCACAGGCCGAAGATAATGTTATGGACGAGCAGAACGAAGGGGAAAGCATAGTGGACGTAGAGACCAGCGGCGCTGGTGAGGACGTAGGATGCAAGTGGCCTTAAGGCTACAAGATTCAGGATGCGTGAAGCGTGAAACGTGAAACGTGAAACGTGAAACGGGGAGGGCAAAATGCGGATGGCAAAGAGGGTGGAGGCGGCAGACAGAGCGGCCAGGAGGGCGTACATGCGTGCCTCCTGCGAGTAGTAGACGGCGAAGGGGGAAATCGCACCCAGGAAGGCTGCGGTCAGGCCGGTGGCCTCACCAAAGACGTGGCGGCCCAGCAGGTAGGTGAAGACGACGAGTGCCAGTCCCGCTACGACAGAGAGGGAGCGCAGCGCAAACTCGCTCTGGCCGAACAGCGCCCACCAGTAGTGGAGCAGCAGGTAGTAGCCGGGTGGGTGGATGTCGCCCTCGGCCCCCTCCAGGATCAGATCAGGCGTCCGCTCGGCAATACGGGCCGAGTTGCCTTCGTCGTTCCAGAAAGACTGCGCGTCGAGGCGGTAGCAGCGCAGAGCGGCGGCTAGAAGCAGGATGGCGAGGAGCAGGATGCGGAGGGCAGGATGCAGGATGCAAGTGGCCTTAAGGCTACAAGGATTGTGCCGTTTCATTGTCTTCGTCGCTGACACAGTTTGCGGGTCAGGGCATGAGCCCCGATAAGGCCCAGGCTAGCCATGCCCAGGACGAGCCAAAGTGAAGGACGCCAGGGTTGCTGGATGATGAGCCCATCCACGTCGACCTGCCCCGCGACGGCGGTCAGTGTGACCTCGCGGCGCTTCTGCCGCCACCCCTTCGACAGGCTCAGGGCAGAGCCCCTTGCCAGCCGCACCGGTTGCCCGTCAAGCGAGATGCGCCGCACCCCGCCTCCATCCACGCTGACCTCGACCGCGCCTGCACCCGGGCCGGGCACCAGCGTCAGAGAAGCGCCTTCAAACGTGAAGTGCAGCGTGGCGCCAGGCGTGGTCGCCCGCCGGTAGGCTCCCAGCACTGCCGTCGCGTCGCGCACTGTCTCCCAATCCCCCTCGCCTGCACTGAGCGAAGCCGAAGTGTACTGCAGCGCCCAGTGATCCTCCTGGTGAACGCCAGGGTAAAGGGTCGGGGTGAGGCCATCCGTGTACTCCCGCATCACCTCGTAGACCGGCATGGGAGTAAAGTCCGGCTCAAGCATGCGGAAGTAGTACATAGACTGGTTCCGCTCGGCATCGGAGGGCAGCTTGAAGAACCAGAAATTGACCACGCCCACCCAGGGCCACTCCTCCATCGCCCGCTGGTAGGCCAATACCGCGTAGCGTGCCTGCTGCTCCGGCGTCACCATCCCATAGCGTAGCCGATCCTGAATACTCGGATCATTGGGCACGGCGTTGGAGTTCATTTCGCTGATCCATACGGGCTTGGCCGCGTCGCCGTTGGCGACCATGATGTCGCGGATGTAGATCGGACGGGCAAAGTTGATGTTGAGCGGCCGCATGCGGCAGTCGGTGGGGCCAGACCAGAGCATATAGTCGTTGATGGCCAGGACGTCGAAGCAAGCGGCAGCGCCGGCATCGTACATGCGCTGGAGGAAGACAAAGTCGCTCACGCCCAACGCCGGCCCCGGTCCAGGGTGAAGCGAGACGGTGGGAGCCAGTGCCCCGCTGAGTATGACCGCGTCCGGGTCGGCCTCCTTGGCGCGGCGGTATCCCTCGCACAGGAGCCGCGTGTAGCCCTCTGGATCCACCGGCTGCTCGCCCCACTCGGGATAGATGTTGGGCTCGTTCCACAGTTGGTAGTAGCGCACCCGCCCCCGGTAGCGCGAGACGACAGTGTAGACATAGTCGCCCCAGTCGGCCAGGTCGTCGGGGGGGGGCTTGGCGCCGATGGTATCGGTCAGCGCGCGGGTCCAGGCGGGCGGGTTGCTCAGTCGGGGGACGACCTCCAGGCCGTACTGTTCGGCCAGATCCACGATGTTATCATACTTCTCCCAGGCGGAACGGTGGGGTTCGTGCCGCCGGTCCTCAAAGTCGCCCTTGCCGTGGATCTCGATATCTTCCCAGGGAAACTCCTGGCGGATCCAGTGGAAGCCAGCGTCGGCAATCATCTGCAGCGAGCGCTCTCGTTTCCACTCCTCAACCTCATTCTGGAGGAAGACGTTGATGCCGAAGGGATTGACGCCAGCGTGGGCCACCGGTACGTCGGGAGCCGTGCGTGGTTGGGGGTGGAGAACGTTGGCCGCCAGTTGGACCATCCCGCGCATCTGGGGC
>CAZMOT010000047.1:0-22695 GCA_964568065.1 uncultured Anaerolineales bacterium
CGCCGGGAGTGTGGCCGACGGGGATTCCTCGCGCCGTAGCCGTTTCCAGGTCAACGTTATCCACCCCGACGGCGAACTGGCTGATCACCCGCAGTCGCTCCCCGGCAGCAACAATCTCCCCGTCAATGGGGTCGGTCAGCAAGCAGAGCAGCCCCTCGCAGTCCGCCACCTCCCGCAGGATGACCTCTTTCGGCGGCGGGAATTCCTCTTCCCAGAGACGGACATCGCAGGCTTCTCGCACCATCCGCAGACCAGCCTCCGGGATGCGGCGGGTGACGTAGATTGTGGGCCTATTGTCCATTGCAACTCTCCAAGCAAATTCGAGATTGCAGATTGCAAATTCGACCCGTAGCTAGCATGCGCCTTTCTGCTGGTTGTGTGCAACCTCCGACGATAACAGTTTGTGACCCCGATAGTACCAACCTCGTGTCTCGCGAGCAGAACCTAGAGAGTAACGCAGGAACTGAGCGAACTGTTTGCCAAAGCCCCGACCAAAACCTTCCTCGATATTTGCGCTGATGGAGCCCGCGCTTCTAATCAGTTGATCGGCGATGACGCGGCCTCTACGGTCTCGCATCATCTGCCCGCAGTCTTCCCATGCCAAGTTGTGCAAGAAAAGCCCCAGGCGGTACGCTTCCATTTTCCAGAGTGGATCATTCCGAAACTCATCTGGAACTTGCTCTTCCCACTCCTCGTAGGTCATTACACACCTTCCCTCAGACCCGCAATCTCGAATCTGCAATCTGCTAATCCTCCCCTCCCATCCTCATCCGTGCCTCTTCTCGTTCCGGGAACCTCGTCAGCACCGTCGCCTCCACCGGCAACGCCACTCGCTTGCCCTTCAACAACGCCTCCTCAAGCGACTTCCCACCCAGGGGGAAGATGGCGATGGCCGTCTCGGGGACGTTGTAGCGCTTCTCGACGATCGCCAGCCCCAGCAGGAATCCTTCGGCGTCAATAGAGCAACTGGTGACGTAGCCGATGTGCTGGCCCTTCTTGTTGACCACCGGGTCACCCGTGTGTGGCCTGCGCACACCTTTCTGGTTGACCCGGAAGCGGATCACCTCCCGCACGCGACTCTCCTCGCGCTCCAGCAGCACATCCCGGCCGACGAAGAAGGGTTTGTGGTACTTGACGTAGCCGGGGAAGCCGGCCTCGATGGGAGAGATGTCGAACGGCCCGGCCAGTTCGTGACCATAGAGTGGCAGCCCCGCCTCGGTGCGCGTCGAGTCGCGGGCCGCCAACCCCGCCGGCTTCACGCCGAAGGGCTTTCCCGCCTCCAGGATCGCCTCCCACAGCCGGGGTGCGTCGTCGGGATGGACAAAGATCTCGTACCCCCACTCCTCGCCGCAGTAGCCGGTGCGGGCCACGACCAGCGGCAGTCCCGCCAGTTCGCACTCGATCAGGTCGGTGCGGCGCACCCGGGCCAGCGCGGCCTTTAGTTCCAGATCGTCAGTCAGCGTCTGCAGCGTCGGCAGGGACGCCGGCCCCTGCAGGGCGATGTCTCGCTTCTCTCGCTCTCCCAAAGCCGGGTCCTTCAGGTTGCGCAAGGTCGCTGGCGCTTCCACCTGTATCCAGGGACGGTCCTGATCAATGACGACCCGCTGCTCGTTCACCGCGTTCAGCCAGTCCCAGTCCTTGTCCTCGTTGGAGGCATTGACCACCATCAGCCACAGGTCCACCCGGCGACGGTAGATAAACACGTCGTCAATCACCCCGCCGTCAGGGTCGAGCAGATAGGCGTAGCAGGACTGGCCGTCCTCCAGCCAGGCGGCATAGTTGGAGCAGACCACGTCCAGGAAGGCGATGGCGTGCGGGCCTTCGATCTCAAAGACCCCCATGTGGGCCACGTCGAAGAGACCCGCCGCCTCCCGCACCGCCCGGTGCTCCTCGCCCACAGACGTGTACCAGACCGGCATCTCCCACCCGGCGAAGGGGACCAACTTTGCCCCCATCCCCTTGTGGATCTCGTACAGGGGCGTGCGCTTGAGGGAAGTCTCCGGCTCCTCCCAGTGCCACTCTTCCTTGTCTGCCTGTGGCGCAAACTCCGCCAGGTGTGCCTGCCCGACGAAATATGGCTTCGTCAGGTCAAAAGCCCCCGGACGGGCGACAAACAGTTCGGCAGCGGTGCCCCCTTGCCCCTCTGCTCCCCGGCTCCGCGGCTCCTCCATCTCCTCCTCCACCACCACCGGTCCCTCCACCTTGCGGAACACGTCCTCCTCATCGAAGAGAACGTAGCCGTCGGACAGACCCCACAGCCAGGAGGCCACACGAGCACCGTTCTGGGGTGTGGGGGTGATCAGGTAGCAGTCCCGTCCCCACCTGTCCGGCTCCTCCCGCGCCACCACCACCTCGTCTATCAGCCGTCCGTGGTGATCCAACAAGTAGGTGATTGTGGACGCGCCCGGGGCAAGTTCGGCCACGTTAGCAGTGACGACTTGCTGGACGAACTGTCGCGCCCGCCACCCGGTCACCCGCAGCCCAATTGCTTCATTGTTCATTGTCGAGTAGTGGGGATAGCCGCTGTGTTTGTACTCGAAGTCAATCCCTGCCTTCTCGGCCAGCGCCGCCACTCCCCGCCGTACCTCCTCCAGCACGTCCAACTCGATCTTGCCTCGCGGCAGGGTGCCGATGAGGCCGTTGTAGGCGAAGGGGCGGATGTTGGACACGATGCGGTGGATCAGGTCGGCTAGCCGGTCCATATCCGCCTCGTCCAGCCCTCGCTGGGTAATCCACGGGGTGCCCAATCGGACGCCCGTCGCCAGCGAGGTCTCCGTGTCGCCAGGGATGGTGTTCTTGTTGGCCACGATGCCGGCCAGGTCGAGGATGCGGACGGCAGGCTCTCCCCACACCGGGTAGGGGCGACCCTTGTGGTCGCCCCGAGAAATGGATTTCAGGTCAATCAGCAGAAGGTGCGTATCCGTCCCGCCGTAGGCCAGCCGCAGGCTGCGCTTCTGAAGCCCCTCCGCCAGAGCCTGGGCATTGGCGACGATCTGGCGTTGAAGTTGGCGGAACTCCTCGGTCTGGGCGATCTGGAAGGCCACCGCCAGCGCCGCAAACTTGTTGACGTGAGGGCCGCCTTGCTCGCCAGGGAAGACTGCCATGTCAATGTCCTGGGCTAGCTCCTCGTCGGTGGTCAGGATCACCGCACCGCGCGGTCCGCAGATGGTCTTGTGGGTGGTGAAGGTGGTCACGTGAGCGACGCCCACCGGGTTGGGGTAGACCCCGGCAATGGCCATCCCGGCGGTGTGGGCGATGTCGGCCACCAGATACGCCCCCACCTCGTCGGCGATGGCGCGGAAGGCCTCCCAATCGGGCGCCCAGGAGTAGGAGGTGTACCCGGCGACGATCACCTTCGGACGGTGCTCGCGCGCTAGCTCCCGGATGGCATCGTAGTCCAGCCGCTCCGTCCTGGGGTCCACGCCGTAGGAGACCACCCGGTACCGCTGGCCGGAGATGTTGAACTCGGAGCCGTGAGTCAGGTGGCCGCCCTGAAAGAGATCAAGCCCCATCAGCGTGTCACCGGGTTCCATCAGCGCCCAGTAGACAGCCAGGTTGGCCGCCGCGCCGGAGAGAGGCTGGACGTTGACGTGGATGTGTTCGGGCCGGAGAGAGCCGTGGGCGAGGAGTTGAGCACATCGCCGCTGGGCCAGGCACTCGACGAAGTGGACGTAGTCCACACCCTTGTAGAAGCGCCGGCCGGCGTAGCGGCGGTAGAAGGCCAACTGCCAGGCCACGTCCTGCAACCGCTCCTCGGGATCGCGCGTCATCCGCAGCGGGGGATACCCCTCGGCGTAGATGTTCTGGAAGACGGAGCCCAACGCCTGGCGGACCGCCTTGGGCGCGGAGGACTCGGAGGGGATGAGGATGAGCTTGCGGGCCTGGCGCTCCTCCTCCCAATGGATGAGATCGGCTACAAACGGCGCGACTTTCTCCATGTCGGCGCGGAGGAGGAAATCAGACTGGGAATTCGAGACTGGAGATTGCATGGCAGTGTACTCCTTATGCTGGGGGTTTTACGCTTGCTTCTGAACATGGTGATATTGTAGCACTAAGGGAAGATGAAGGCAAGAGGCGCTATTTGCGCTGGTTCGCCGTTCTCAAGCCCGATGGCTCCGCACGCCCGGCTTACACCGCGCTGCAAGGAATGAGCAAGCGAACGCGCTCGTGGGAGGTCTGGGGTATGCAAACTTCCACGCTGGAATCAGCCGAAACGCCGGGAAGACACGGTCTGCAATGTAAGTGCTACAACAATCTGTCCCCTAAACACTATCCGTACGCACAACAGCCCCGGTGCGAGGACACCGGAGCTGTCCCACGTGCCGCCCCTGGCAGCACTACTATCATAGTACCATGTGCCTATTGCCGAAACCGCGCTGCCTCGCTATAATATAGTTGTCTCCCACCCCTCAACCATTGGAATAAGATATGAGACTGAGAGAGATTACAATCAGCCTGGCGGTGTTCCTTCTAACAGCCGCCGCCATTCCTATCCTCGCCGATTCGGCCCCCTCACCCCACCTGGGTTACGGCTTCATGCTGTCTTACCCGCCGGGAAACCTATCAAAGGTCAAGGGCGCTGGCTTCGATTGGTACAAATACTTCCTGTACTGGGATGCTGTAGAGCCCAACAAGGACGGCAGCTACAACTGGGAAAGCCTGGACTGGCGTCTGGACGAGTCATGTGCCTCTGGCCTGAGCCTCATCCTGCGAGTGGAGCGCGACTCCAACGATTGGACCCCCATCCAGGACCACGAGATGGAGGCGTGGGGCGCGTTCTTCCAGGCGCTTGCGACTCACATTCTCCAGAAACGGGCAGCCTGTGGCTATGGTTATCGCGTGGCCCTGGAGGTATGGAACGAACCCAATCTGGACTTCCAGTGGGGCTACCAACCCGTGGACCCGGGGCGATACACACGGATGGTCAAATATGCCTATCAGGGGGCCAAGGTTGGCGATTCCAACATCATCCTCGTGGCCGGGGGCCTGGCCCCAACTGGTGGCGCGTCTGATGGGCGAGCGATGAACGACGTAGAGTTCCTTCAACAGATGTACGACGCGGGGCTGAAAGGTTACTTCGACGCCATCAGTATCCACAACTACGGCTACGGCGGAGCGCCGGAGGACGACACCTACGGATCGGGCATTCTCAACTTCCGCCGCGCTGAGGACATCTACCAGGTGATGGTGAACCACGGCGACGGCGACAAACCCGTCTGGGCCACCGAGTTTGGCTGGCTGCTCGATTCCGACGAGGAGGGTGTGGAATGCGACCCTGACTGGGATGCGTCCGGTTTCTCCTGGCAGCAGGTCACGTCCCAACAACAGGCCGATTACCTGACGCGCGCCTTCGCCTACGCCGACGCCAACTGGGCCTGGATGGAGGTGATGATCGTCTCCAACCTGGACTTTAGCACCATGCCCTGGTACGACTCCTGCGACCCCTTGCGTTGGTTCGCCGTTCTCAAGCCCGATGGCTCCGCACGCCCGGCTTACACCGCGCTGCAAGGAATGAGCAAGCGAACGCGCTCGTGGGAGGTCTGGGGTATGCAAACCGCTACTGTCATCTCTCTCATGGCCGATGTGGACCTTCTCCCCGGCGTGATGACCCGCACGCTGACGGTGCACAACACGGGAGAGCAGCCCTTCACCTGGAGTGTGGTCACGGCCACGCACAACCTCACCTTCACCGTGAGCCCCACGTCGGGAGAGCCGAGCACGCCCATGACAGTGTGCGTGGATACCGCCGGTTACGCCCTCGGCACCTATACTGGCACCATCACTATCACCGCATCGTCCACGGAAGTGGTACAGAGCCCGTGGATAGTGCCCGTATCATTGTGGGTCGTGCCGGAAGTGTACGCCGTGCATCTGCCGCTGGTACTGCGCGAAAACACGCCCTAGACAAGAACATCCCATGTCCCACAAGACTACCGCGATCTGGCTGCTGCTACTGATAACATTGCTCATTCCTCTCAAGGGGAACGCGCAGGAACCGTCCCCCGATACTATCACAGTCGAGGAACTCCAACAACTGATTGACGCCGCGGGCGGCGGCTGGGTGGCAGGGGAGACCAACATCTCGCGGCTCTCCCCGCAGGAGCAGCGGCATCTCCTGGGGCTGGCTCCTGGCGCACTGGAGCCGACCCTCCTTTCCCTGCTGCCAGCCCGTGCCGCTCCCCCCCTCAGTCCCCCCCATTGGGGGGGGAACTCGCTCCCCTCGTCTATTGACTGGCGGGACCACGACGGCGACTGGACCACCCCAATCCGCGACCAGGAGAATTGCGGTTCCTGCGTGGCCTTCGGCACCCTGGGAGCCGTGGAATCCCGCCTGGAGATCTACCACGACAACCCCGACGAGACCCCCGACCTCTCAGAACAACACCTGTTCTTCTGCGGCGGAGGAGATTGCGAGGATGGCTGGTTTCCTTCCACCGCGATGAACTTTACGCGAGATACCGGCGTGGCGGACGAGCCCTGCGCTCCCTATCACACCGGTGACCCTACCTGTTCTCCCTGCTCAGACTGGCAGGACCGGGTGACCAGGATTCACTGCTGGTACTTTACCAGCGGGCGCGACAATGTGAAGTACTACCTCGCCAATTACGGCCCGGTGGAAGCAGTGATGGATGTTTACACCGACTTCTTCTCATACAGCAGTGGCATCTACCGCCATTCGGGGGGGATCTACGAAGGGGGACACGCCATCACCCTGGTGGGCTACGATGACAGCGGAGGCTATTGGATCGCCAAGAACAGTTGGGACACCGATTGGGGGGAGGGCGGCTGGTTCCGCGTCGCCTATGGAGACGTGATCCACGACTCGGCCTACGTCCCTGTCTTCGACAAAGTACCCCCTGACAAGGCCAGCAACGTCCGTCCCGATGGCTGGAGCGGCCCCTACACCAACGGCGCCATGCCCTCGTTCCGCTGGGACCCAGCCGCCGACAACCACAATGGCTGCGGCATCCAGGGCTACTACGTGGCGGTGGACGATTGGACGCCGGAGGGCAGCGGCAGCAATGACTGGTGGACTGGCAACGTCACCTTCTTTACCGTCCCCGATGTGCTCACGGAGGGAGAGCACATCTTCGCCGTGACGTCCGTGGACGTGGGAAATAATACCAACCCCACAGACACCAACCAGTCCGGCGATGCTCCCTACTACACCTTTTACGTGGACACTACCCCACCTCAATCACAAATAGCCTCTCTCCCCGCCGAATCGTCGAGCACCTTCACCGTCTCCTGGTCCGGCTCCGACGCCACCAGCGGCATTGCCTCTTACGACGTGCAGATGCGCGACGGAGACGGCGCGTGGCAGGACTGGCAGATCAACACTGCAAACATATCGGCCACCTTTTCGGGAACGCCAGGCCACACCTATCACTTCCGCAGTCGCGCCCACGACCAGGCCGGCAACACCGAATCCTGGCCCTCCTCCGCCGATGCCTATACGACAGTGGACTGCTCCTCCTCGTTCCTCCCCCTCACCCTGCGCGACTACGCACCTCCACCGCCGCCCCCTCTCTATCCCAACGATCCTTACTACGGCAACCAATGGGCGCTGGAGAAGGCAAACGCACCGGCAGCCTGGAGCCTCTCCACCGGCCAAGGCACTCTCATCGCCGTGCTGGACACCGGCACCGACCTGGATCACCCCGACCTGGCCAGCAAGGTCCGGACAGACATAGACTGGGACTACATCCATGACGACGCCGTCGCCGCCGACGACCACGGCCACGGTACCCACGTCTCCGGCATCGCGGCTGCAGCGACGAACAATGGGGTGGGAGTAGCCGGTTTGGGTTGGGAGGCGACGATCCTGCCGCTCAAGGTGCTGGATGCCGACGGCGTAGGTTACGAGGACGACCTGGCTGCGGGCATCCGTTACGCCGCCGACAATGGGGCAGACGTGATCAACATGAGCCTGGGTGGACCATACGCCTGCCCATTCATCGTCCAGGAGGCGGTGGACTACGCCTACGCGAAGGGTGTAGTGGTGATAGCGGCGGCCGGAAACCACGGGGGGAGTAGCGGGCCGAACGCGGAGATGTTCCCAGCCAATTGCGAGCACGTTTTGGGAGTGGCTGCCACCACCTCTAGCGATGCCCACGCCAGTTACTCCAACTACGGCAACCACGTCAGCGTCGCCGCGCCAGGGTCCAGCATCTACAGCACGCTGAGAGGCGGTGGGTATGGCTACAACAGCGGCACCTCGATGGCCACGCCCTACGTGGCCGGGCTGGCCGCCCTTGTTCGCGCCCGCTATCCCTCCTACACGCCCGACCAGGTCGCCTCGGCTATCCTGGATAACGCCGACGACCTGGGCACGACAGGCTGGGACCAGTACTACGGCTGTGGACGCATCAACGCTTTCGAGGCCCTCTCCGCAGGCGCGCATGGCTCCTCCCCGGTCTGTCAGGGAGTGCAGCCGTGGGCAGCGGACGCTGGGGAGATACCGAATGATGCGCCGTTCGCTCCCGGCGAGATCATCGTCGTCTTCCGGCCCGGGGTCGAGGCAAAGGCGGTGTCACAGAGATATAGGGCTGATGCAGAGTTCCTGCCCACCGTTCAAGCCTGGCGGCTGCGAGTTCCCCTTGGACAGGAAGAGGCCATCCTGGCCCAGTTGCAGGCCGACCCGGCCGTGGCCTACGCCGAGCTGAACTACCTGGTATTTGCACAGTAGGGGAGCTGGGATGCGCCTCCTACCCATCCCTCATCACCACCGGCAGGTAGAGATTATAGTAGGGAACGGTGAAATGCAGCCGTGTTCGGTTCGCTGCATCATCGGTGTACTCCAGACTGCCGTGCGCGCCGGGGCGGGGCGATAGGTCGCTCCAGTCCATCGCGTACGTCTCGTCGGGACCAACCTGCACCTGGCGAGAACCCCCTCCCAGGGTAACCGGGAGCCACGCGCCCACCGGCGCGGTGCCGGTCAGAATTCCCGTCTCCCGATCGAAGGAGGCCGTCAGTACCGGCACAATAAAGGTCATCACGCTCCCTACCGTCTCGACAATGACCACATCGCCACCAGCCACCGACACCATTTCCTGCTGCGCATCGGTCAGATAGACGTAGAACGAGTGATCGTACCAGAGAGTGCCAACACCGCTGCCCTTAATGCCCCCACCCGCATCGCGCAGCGTGACGGTCACCACCCCTGGCCCCGCTACCACGCCGTGGACGTGAGGTTCCCCCAATGTCACCGCGACGTGAGGCACAGCATAACCTAGCGTGACGTGGTGGCCATCTGGGTGCAGGTAGACGACTTTGCCGCTGCTGCCAGTGCCGATATCCACCACACCGCCGAAGTCCGCACTGTAGGTACCGGCGATCGTTGCGGTGACCGGCCAATAGTCCCACCAACAGTTGACAGAGACCATCAATCGTGCCTCGGGTGGAGCCTCGCCTGATACGGTGTCGGCCTGCGGGTCGGCCTGCGCCGTCAGATGGGGTAGCGTTACTATCATCACCTCGCCGGCCAAGTCGGCGACCAGCATCTGGCCAGGCTGCAGGTGCACAGGAGCATAGGAGACATCGTGCAAGTACGGCGTAGCGTTCCCAGACTCGTCCAACGTGGTGGTGACGTTGGTGGTCGTGGTATAGGGCGGCGAACCATCCACACCCAGAAGCGTCAACGTCAGGGGGGTGTAAGGGGGACCGAACACAGAGACCAAGCTGTCTCCCAACGCCGCTTCGAGACGAGGGAGATGACGGGCTACCCAGACCTGGTTGCCATTCCCATCTGTGTGCACGACCTCGACCCTGTCGCCCCGCTCCAGGTCTACCTCACCGCTCAAGTAGAGGATGTAGGTGCCTGCCACCGTGGAGCTGACGATCCAAGTATGGCTTTCCCCGTCCCACTCGTCGCCGCCGTACCAGATGACTTCCAGCGGGGCGTTAGGCGGCGACTGACCAGAGAGGACGTCGGTAGCCCGGTCAGCCTGCACCGTCAGCGTGGGCACGGTGACAGTGATGCGTGTCTCCCCGACAACGACTTCTACGGTATCCCCGGCCTCGATGATGACCGGCTGCCAGTCCCGGTACAGATAGACCTCGAAGGAGCCCGCGTAGTACGACCAGGCGGGAACCGTTGCCTTGACCTGGCCCGATACGTCGCGCAGGGTTATGGTGGCGTCCGACCCGGCAGGGAGCACACCGGCGACGTAGTTACCGCCGCTCTGCACGCGCACGATGGGCACGACGAACTCCAGGTAGACCTCGTGGCCCTCAGGGTTGACGTAGAAAACGGCCCCCTGGTATCCCGGCTGGAACATCGTCAGGCTGCTGAAGTCGGCGGTGTAGACGCCGCTGGCAGTGCTGGTCACCCAGAGGGTATACTCGTAACTGGGATAGTAGGGCGGACCGCCTCCCCCCAGATAGTAACCAGCACGAGATAGGCCGACACGCAGCGAGCTGTTGGGTGGCGCCTGGCCGTGGACGGTCGAACTCGCAAGATCGGCGTCGGCCGTCAACAGGGGCAACGTCAGTCCCATCTCCCCGCCATCTTGCGCGGTCACGGTCACCTGGTCTCCAGCAAGCAGCCGCAATCCATTCCCCCAATCGTAGTCATCGAAGTAACCATTGTCGTAGACATGAACGGAGCGCACGTCTCGTGGGACGCCGCTGCTTCCCCACACGGTGACCGTCACCCGTTGGCTGCCGCTGACCTGCCCCATCAGCCGATACTCTCCCAGACGGGCCTGCAGGAAAGGGACGGCAAAGTGGCGATAAGCCTGGTGACCGGTGGCGTTGGTCACGTAGACGACGCCATAGTCTCCGGCGACGACATCGGCCAGGCCGGTGAAGTCGGCGGCGTAGGTGCCCATCAACGTGGCTGTGATAGAAAGGGTGTGGTCAGGTTCGCCAGATGGCGGACCGGAAACGTCGTACTCGTACTCCAGCGGCCCCCGGTACAGGTCCACCTGCACCGCTGCACCGGGTGGGGCCTCGCCACTGATGACATCACTGCTCGGGTCGGGGCGGGCGGTGAGCGCCGGGACGGTCATGCTCACGACCTGTCCCGCCGCTGTGACGACGAGCGTGTCGCCGACCTCGGGACCGGGGTAAAGGTGAACGCTAAACGCACCGTCGGACGACGAACAGTCGTAGGTGGAGTCACGGAGAGCGCCCGTGTCGTCGTGAAGCGTGGCGGTGACGATCGTGCTGGGTGCGACGACGCCATCTGCGTGGTCGCTTTCGACCTCGACCCACAGGAAAGGGACGTTGTAGCGAGCATAGATGTGGTTGTCGGCCTCGTTGGTGTGGAAGACGTAGCCGTAGTCACGTGGCGCTGCCTGGGTCAGGCTGCTGAAATCGGCCTGGTAGTCGCCAGCAACCGTGGTGGTGACGGTCTGCTGATACGCGACGCTGGGATTGCCGTAGCGGTAGAAGTAGACCTCCAACGTCGCCGACACAGGGGCCTGACCATAGACGATCGCCGTGTTCTGATCGGCCAGCGCGGTGAGAAGTGGGACAGTCAGCGAAACGGTCTGACCGGATTGGACAGCTTGCAGGATGTCGCCGGACTGGATAGTAAAGCAGTAGCAGCCGCCCCCTCCGCCACCTCCTATACCTCCGCAGTGCGTCTCATAGAGTGTAGCAGCGTAGAGGTAGACGCCGCTGACGCCGGGAAAGGGCATTGCCGTGCTGCTGGCGATCACCTCGTCGTCGCGGATCAGGCTCAGCGCGATGGATTCTAGCTGAGGTGCAGAACCGCTAATCAGACGGCTATGCAGCCCCAGGTTGAGCGTGAGCGTGGTCACCTGTTGGGTGCTCAACAAGGCAGGCCGTTCCGCACCTGCGGTGTCCAGCCCCTCTTGCCACCAGGCCGCGAGCGCCTCCGGGGTTACCTCATCCAGCGGGGTGACGCGGGCCACCTCAATCCAACGGCACACCTCTGGCGGCAAACCGGCCGACGTGGTGACGGTGAAGCCGACGCCGCCTGACAGAGGCTCGAAGTCGCCGATGTGCCCCTGGGCCTTCAGCGCCGCCAGCCGCTCCTCGACGACCACGCTCTGCACCTGCCAGCCAGCCTGATGTGCCTCCACGGCCAGCGGCCAAGAATCTGGCGCAGGCGACGTCTCAGGAGGCACAAGCCACAGGACGACGGCATCAGTCGGCTGCTCCTTTGGAGGTGAGGCAACAGCGGTCGGGCTGACCGCGAGAAGCAGCCCGCATACGGCTGCCAGGCCGATGGCGAAGGGTAGCCAGAAACAAAAGAGAGGACGAGTTGAGTGATTCATCATACACCCCCTATCGCGTGGAGTTGAGGATCACCGATCTTGAACAGATTATAGCATGTTCCGCCCGATGCTCTCCAACGTCACTCCTGCGCCTGCCCTGCAACTTCCCGACGTCTTCTCGACGTGAACCGCCCGCTTTCCCGTCGCCCCCAAACTTCACGCCCTGTCTCTCATCACCATCGGCAAGTACACTCACTGCGGCGCGTAGTAGTTCTTGTTTATCACCGGCAGGTAGGACCGCCACGGATCCAAGATGACCCACGTCGCCCGCTCCCACGCCTCCCCCACCCCATCCTCCAGAAAGGCTGCACTATACAAGGGTGGATGGACGGGGTCGTTGGGTAGGATGAGCCGGTAGGTCAGGGTCACCCAACTCCCGGTGCTCAGAGGGCCGGTCCAGCGCACCGTCCCGATCAAGGCTTCCGCCGCACCCCCACCCACCCAGGCCAGGGAGCCAGGGATCAAGGTGGCATCCCCCGGGAGGAGGTTGGTGACAGTCGCCGTGAAGGCATCTCCGGAGCCAGCGTTGGCGACTGCCAGCGTGCAGGTGACCACGCTGCCGGGCCGGGCAGAGGACGGGTCGCAGCGGAATGTCGAAGGGGAAAGGTCCGGCGCATCCACCCGCACCACGGCGGCGCGGTGGAAGCGCACACCCTGATCCTCCAACCCCAGGCAGGCAACGTTGGCGATGAGGGTGCCGGCGGGGAGGCCAGCCGCCACGGTGACCCGGTAGGTGCAGGTGATCGCCGCCCCCGGCCCAAGTGGTCCCTGCCAGGAGAACCGCTGCGTGGTCGGGTCGTAGGTAGCGGGGCCGGTCAGGCTGCCGGGGATCAGAGTGAGACTGACCGGCAGCGTGTTGGAGACTGAACCAGTCACAGACGCGGGGCCGTCGTTGCGCAGGGTGATAGTATAGGTGAGTGTGTCACTGCCGGAGATTGCGCCTCGGTCGGCGGCGAAGGTCGAGCTGCCCAGCCAACTCAGCCACCCCACGATTCGCTCCATCACCACCGGCCGAGCTTCCTCAGGTAGCGTCTCATACGGAAAGGAGAAAAAGACCGTCCTATAGTCACCCTCCTGCTGCGCCAGTGCAATGGGACGGCGCTCCTGATCGCGGAAGGGAACGGCGGTGCCGGGCGTGGGAACGACCGCGTCCGACCAGTTGCGGAAGGGGTAGTCCAGCGGGTAGGGGCCCAACCGCTCGCCGATGGGGTTCTCCGGCACCCCCTGTGCCAACGTCGGCGTGATGTCCTCGGTGTAGGTCAGTACCCCCAGATAGTCCCGACTGAAGGGATCATCGTGGTGATAGTAGAGAAAGTCCTGAGAGGAAAGGAATAGCCGCCCACTGCCGTCAAGATAGCTTGCCAACGTCTCCTCCTCCTCGGCAGTAACAGGCGCGTACCAGTCGTAGCCGGTGAACCAGACGATGATGGGGTAGCGCTGCAATACACCCAACGGAGGGCTTCCTTCCGGTGGTTTGTCGTGAGTACTCCCGGTGTGCCAGTAATCGTAGAGGAAGTCACCGCCCGTCAACGCTGCTTCGTATTTGGCCTCCTGGGCATACCAGCGGTCGTCGTCCACCAGCAGGATGGGAGCGGGAGCCTTGGACGTGAGGATGGCGGTCTGGGCCAGGGTGGCAGAAAGGGAGGAGCGAGCGGTGAGAGTGATCACGTTCCGCGCATCCCACCTGGCGGTAGAGGGAACAGTGACGCTCACCACGACGGTGGCCGATGTGCAGGGGGCCAGGTAGAGAGACTGAGCACTGAGTTGGGTAACCCAGGACGCACCGTCGAGCGAGAGACTGACGGTATCGGTGGCACCTGCCTGCCCTACGTGCCGCACCCGCAGTGTGTGGGTGACGATGGAGCCGGGCAGCTCAACGCGCAGTTGAGAGGTGGGCTTCAGTTCGACCCCGACGGTGGGCAGCGGTGAGGTCAGCCAATCCAAAGCTCGGCCCATCACCTCTCGACGGGCGGCCCGGTCATCGATGGCCTCGAAGCCGAAAGAGAGGTAGATGACACGGTAGTCCAAGCAAGTGCCTACCCGTATCCCGCCGCAGCCATCCTCCTGATAGGTCAGTACAGGCGTAGCAGCGTCGAGGTCGACCACACCGATTTCGTCAGGAAAGTCCTGGTTATTGGCCCCGCCGGCGCCAGTGATGGTGATGGTCAGGCCGGCGAAGACGTCACCCCCCAGCCCCTCCAGAACCCACGCCCGCGCGTTGTCGCGGACGAGGCGGGCCTTGAGGTAGTCCCGGTAGTAAGCGCTCCAGAAACCCGCCGTTCCGCCCCCGTCCCAGAAGCCCACGTCCTGGCCTGTCAGCAACAGCCACCCGCCGGAGGAGAGGTATCCGGTGATAGCACCCTGCGCGCCAATGTAACCGGGGGAATCCTCTGGCGCGCTCCAGACCACTACCTCATAGGGGGTCAGATCAGCGGCGGTTGGCACCTCGTCGGGCAGGTGCTTGATAGACCACTCGTCATAGGTGTAAGTCAGGTCGTCAAGAGCCTGACGGAAGTAGTTGGCCTGGCTGCCATAGTACCAGGCACCGCTATCCATTAGCAAGATGGTGGGGGCAGGGGTGAGGGCAAAGTCGGCGGCAGTGACCTGCCCGGTGATGACGTCCACGGTAGCGGTGACAATCCGATAACCCAGGCTGCGAGCGCGGACGGTGTACGTGCCGACGGGGAGGGCGAACTCATAGGCGCTGGCGGTGACCTCAAGCGGGGTATCCAGCGCGGTGATGGTGGCAGTGACCGGCATGCCGGTGGTCGCGTTGGTGACCTGGCCGCGCAAGGTACCGGCGGGCAGCGGCTCGAGAGAGAAGTGCTCCACGCTCGTCGTGTTGGTCGTCACCACGACCCCCCACTTCGTGGCCGGTTTGTAAGCGAAGGCAGACCCAGTCACATCGTAGACAGTGGGAGCCAGCGCCAGCAGGTAGTTCCCGTCGTCGTCGGCCGTGGCCGTCCCCCCACCTCCACCCCCGTGAGGGATGGCGGCAACCATTGCTCCGACGATAGACACTCCATCCCCAGAGCGGGTCACCGTCCCGGTGATGAAGCCAGGTCGGGCCAGCGCCACGGCGGCGGCAAAGGCGTCCACCCGGCCCCAGCCGCTGTCGTTGTTGGGGAGGAAAGCGCCCAGGGGAACGGCGGTGCTGGTAATCAAGAAAGCAGTATGCGTAATGCTCAGCGTCGGGCTGACCGAGCGCAGGAGAGCCGCGATGCCGGAGACGTGCGGGGCGGCCATCGAGGTGCCGTTCATCGTGCCGTAAGCGCCCCCCGGCAGGCTGGAACGCACGTTCACCCCAGGCGCGGCCACGTGGGGGCGGACTTCTCCCCAGGGGGAAGGGCCACGGCTGGAAGAGGAGGGTACCTCATCGTCGGAGTCGGTGGCACCGACGGCGAAGGCCTCCGGTAGAGAAGCGGGTGAGCCGACCGTGCCCACGCCGGGGCCATCGTTCCCGCTGGAAAAGACGGCAAAGATGCCGGCAGCCCGCAGAGCCTGCAGATCGGGCTGAAAGGTGGTCAGGGAGCCATTGTCATCGCCCCAGGAACAGTTGACCACGTCGGGGGCTGTGGTCACGTCGCCGCCGGGAACCAGAAGCCACTGGAAGCCCTCGTGAATCCAGGAGTCGTAGCCGTAGCCCTGACTGTTCAGAACTCTGACCGCGATCCACCGCGCCCCCGGTGCAACGCCGATGCCGTCCTGCCCGACGATGGTGCCCACCGTGTGGCTGCCGTGGCCGTGTCCGTCCACCGGGTAAAGCGCTCCACCGCCGGTGGCGTCGTGCCAACTGTAAGTATGGTTGGTCGGGCCGTGGGGGTTATAGGCCCGGTAATTGGCCTGCAGCGCCTGGTGGAGCCAGTCCACCCCTGTGTCCATCCCCGCCACGACGACCCCAGTGCCAGAGATGTGGAGGGAGGCCCAGACCTGGTCGGCGCGGATGCGAGCGACACCCCACTCGATGCCGGACGCTGGATACTGGCCTGGTCGGGATTCGAGATTGCGGGTTTCGGAGGTGATCCACCGACGGTAGTGGTCGAGATGCACGGCGGCAACTTCGGGACGGGCGGCCAGATCGAAAACGGTATCACGATCGGCGTGTACGGTGACGGCGTTGACGATCCAGAAGGGTGTGTAGGACTTGACCCTGCCGGAGGATTGCGCTCCCTCCAGGTAGGCCCGCAGCAGGGCCTGGGAACGGGTGGCAGTGGTTTGCAGCGCCGAGACGACACGGGAGTGAGCGTCAGTCGCACTCAGCGCACCACCGGCCGCCGCCTCAAGATCGGCCCGCTCGCGCAGGTGGACGATGACGCGAAAATAGCGGCTCTCTGCGGACTCTGCCTCCAGCAGCGCCCGCAGCAGTTCCGGCTCAATGGTAGGAGGAGACTCCCTCTCAATCCCCCCCTCTGGTTCAGGGGTAGGGCGTTGCCACGGTGGCGAGAGAACTGCGGCCCCTTCCCTCCATCCGGCATACTCCCCGTCGAGAGGAGAACAGCCCGGCTCTCCTCTCTGTTGGGGAGATCTCTTTTCATCCTGTCCTGCCGGGGTAGAAGCAAGTGCAATAGCACCCGCACTTATCAACAGGAGGAAGACGAGTAGCACAACTGCAATGCGGTAGGGTGTGCTCATTATTCACCTCTTAATGTCGGCGAGTTGCAACCAGCACGACGATGAACTTCGTCGCCGTCCCCAGGCGACGGCCTCTTGCTGCCTCTGGACGTTTGCTCTCTACCCCACCCGATCCCCCCGGTCTGGTTGACATTATACCACAACAGACCTGAAAGTTGAATGCTGATTCGGACTCGTAATCGTTTGACGGACGCCTAACCTCGGGCATCCTCTCTGTGACTAGAGGAGAAATTGAATCTGCAATCGTGCTCGACGGCGAGAGTCTGACTAGCGAGGACGTGGTAGCCATCGCTGACGGTCGCCCGGTCAGGCTGGTTCCCAAAGTCCTACCACGCACCCGCTGGTCTCGCGAGGGGATCGAGCACCTGCTGGACCGTGGTGAGGTGGCCTACGGTGTCACCACCGGCTTCGGGGTTTCGAGGACCACAGCATACCCCTGGTCCCTGGAGCAGGTAGTCGAATTGCAGCGTAACCTGGTGCACAGCCACGCCACGGGGGTATGCAAGTCGCTGGATGAGCGGGCGACAATGCTCATTCGAACCAATACGCAGGTTCTAAGCGCCCGAAATGGGAAAATCCTTGCTTCTTGAGTTGACCGTTCGCCTGAAGAATTCGAAGAGCAACCTGCGGGAGGATTGGCCCTTGGACCTAATGAACCACTCTGAACCTAGAAGAGAGCGGCTACGCCGGCAGGCATCACTTTCAGCAAGAGAAGCCCGTCATGCACAACCGATCAAACCTAGAGCACATCCTCAAGTGCCTCGATCAACCGGACATTTTGGGCCTCGTCGCCCACTGTTATGCGAAGAAAGTCGGGCAGATCGTAGCCAGTGCAAGGCCGCACGATGACGCCTTTCTCCAGTAGCCGCTGCTGGACCGTCGCCGCCCGCGGGCCGATCTCGACCAGGACAAAGTTGGTGTGGCTTTCGACATAGTTCAACCCCAATCGTTTGAACTCGCCGTACAGGTAGCGCAGCCCGGCACGGTTGCTTTCCACTGTCTTGTTGAGGAATTCCTTGTCCTCCAGCGCGGCGATGCCCGCGGCCTGCGCCAGCAGGTTGACCTCGAACACCCCCTTGACCTGGAACAGCGGGGCCAGGGCTTCTGGCGTGGCGATCGCATACCCCAGGCGGATGCCGGCCAACCCATAGATCTTGGAGAAGGTGCGTATCGTCATCACGTTGCTTCGGCCTTCCCGGACGTACTTGAGGGTGTCTGGGAACTGGTCAGAATCAACGAGCTCATAGTACGCCTCGTCAAAGATCACCAGCGCGTGGTCGGGCACACGGCTCATAAAGGCATCCACCTTGTCCGCCGTGACAATCGTCCCGGTCGGGTTGTTAGGGTTGCAGACGAAGATGAGTTTGGTCCTGTCGGTTATCGCCTGCACCATTGCCTCCAGGTCGACGCCATAGCTCTTCAAGGGCGTCTTGATGAGTGTCGCCCTCATAGTGTGGGTGGTTTTGTCGTAGATGGGGAAGGAGGAACGGCTGACGATGACCTCGTCTCCTTCCTCCAGATACGCCATGCCGGTCTGCAAGATGATGCCGTCTGCCCCATTGCCCACGGCTATTTGCTTCATCTCAACCCCAAGGTGCTCGGCAAGCGCACGTCGCAGATGATAGCTCTGCGCGTCCGGGTAGAGATTCAGAGTAGGAAGCGCCTGCTCTATGGCGGCCAGCGCCTTGGGCGATGGGCCCAGCGGGTTTTCGTTGGAAGCCAGCTTGATCACTTCCTTGAGACCGTACTCCCTTTGTACCTCCTCGATGGGCTTACCGGGCACGTAGGGTTTCAGGGTATCCAGGCCACGCTGTGGTTTGACGTGTATCGTCATTGGTTTCACTTACTCCTTTATGTCATTATTGCCCTCGGATTCGGAATAACATTCAGAATGTTGAGCCGCTTTTTAGTCATTTGTCATTGGAACGCAGTTCCCTATGTTATCTTGACGTATCACTCGAACATCCCCCACCACCAACCCCTGCGAAAGCAAAAAGACCGGGTTCAGGTCTATCTCGCCGATACCGGGATAGCGGAAGGGGAGCTGGGAAAAGCTGGCCAGCACGTCCGCCAAAGCGTCCAGGTCGCGGGGCTCCTGTCCCCTGACCCCCTGAAGCAGTGGAAAGGATTTGATCTCCCGGATCATACGCTCTGCCTCGGCGCGATCCACGGGAGCTACTCGCAGGGAGATGTCGCGCCAGACCTCGGTGTAGATACCGCCCAGGCCAAAGGCGACCACGGGACCGAACTGAGGATCGCGCGACAGTCCCAGCAACACCTCTTGCGCACCCCGGATCATCGGGTAGATGACCACGCCCCGGAAGTCCTTGCCCTCGGCGGCCCGCCGAATCGTCTCGAAAGCGTCCATGGCCGCCCCGTCGTCGCGGATGTCCAGGATCACCCCGCCCCACTCCGACTTGTGCAGGATGTCCGGCGAGACCACTTTCATCACCACGGGATAGCCGATCTCGCCGCAGCCCTGCACTGCCTCTCCCTGAGTCGCGGCGAAGCGAAAGTCGGGCACCGGGATGCCGTTCTCCCGCAACCAGGCCATCGCCTCCGGTTCCAGCATCGGCCCGTCCCCAGGCAACCTCCGCTGCTCCCCTGCTCCTTCGCTCCCCTGCTCCTCCGCTCCCCTGCTCCTCTGCTCCTCTGCATAATTGGCCATCCTCGCCAGTGCCG
Organism: uncultured Anaerolineales bacterium; assembly: GCA_964568065.1. Lineage (GTDB taxonomy): Bacteria > Chloroflexota > Anaerolineae > B4-G1 > B4-G1 > CAZMOT01. The sequence goes on from CAZMOT010000047.1 coordinate 19,563, forward strand.
TCATGGCCCGTTCGCCGGTGGCAAAGTTGGGGATGCCGTGCTCCTGCAAATAGGTGACTGCCTCGGTCACGATCTGCCTGGGCAGGAAAGCGGCCACCACCGGCTTGTCGCTCTGCCTTGCGGCGTCGCAGACCCCCCGGGCCAGGGGCACAGAGTCGAGATAAGGTGTGGCAACGTTCAGGGCCAGGGCCGCGTCGTACTCCGCCAGCACTGCACACAGCGTCTTTCGGTATCCGTCCTCCGTCCCTTCCACCGTCAGGTCAATGGGATTCTTGAGCGCGCACTGCGCGGGCAGGAACTCGGAGAGCCTCTCTTTCAACGCAGGGCTGGGCTCGGCCACCTCCAGGCCGACCTCCTCGGCCCAGTCTGCGGTCAGCACGCCGGGGCCGCCCGAGTTGGTCACAATGGCGACCCGGAGCCCTTCGACAGGCTCAGGGCAGGCTCCTCGCAAGGGCAGCACGTAGAGGAAGCCCTTACAGAGATCGAACATCTCCTCGATGGTGTGAACGCGGACAGCGCCACACTGCCGCGAGGCAGCGTCGTAGACGGCGTCAGCGCCGGCCATCGAGCCGGTGTGCGAGAGCGTCGCCCGCTGCCCCGACTGGGTGCGTCCCGCCTTGATGACCACCACGGGTTTGCGGGCGGTACACTCCTGCACCGCCCGCATGAACTCCCGCCCATTGGTCACGCTTTCGATGTACAGCGCCACCACCTTGGTCTCGGCGTCGTCGGCCAGGTACTGCAAGAGTTCTATCTCATTCAGGTCAGTGCCGTTGCCATAGCTCACGAACTTGGAGATGCCCAGCCCGAACTCCTTCGCCCAGGCCATCACGACGCCTCCTACAGCGCCGCTCTGGGCGACGACGGCCACCCCTCCGGCAGGCGGCCTGCTCTCCAGCGTTGGGTAGAGATGGTGGCTGGTGTTCAAGAGGCCGGCACAATTGGGGCCGATGAACCGGATACCGTATTGATCGGCCACCCGCTTGATCTCGACCTCTCCCGCGTGGTTGCCGACCTCGGAGAACCCTGCCGTGATGATCGCCGCGGCCTCGACGCCGGCCCGACCGCAATCCTCCAGCACGCCCGGCACCGTCGGGGTCGGCGATACGATGACGACCATGTCCACCGGACGCTCAATTCTGGCCACCGCGTCGTATCCCGGCACAGAGAAAACCCCCTGCGCCTTGGGGTTGACCGCGAAGACGTCCCGATAGCCGCCATCCAGAATCTGGCGAATCAGTTCGTAGCCGATCTTGCCCTCCGATGTGGAGCCGACGACGGCCACCCCTCGGGGGTAGAAAAGGCTTTGCATGGACGACCATGTCCACCTCATCGCTGCGCCGTGGCCTTTAGCCCCGCCTGGAACGCAAAGGAGTTGCGCTCTGCACCCTTCTTCCACCGGTTCTGCACGGTGCGCGCCACCTCGGACGGGTCTAGCACTTCCCCAAGCCCTGTGCGTCCGACGGCTGCGCCCAGCACAAAGACGTTGGCCGGGACAGGCACATCCTGATACAGGGGCAGACTGCCGGGGTCAAGGTAGTGCATCCTGCCTCCTGCTTCTTGCACCTGCTCCTGTACCTGATCCAGCGTGGGATACTCCGCCTTGCCCAGCATCACGGCCGTCGGCGCCCAGACGTGGCCGAACAGGAGAAAATCCCCGCTGGGCTTGATGAAGCGCACCGCCTTGAGCGCCTCGGATACCTCCATCGCGATCGCCAGATCAGCGCCCTTCTCCGGGATATTCGGACCGACCGTCTGACAGCCCAGCCGAAGTTGCACCTTGACAAACCCACCCCGCTGGGCCATGCCCTTCGTCGGGTAGAAACTGACCGGAATCTCCTGATGGGTGGCCGCCTCGGTGATAAGGTCGCCCATGGTCAGGACACCCTGGCCGCCAACCCCTACGAGAAAGACGTCGTACGTGAAACGTGATGCGTGGTTCATGTCACACTCTCACTCTCTCTATTGCCTCAAGTTTGCAGACCTGGGCACACAGGCCGCAGCCATAGCACAGGGCAGAATCAATGACGATGGTATCCTCTCCAATGCCGATGGCAGGGCATCCAGTGACGGTGATGCACAGCTTGCACAGGTTACAGTTCTCGGGGACCACCTGGACCTTTCCCGCTTCGAGTCCTCGCCGCTGGGCCTGGATGGCGCATTCCTGGCGCGAGAGCACCACCTTGACCCCCGGCAGTGTCAGGCATTTCTGGATGGTGGCGACGGACTCGTCCAGTTCGAAGGGATCAATGACGAAGAAGTGTTCCACCCCCAGCGCGGGGATGATCTCGGCGAGGTCTACCCTGCGGCTGCCGGGCTGCTGAAAGGCCTCGTCCGTGCCGGGGTTGACCTGCATACCCGTCATGCTGGTCCACCCGTTGTCCATGACGATCAACGTCAAGGGAACCTGATGCTGGACGGCGTTGATCAGGCCAGGAACGCCAGCGTGGAAGAAGGTGGAATCCCCGATGGTGGCGATGACCGGCGTCTCGATTCCGCTGTAGACGTATCCCTGCGCAAGACCGATGCTGGCCCCCATGGCGACCTCATTCCAGACGGTGTGGAACGGGGGGTTCATCCCCAGGATCGTGCAGCCGATGTCCCCCGTCACCATCACCTCATTCTTCTTGAGCTTCAGCTTCTTGATGGCCTGATTGATGGCCATGAATGTCCCCCGGTGGGGACAACCGGCGCAGACAGTGATCGGCCTTTTGACCGCCAGTTCTTCTGCTCCAACTCCTTGGAACAGATCCTCCGGGAGCGAAAGATCCAACGCGGCGCCGATGCCCTGCACCACCTGTCTCACGCCATACTCGCCGACCCGGCTGAGGCCGGCCGCAGACGGTCGGGAGCCGTCCAGCTTGCCGATGATCCGGCCCTCGAAGCCGAGCCGATGGGCCTCGACGTAGATACTCCTCTCCAGGTGTGGTTCCAGTTCCTCCAGAACCAGGATGGTGTCGCAGTGACGCAGCAGTGCCTGCACCTCTGCCGCCGGGAACGGGTTGGTCGCAGCCACGCGCAGCACGGAGACCGCGTCCCGCTCGAACCCGAACTGCGCCGCTGCACTGCGCGCGATCTCAAATCCCTCCTCCAGGTAGGAAGCCGCCACTCCCGACGCGACGATGCCCAGTCT
>CAZMOT010000048.1:0-22242 GCA_964568065.1 uncultured Anaerolineales bacterium
CTCCAGTAGTGGGGCTCCTGGTTGCCCTTCTTCTTCCAGCACGTCGAACACCAACTCGGGCATCACCGGTGCCAGGAGTGTCACCTCGTCGGGCTCGGCGCTGTAGTCGGCGCTCCATTCCGATGCCAGGCTGTCCTCGTAGGCGGAGGGCCAACGGGGCAGCAGTGCCAGGTTGACGGCCAGCGCAACCCCTAACAGCCCCAACGCGACCATCATCACGGCGAACAACCACCACGCGCAACCCATTGCTCGTTCCATCGCTCTCACTCCATTACCAGGGCGTAGGCATCCACCGGGGCAACGCGTCCTTTCACCTTGGTTGCGCCCATGTGCACAGCCCTGTCCTTCAAGGCTTTGTCCAACCCACGGTAGGTATCGGCGCTGACGAACACGTCGTGCTCCGGATACTCCTTGTTCAGGTCGCTCAGCCGCTGGGCGACGTTGACGGTATCGCCGAGGACGGTGTACTCCAGCCGTTCTTCCGAGCCCACCATGCCCGCCACGACGGGACCGGTGTTGATGCCGATCCCAATCCGCAGTGGCTCCTCGTTCTGCTCGCGACGCAGGCGGTTGAATTCTTCCAGGTAATCCAGCATTGCCAGGGCCGCGGCGACGGCGTCCTGCGCGCTCTCTCCGGATGGCCGGGCCTCTGGCAGGACGCCGAAGAAGGCCAGCGCGGCATCGCCGACGAACTTGTTGATGACGCCATTGTGATCTTTGATGGTCTTGACGATGCCCCTCAGGTACTCGTTGAGCAGGCGGATCACGTACTCGGGCTCTCGAGTCTCGGAGAGGCGCGTGAAGCCCCGGATGTCGCAGAAAAGGATGGTGGCGGTCGTTGACTGAGCCTCATCAAGTTGCAGTTGCCCTCCCTCTACACTCTCACGCAACTGCTCGGCCACTTCGGGGCTGGCGGTCAGGCCCAGTAGGTCGCGGTACGTGCGTCCCTCGCGCAGTTCCTCCACCATGTAGTTAAAGTCGTCGGACAGCGAAGCCACCTCGTCGTAGCCCCGTGACTCTACCTGGGTGGTCAGGTCGCCCTGGGCCACCTTCTGCGTAGCGGTGGCCAGACGCCGCACGCGCCGCACCATGGTGCTGGCCAGCAGCGCGCCGATGAGGAGTACCATTGCTGTGGCCACACCAAACAGCACGAGCAGGGACCCGCGCGTTGTGTAGCGGGCATCGGTGACGAAGGAAAGCGGCCGGGCCACGGAGAGCACGCCCAGGTCTTGCCCGTGGCGGGCCTCGAAAGCGCCAAAGACCTGGGCATATTCCTGTCCCGCGACCTCGACTTCGCGCCGGGACACCCATTGCTCCTGGTTGGCCAGAATGTCCTGGTAGGCTTCCTCGTCGTCCAACGCCAGCGCATCCAGTTCTTCGGGGGCCAGCGTGGTTGCCAGCGGCGGCCCGCTCCCCGCGTAGATCAAGATGCTGGCCTGCGCGGTGCTGTCGAGCTCCTGCACCAGGTTGTCCAGGTACGTTCCCACCAGGAGCGCGCCGACGACTTGCCCTTTCAGCTTGACCGGCCCGGCGGTGTAAAAGACCCAACCCCACTCTGTCTCAATCAGGTCAGCATATTTGTCGCTTTTCCTGCCGCCGACCTCGTCCACTTCCCCGGCCAGTACCTTCTGCACCACCTCCCACTCGCGGTAGCTGGCGCCGGGGGTAAAGTCATAGTCGGTCGGCCCGCCGCCAGGCTGACAGTGCATCACCAGGAGCGCGTTTCCCTTCTCGTCCAGCACCTCCAGGCAATCGAGGTACTCGTTGACGGCCAGCGGGCTGGCCAGCAAGCCTGCCGCCTCTCCATCCCCCTCAGCCACCGCCTCGGCGAAGCCCTCTGTGTAGGCGATGGGACGCCAGACCCCCAGTTGATCCTGTTCGACGTACACGACCGTGTCGGCGGCTGTTTTCCCGGCTTCGAGCAGGATGACCCTAAAACGGTTCTCCAGCGCACTAGCCATGAGCCAGGTGACCAGATAGGCGGCGGCGAAGGCGATCACCACTGCCAGGAATATGTAGGGCAGCGTGAGTTTGATGCGCAGTTGGGCGAAGGCGCGTCTCAGCCACGAGCCCTGCCTTTCGGTGCCGGTGCTCTCGTTTTCTCTGGTATCTCTCTGGGTGTTTTCCATTGTATTCCTCCTGGCGATCTTGTGTACTACACAAGTATAATTCGGAATCAACATTCCTATGATTGCACTTGTGTTACAGTAGCGTTTCGATTTGTAATAATCACTTCCCACTCACCCGCCGCTGCAGTTCGTATAATGTGTTGATCGCCTCCAGTGGTGTCATCGTCGAGATGTCCAACTCCCGCAACTTTTCCACCACCGGGTGCTCGTCGGCAAAGAGCACCGGCTGGTGGGGCTCCGGCGCGGGGGTGCCGGGGCGGAACTCGCCGCTCTCCAGTTGCTCCAGCAATTCCTCGGCCCGGTAGATGACGGGGCGTGGCACGCCCGCCAACTGTGCCACGTGGATGCCGTAGGAGCGGTCGGCCCCGCCGGGTACCACCTTGTGCAGGAAGACGACCCGGTCTCCTTCCTCCACCACCTCCAGGTTGTAGTTGCGCACCGCCGGGAGCCGCTCGGCCATCTCGGTCAACTCGTGGTAGTGGGTGGCGAAGAGCGTACGCGCCCGCCGCTCGGGGTGGTTGTGCAGGTATTCGACCACCGCCCAGGCGATGGAGAGGCCGTCGTAGGTGCTGGTGCCCCGCCCGATCTCGTCGAGAATAAGCAGACTGCGCGTCGTGGCGTGGTTGAGGATATTGGCTGCCTCGACCATCTCGACCATAAAGGTGGACTGGCCCGCGGCTACCTCGTCCTGCGCGCCGATGCGGGTGAAGATGCGGTCCACGATTCCGATCCGCGCCCGGTCGGCGGGCACGAAGCTGCCCATCTGCGCCATCAGCACGATGAGGGCGTTCTGCCTAAGGTATACGGATTTCCCGGCCATGTTCGGCCCGGTGATGATCAGGATACGCTCGTCGGCGCTGAAATGCAACTCGTTGGGTGTGAACGGCTCGTCCTGCAGCGTCCGCTCGACGACGGGATGGCGTCCGGCGACGATCGAGAGTGTGTCCTCGTCCGTCAGTTCGGACCGCACGTACCGGTTGCGCACGGCGACCTCGGCCAGTGCCGCCGCCACGTCCAGCCGCGCCAGCGCCAGCGCCGTCTTGAGCAATGCTCTGCCCCGCGCCCCCACCTGTTGGCATACGTCTTTGAACAGCCGCGTCTCGATCTCATCCTGCCGCTCCTCGGCGTTCAAAATCAGCGCTTCGTATTCCTTCAACTCCGGCGTGATGAACCGCTCGGCGTTGACCAACGTTTGCTTGCGGATGTAGTCATCGGGGACGGCGTCCAGGTTGGACTTGGTGACCTCGATGTAGTAGCCAAAGACTTTATTGTAGCCCACCTTGAGGCTCTTGACGCCGGTGCGCTCGCGCTCTTCCTTTTCCAGATTGGCGATCCACGCCTTAGCGTCTCGCGCCGCCGTAGCGATGCTGTCCAGTTCGGCGGAGAAGCCGGGCCGGATAACCCCGCCGGCAGAGAGATTTGCAGGCGGATCGTCCACGATGGCAGAAGCGATGAGGGAAGTGGTATCCTCGCAGGGATTGAGAGAGGAGGCAAGATGCCCGAGGCAGGAGGCAGGAGGCGTCAGCAACTCCACGAGCCCAGGCACGACCTCCACGGTCTTGCGTATGCCGACGAGGTCCCTCGGTCCTGCTATGCCCGCCAGCACCCGATTGGTCAACCGTTCCAGGTCGGGTATGCCCTTGAATGTCTCACGCACCCGTCCCCGGAGTATGGTGTCTTCGTAGAATGCCTGCACCTCGTCCAACCGCGCTTCCAGTTGGGCCCGGTCGAGCAGGGGTTGGGCCAGGCGTGCCCGCAGCAGCCGTCCACCCATCGGGGTGAGCGTCAGGTCAAGGACGCCCAGAAGCGAGCCGCGCGTCTTGCGCTCGCGGATCGTCTCGGTCAATTCCAGATTGCGGCGTGTGGCCGCGTCGAGTGTCATAAAGCGAGTGGTCGAGTAGGTGCTGAGCCCCACGATCTGCGCCAGCGCTCCCTTCTGCGTCTCGCGCAGGTAGTGGATGATGGCACCGGCGGCCCGGATGGCCAATGGCTTGCCCGCGCAGCCGAAGCCGTCCAGCGTCGCCACGCCAAAGTGGTCGAGCAGCGCCTGCTGGGCGGCACCAAGCTCAAAATGATAAGCCGGGAGCGGGGTAACGTGGGTGCTGGATGCTGGATGCTGGGTGCTGGATGCTGGATGATCTTTACCAGTATCGAGTTTCGAGGATCGAGTATCCGGCACCAGGCACTCCCGTGGCTGCAAGCGCGCCAATTCCTGTTCTACCTCGCCCCCGTCCAATTGGGTGGTGGCAAACTCGCCGGTGGTGATGTCGGCGTAGGCCAGCCCGGCCCGGCCTTCCTCAACCACGATCGCCGCCAGGTAGTTGGGCCGCTTCTCGTCCAGCAGCGCCGGCTCGACGACGGTGCCGGGGGTCACGACGCGCGTCACCTCGCGGGCGACCAGCCCCTTGCCGGTGACCTCCCCTACCTGCTCGGCAATGGCGACGCGGTAACCCTTCTCGATCAGGCGGGCGATGTATCCCTCGACGGCGTGGTGGGGAACACCGGCCATCGGTACGCGCTGACCCTTGGCCATCGGGCGCGAGGTCAGGACGAGGTCGAGTTCGCGGGCGGCGATCTCCGCGTCCTCGTCGAAGGTCTCGTAAAAGTCGCCCAGCCGGAAGAAGACGATGGCGTCGGGGTGCTGGGCTTTGATCTGGAGGTATTGCTTGCGTACAGGGGTTACTTTGGGCATTATGTCATACCTGTTGATGTGAATAGGATAGAGTTCGGTTTATCGCCCACCATCGGCTGCGCTCTGGCGAGCTGCCTCCTGCCTGAAATACTCCTGGCACATCTCTACCAGCCGGGCCAGCAGTTCCGGGTGATCACTCACGCACCATTCCACGCCATTCTGGTCAAAGAAGTAAACCTTTTCGTCGTCCCAGCCGTGCAGCGTTGGCTCATATCTGAACTCTATCATCATTTTACCCTCATTCCTTCGGCGGTCTGCCTTTGCGCACAGCTCTCAGAAAAGACAAAGCCCGGCTGATACGCACGCCTCTGTGCTCCCCCATCCAGCACGTCGAAGTGGGAGTCGTAGGTCACCAGGTAATCAGCACCACCGACCACGGCACAGGCCAAGATGAAGTCATCATCCGGGTCTGCCTCAATGACTGGTTCTATTGCTTCATCCGGCACATCCACCCATTCGGCCAGTCGCCCCAGCAGGGCTAGTAACTCAACGACACGTTCCTGAGAAATACCACGCTCGATGAGTTTCTCAGCCAGTTCGTCTACCAGTGAGTCAGAGACGAGCAAAACAAACTCACCGGCTTCCCATCGTTGGATAAGCTCGCGGGTTGGGCTGGTAGGGCTACGGCTGAGAAAGGCCGAGACAAAGACATTGGTGTCGAGAACCGCTCGCAGCCACTCAGTCACCCTGCCAGTCACCTTCGATAGCCGTGCCTTTGACAATGACTTCCTGACGAATCTCCTCGGCCAGTTCCTGGAAACGAACCACGATTTCGTCGCGTGGCACATCTCGCAGCAGAGTTGCCTGCCGCCGCGCCTCGGCCCGTATCTCGGCCGGGGATAGTCGTGGTCTCAATGTCTCCTTGCGCTCTTTTAGGTACTCTACGAATTCGATGACTAGCGGTAAGTCTTCTTGTGGCAATTGGGCTAACTCAGATGTGACCTGTTCAATCAAAGTGGTGATATTCATCCAGAAACACCTCCATTCGTATCATCCGCCCGTTCAATCGCTACTCACGTATCAGGGCATTGGTTCATACCGGTTGATCGGTCAGCCCCAATTTCTGGCGGAGGAAGGCGCGTACCGCCCGCATTGCCTTGACAGTAGTACGCGCTTCTTCTTTCGTCGCCAACTCGCCAGGATAACGGAACTCTACCGCGTATCTGGTAAGGTCTTTTAACAGGTCCCGCTGTAACTCGAAGGTTCCGTCGTACAGCAGGCAAAGCTCCAGCAACTCTATGAGGTCGTGGACAGGAGGGAAACGTTGACCCTGCTCCTGCAAATACGCTTTCAGGTACTTCTCAGCGCATTGCTGGCAGTGAAAGCAGACCGCGTCGTAGTTGGGCGCTTTCCTTACCCGCACTTCCCGGCTGGCGGTGTGAAAATCGCCCTCGGCTTTGTCAACCCATTCCCGTGTCAGAGCGCGCATAGAGCATCTTTCCTTTCTCAATGACCTCTTGTAGGAAGAAATCGCCCAGCGCCAGGCGCTCGGCCAGTTGCTGCGGGCTTCGGACCAGCAAATCCAGCCCAAAGTGGTAATCTATGGCGCGTGCGATTTGTGCCGCCTGTTCCCGGTTGCGCAGGGGCGTATCCAGGATCACCAGCAAATCCACGTCGCTTTCTGGCCTGGGCCGGCCATAGGCGTAAGAACCGAAGAGGATGATCTTCTCCGGCTGGAACCTCTCGGCGATCTGCTTCACCACGGCGCGGATGGCCCGCATGGGAATGCGACGACGTTCGCTGACGTTGGGAACCTTAGTCGCCTCCATCGTTCCCCTCCTGTATAACTGCGCTTCTTCCAGGATCACGAGTTACGCCTCACTTCTCACGTACAAGTATAGCCCATCGCGGCGGGCTTGACAAGCACCCCAGGCGACGTATACTTGGCTCAGAATGGCCGACGAAATGCAGGACGCAGTGCAATCAGAGGAAGCGGATAAACTACATCCGTTCGACGAACTCGAGGCAGAATCATCGGGGAAGCCGCAGAGGCGCTGGGCGCGTCTGCGCGAGGTCCTCCGGCGACCGAGGAGTCTCATCGTCCGACTCTGGGGCTGCGTCGTTTTCGCCTGGCGCTGGCTGCGCGACGTCCTCCGGCGACTTGGGGGTCTCATCGTCCGGCTCTGGAACCGCGTCGTCCTTGCCTGGCGCTGGCTGCACAGGCCGGACGAGGTCGGGCAGCCTATCACGCTGCAGCCGCGCGGTGTGCGGTTGCTGTTCCTGCTGATCCTGGGCAACCTAGTCGTTTTGGTGCTGCTGACCGCCGCGCTGTACCAGGCGGCCAAGGTGTCGTCCATTGCGGAACCGTTGCAACCGACCGTCGCTACGCCAGATCCCGACCCCTCACCCACTCCTGGTCTCATTCCCACTCCCTTCGGTAGCGGGGGAGTCATCGCCTTAACCCTGCGGCGCAATGGCAACGCCGACGTCTACGCTCTCAATCAGGCCGACCGGCAACTGGTGCGGTTGACCTACGATCCAGCAGAGGACCGCGACCCGGCCTGGTCTCCCGACGGCGACCACATTGCCTTCGCCTCGAACCGCGCCCACAACTGGGACATCTACCTGCTTGACCTGGTCAGCGGCAGACTGATCCGCCTGACTCAGAATCCCGGCTTCGACGCCAACCCCAGTTGGTCGCCTGATGGCCAATGGATCGCCTTTGAATCCTACCGCTATGGCAACCTGGACATCTACGTGATGAGCACCACCGGGGGGCAAGTGCGGCGTATCACCACCGATCGCGCACCCGACTATGGGCCGGCCTGGTCGCCCGACAGCCGTGCTATCGCCTTCACCTCCCTCCGTGATGGTAATACAGACATCTATCTTTGCCCCCTCGACGGACAACAGGAGATTATCAACGTTACCAACAGTCCCGACCTGGACGAAGATGACGCTGCCTGGTCACCTGATGGCACACAGTTGGCTTACGTCAGCGGGCCGCGTGGCAACCCCTCCATCCAGGTCACGACCTTCGATTGGGATGCGATGGCGACTGACCAGGTACAGACCGAGCTCTTCGGTGCTGGCACTTCCCCGACCTGGGCCCCCGATGGGCAGAGTCTCATCTACGCTTACGAACGGGATGGGCGCAGTCACCTCATCGCGGCCAGCATGACGGGTTGGGCGCTGTTCCAGGAGGTCTACAGCACCGATGGCCTGCTGGACGACCTGGCGTGGACGAGTCTTGCACTCTCTCCCCGCGTCGTGGCCAGAGCCCAGGCCGATGCGCCGGATGACGAGCCCCCTCTTTACATAGAACTGGTGCAACCGACCCCGGTCACTGGTCCGCCTTACAAGCTGGTCCCGCTTCCTGACTTCAATGACGACCAGGAGGCGTTTCTCTCTGACCGTGTGAGCGAGAGTATGAGCGCGCTACGTCAGCGCGTGATCGAGGAGACCGGATGGGACTACCTGGCCAGTCTGGGCAGTTCGTGGCGGCCGATGACCTATACCCCGCCCTCCGGCCACTCGCGTAAGAGTTGGCACATCTGTGGCAGAGCGATCGGGCTGGATCAGGAACCCGCGGATAAACTACATCCGTACGAGGACGATCGGCCGCAGCTTGAACTGGTACGGGAGGACGTGGGCAATGTCACCTACTGGCGCGTCTTCATCCGTGCCGCTGAGCAAGACGGGAGCATGGGCGAGCCTCTGCGCGAAGCGGTGTGGGACCTGAATGCTCGCGAGGAGAGCGGGCCCGCTATGGTGGAGGGTGGTGCGTCTAAGGAGCGTGTCCCATCCGGCTACTATGTGGATTTCACCGCTCTTGCCAGTGACTACGGCTGGGAGCGAGTGCCATCCCTGTGGCGCTGGCGCTATTTCAAGCCGGACATCCGCTGGTGGGAGTTCCAGAAAACCGACGGTTTGACCTGGTTGGAGTGTATGCTGGAGGTCTTTGAACCAGAGGAGATCGAGGAAGCCTTCGGGCCGATCCCGGGATACGAGGATTGAAATGGCTGCGCACATCAGTATTCTGACTGGTGAGCGCGACGTGGGCAAGAGCACAGTCTGCCGTGAGGCCGTCGCCCTGGCGCAGGCCAGGGGATACACTTGCGGCGGTGTCCTTACCTTGCGCCGTCCCAACGGTGATCTGGATGTGCTCGACGTGCGCAGCGGCGACGTGCGCCGGCTGACCCTTGAACCTGGTGCCAGCCCGGCCGTGATCCAGGGCCGTTTCCGCTTCGCTCCCGAAACCCTTGTCTGGGGGAGTGCTGTACTGGCCCGTGCTACGCCCTGCCATCTGCTGGTGGTGGACGAACTGGGGCCGCTGGAATTAGAACGGAGGCAAGGTTGGCTGAAGGCGTTTGACGTGCTACGCGAAGCCGGCTTCACACTAGCGATCGTCGTCGTCCGACCCGAGTTGGTGGCACAGGTACGACTTAGATTACCCGTCGGGGCGACGGCTGTCCTCACCGTGACATCCCACAACCGGGATGGCCTGCCCATCACGCTGCTGGAGATGCTGGAAAGGGAACTCGCGGATAAACTACATCCGGGCTCAATGCCGGAACCTGATCACGCGGATAAACTACATCCGTAAGTCCTCTCAAGACGGGCCAGTCCCTCGTGCAGCACTCGTAGTGGCAGTAGTCCACACTTGGCTCGCACCGGCCCCAGCGTGATGCCCAGCATGCTGAATACATCCTCGTCCTGCAGTACCCTTAATTCCTCTACTGTCTTGCCCAGAATCTCCTCGGTGAACATCGAGGCCGACGCCATGCTGATCACACAGCCGTGGCCGTCGAACCGTGCCTCGCTCACCCGCCCAGCGCTCAACCGGATATCGAGCCGCACCACGTCGCCGCAGACCGGGTTATCCTGCTCACAGGAGATGTCCGCGTTCTCCAACGTCCCCTGGTTGCGGGGGTGGCGATAGTGATCGAGGATGTGTTCGCGGTACAAGTTCTCCACTTGGCCTCCCCAAAACCAAGAAACCAGGTTTTTTCCCAAAAACCTGGTTTCTCTCTGCTAAAACCAGCCTTGTGCCTTCTGGATCCCCTCCACCAACCGATCCACCTCCTCGCGGGTGTTATAAAGGTAGAAGCTGGCCCGTGCCGTAGCCTCAAGTTCCAAGCGTTCGTGGAGCGGCTGGGCGCAATGATGACCAGCGCGGATGGCGATGCCCTCCCAATCGAGCGCCTGGGCCAGATCGTGGGGATGGATGGATTCGACGGTGAAGGCGACCACACCGCTCCGCTCCCCGGCCAGCGGCCCGATCACGCGCACCCCTGGCATCTCCACTAATCGCTCCAGAGCATAGAACGCCAACTCTTGTTCGTGCGCCCACACCGCCTCCATCCCTACCCCGCTCAGATAATCCACCGCCGCGCCCAACCCCACCGCCTCGGTGATGGCTGGAGTGCCGGCCTCGAATTTACCGGGCAGGTCAGCCCAGGTCGCCTCCATACGTTCCACCCGCTCGATCATCCCGCCGCCAGTGAGGAAAGGCGACATCTCTTCCAGCAGTTCCAGGCGGCCATAGAGCACACTGGCGCCCGTGGGCCCGCACATCTTGTGACCGGAAAAGGCCAGGAAGTCGCAGTCCAGTGCCTCGACGTCCACTGGCAGGTGAGGCACGCTCTGTGCCGCATCCACCAGCGCCCGCGCACCGGCAGCGTGAGCGCGGGTAACGATCTCCCGCGCCGGGTTCACCGTGCCCAGCACATTGGAGACGTGCGTGAAAGCGACCAACTTGACCGAGCCATGCAGCAGCCGGTCGAGAGATTCCAGGTCGAGAAGACCCTCGTCGGTCACGGAGACGTAGGCCAGTTCGGCCCCGACTTCCCGCGCGAGCACCTGCCACGGCACCAGGTTGCTGTGGTGTTCCATCTCGGTGACGACGATGCGGTCGCCCGGCCCCACGTGGGTTCGACCCCAGGCATAAGCCACCAGGTTGATCGCCTCCGTCGTGTTGCGCGTAAAGATCACACCACGGCGGTTGGGGGCATTGACGAATGCGACGAGCTTGTCCCGCGCCTCCTCGTAGGCGGTTGTCGCCTCTTCGCTAAGCGTGTGTACTCCCCGGTGGATGTTGGCGTAATGGGCGCGGTGGAACTCGTCTACTGTCTCGAGTGCCGCCTGCGGTTTCTGCGTCGAGGCGGCGTTGTCGAGGTAGACCAGGGGTTTGCCGTGCACCTCCCGCGCCAGGATGGGAAAATCGGTTCGCAGAGCGGCGGGATCGAGTCTTGTTTTGCTCTTGATGTTCACGTTTCACCTCCGTGTTGCCGCATAGTATAAATGGCGGCGCCGATGATTAACAGCAGCACCAGACCCGTGATCACAAGCCCAGGTTTCAGCAACACCGGGTCATACACCAGCACAACCCGGTGCTCGCCCGCTGGCACGCAGAGAGCGCGCAGCAGATAGTCGGCGCGCACCAGCCGGGCAGGGTTACCGTCCACCGTGGCCTGCCAGCCCGGATAATCCACCTCGCCGAAGATCAATAGCCCGCCCCCACCCCGTACCCGCGCTTCGATTTGGTTCCCCTCGTCATGCAAGATCTCAACCTCGCCAGCCTTCTCCTCAGCCGGGCTCTCACATTCCAGCACCGCATCCACCAGCGCTGTCGTGCGTGGATCAAAGTCTGGCGCGTGGATGCGGGCCAGCATCGCTGCGTCGTCCATCACTTCGATCTGCGGCACGATCCAGGCCCGCGGGAGCGCGGTGGGCCGCTCGTAGACGTACACGCCGGATTGCTCGATCAGGAGCCGGGGAGCATCAGGTTCGTCGGGGAACTCCTGTGGGGACGCGGTTACCAGGTAGCGGGCGTTCAGGAGATCGTACGTCCGTGCGCGGGGATCACGCCGCGAGTTGATGAACTCATCGTAGCGTTGGAGCATCAGTGGGTCGTACCCGAAGACGCTGCGCAGCCCGAACGGCATCCCATCGTTCTGGTCGAAATAGTTCAGGCCCCAGGGGAGCACCCGTGCGGCCTGAGGGTCGGCCACAGCCTGGGCCACGATGCGCCAGTAGGCGCTCTCCTGTACGTCCACTGGCTCTACGGCACCGTTGCCAAAGGTCCACAGATCCAGCACCACCAGACCCAGCGCCAGCAGCCAAAGCCTGGTGCGAGAGCCAGCGCAGTTAGAAGGGGCGTCACGCCAGGCCGTCAGCAAACCGGACGCCAGGAGGAAGAAGAGCAGAAACAACGCCGTCCGATTGGCCTGGTGCCACAGCCGTCCAGCCGCCGGGTTCGCTTCGCGCCCCAGGGCGAAGGCCGCGAAGCCGGCCACGATCAGCGCCAGCGCGCTTCCTGCCACGACCAATACCAGCGACCGCCTCAGTGGCTCCAGCAGCCGCGTCCGTTCTTCGCGGGTGGAGGATTGAAGCGCCGTCACTGTCAGACCAGCCAGTGCGGCGGCGGCCAGTGTGAAGAGAAACCCGGCTCTGGCCGGCGCTCGTGTCACCCGAAACAGCGGTACGAAGCGGTAGAACAGGGGATACAGGCTCCCGTACTGCCCAAAGGCCAGTAGCAACGCACCCAGGCCCAGCGCGAACAGGAACGGCGTCAGCCGGTGCCGCAGTCTTAGCCCCAGGAACGCGAGCAGCAGTGGCAGGACGCCGACGTAGAAGATGAACTCATCGTAGATGCCGTCGCCCCAGTATCCTGTATGCGCTGGCTCACCGAAGAAATTGGGCACCAGTAGGGTTAGCAGATAGCCTGGCGGCCAGGAGAAGCGAGCGGCAAAGTCGTAACCAGGCTCGGCCTGCCGGGTCGAACGCATCACCAACTCGGCCATGGGGAGAAGTTGCACTGCTGCCAGGGTCAACCCGACGAGCAGCATCACGCCTGCCCAGGCCAGGGGAGGCGTTGCCGCCGCCGCTTTGCTTACAACCGACCTCTCCTTCCGCCAGCCTTCCCAGGCGTAAAAACTGGCGTATGCGATCAACCCCAGCGCTACGTAGATGAATGAGGCTGTATGTCCCGCCAGGATCGAAAGACCTGCCGGCAGCCCCCCCACAACGGCGAGTTTCCACGAGCGACGTTCCACGGCGCGCCGGTAAACCCACAGCACGAGCGGCAGCCAGGCCCCGGTGGTGATGACCCCCAGGTGGCCGGCGTACACACGTACGAAGAAGTAACCGCTGAAGGCAAAAACAACCCCGCCCAACAATGCCCCCTCAGCCGATGCTCCCTCCGACCGCAGCCAGGTATGCATCCCTATACCGGCAAGCCACAGGTGCAGCACAGCGATCAACCCCAGTGCCTTAGTGATGGGCATCAATAATGCCAGCCACGTCGGGGGGTAGAACAGCGCTGGCTGAGGATTGGCGACAAATGGCAGACCAGAAAAGAGGTAGGGATTCCATAGGGGAAGCCGACCCTGCTGAACCGAGGGGACGGCAAAGCGGAGCCAGTGAAGGAACATGTGGGTTAGATCGTTGCCCGCGACGATGCGGTCGGTGGGGAGCCACAGTACGTCCCAGTAGAACGCTGCGCACAACAGAGTCAAGGTCGCCACTGGCCAGGCAGTGTGCCAGGCTCTGCCTATCCATTCCATTCGGTTATTCTGCTTCTCCGCCATGTCTATTACCTAACCCACGCAGCAGGGCGAGTATATCACGATTGGCACATCCTGCAACTCCCCCGCGGGACTAGCATATCTATGACGCCTATCTTATTTATTGACGGGTGTGTGCCTCTGTGCTATAATGCCTTTCAATCAGAGCACAAGGAGTATATCATGTCAGAAACAAAGGTTGGGCGCAGCGAGGTCGAAAAGATCCGCGAGGCACTACGCACCGTCTTCGATCCTGAGATTGGGATGAGCGTAGTAGATATGGGGCTGATCCGCGAGATCGTCCTCACTGAGGAGGCTGTGGAGGTCAAGATGATTCTTACCACTCCCTTCTGCCCCCTGGCGCACATGATCGTATCTCAGGTTCAGGTCGCTGCGGAGAAAGCCGTGGATCGGCCGGTGAGGGTCACCCTGGGGACGGAGCTCTGGAACCCTTCGATGATGAACCGGGAGAGGGCGGCCCAAGATCGCGGTATCGGCCAGAATTCTCACAAGAATAGTGGAAACCGGCGGTTTCGACCGCCGGTTTTCTGTTCCAGATCCATGCATTTGATGGGGGGCTATTCACCGGGGTGCTGACACAGCACTAACGGTAGGTACACTTTCTGCGGCTGCTGTTCTTGCGCAAACAGCGCGAACTCACTCAGGTGCTCAATCCTCGTCACCAATCGTTTGTTGATCGTGTCCCGCTCTAACACCGTGATGCCACCGGCGGACCACTCGTTGCCGTCCCAGTAGCGCAGTTCCAGTGTGTTTTCGTCCAGCCCGGCGACGTCGGATCCGGTGTAGTGGATCGTCACGGAGATGGGCTTCTCAAAAGTGAGATCGGAATGCAATTCACCTTTGCGGTACGCTTCCAGTCTGAAGGCATGTCCGGCAAAGACAAAGCCGGGGGGAGAACCGGTGACTGTGGGCACTGATGTAAAGGCCAGTTGCGTGGTCTCGGCCACGGCGCCTGGCGGGACTTTGACCGTGATTGTCCCACCACCGCCACTGGGGGCGATGATGATTCCTCCCTGCGATGGCCCGATTGTGACTCCTTGCTCCGCGACAAGTGTGATGTCCGTGCTCGTGCCTGTCGCGCCCTCGTCGGTCGTGACCTGCACTACGTTGGTCAGCGGCCCGGTGTGGCCCACCTCGACGGTGACGACGACCCTCTCCATCCAGACGCCGCCAGGTGTGATGGGGTCAGGTGTCCAGATGAGTACGCTGTCAGGCGTGACGTGGTCCGGCAAGATGTCGGTGACGGTCGGGGTGAGGAGCATGTTGCCAGTGTTGGTGACGTAGATGGTGTAGGTCAGTTGTGTCCCCGCCTGCACTGGGTCAGGGGTGGCCTGTTGGGCAACGGTCAGATCAGGGTGGGGGGGGGCCTCGTCGGCGCCGATGTCGTAACCGTTGCCCTGGGGCCGTGGTTGACTATCTATGTCCGTGGTGGTTCCTGTATCCACACCCACATCAACCGCCGCCGAAGTAGGTTGGATGTGATAATCACCCTGACCGTTGCGGTCGGCATCGTCGGGATCCACAAAGACCGGGTCACCCCAGTAGTTGCCGGTGCCGGTGATGATCGTGCCTGTGCCTCCCCAGTCGGTCGTGTTGGCCCACTGACCGCTGCGGTCGGCGGTATGGGTGCCCCACAGTGTGGCTTCTAGCTTAACTGTGTTACCGGCCGTGACAGTGATGGCCACCACGTGGCCCGCCAGGATGGTGTTGGTCAGTGCGACGGCGCTGTTGCTGGTAACGTAGACCCCGCTGCCATCGCCGCTGGTGTTGCGGACGATGGTGGTATGCAACAGGCGAGGGGAGGAGTTGCGGATGTGCAGTCCGCTACCCGCGTTGTTAGCCTGGTTGTCAGCGATGATGTTGTTGCTCAGTGTACCGTCGCTCTCCCGCAGGTACAAGCCGCCGCCGTCGTGGGAGGCGGTGTTGGCAGTGACGGTGTTCCCGCTGAGCGTGGCGTCGCTTCCCCGTAGGTATAGGCCACCGCCGTCGTGGGAGGCGGTGTTGGATATGACGGTGTTCTCATTGAGCGCGGCGTCGCTTTCCAGCAAGTACAGCCCGCCGCCGTCGTGGGAGGCGGTGTTGAACATGATGGTGTTTCCACTGAGCGTGGCGTTGCTTTCCAGCAAGTACAGCCCGCCGCCCCAGTGGGCAGTGTTGCCGAACACCTGGTTGTCTCTGAGGGTAGCATTGGCATTGATGATACATACTCCGCCGCCGGCATCTTGTCCCCCCTGACCACCGCCCAACCCGGCCGCGTCGCCGCCGGTGATGCGCAGGCCCGCTATTGTGGGGCTGATATCGCCGGTGATGTAGAGCGCGCGCCCGCCGCTCTGTGCGTCTACCGTGGTGAGGTTAGCGTCGGGATCGGGTGGGTCGGTGAATGCGGTGGTGTAGCCGCCCTGGATGGTGATGTTCTTGTTGATAAAGACCACCTGGGCCAGCCCGTCGTAGTTGTTGATGCTGGTGTAGGTGCCGGCTGCCACCTTGATGACGTTGCCGTCGCTGGCCACGTCCACGGCATTCTGGATACTGTCATAATCACAACTGCCGCCGTGGCAGACGGTGAGGATGGCATCCGGTGGTAGGGTGCTGGCGGTGATGATATGGGTGGTGGTGACTGTGCCAGCGAAGTTGGTGGCCGTAAGCGTGATGGTATGCGGGCCGGGTGTGGGCCAGGCAAAGACGGCGGTGTCGCTCAGGCCACCCGTATGGATTACGGGGGATGGCCCTGTTGCCTGCCAGACGTAGGTGATGGGCTGTGCGGCCGTGATGGGGCTGACAGAGGCGGTAAAAGTGTGGTCAGTCAGAACGAGGCCCGTCGCCGGGCCGCTAATGGTTACATCGGCCGGTGGCACGGCGTACTGTACCGCTCGGGCAGCGTTCAGCCGTCCTGATCCAAAATAGGTATCCCACCCTTTTTTGTCCTCGCTTGGTGGACCGACCTGATCGTCCGCAGTTGCTCTCAAGATAGCGCGCAATTCCTCGACCGTGTAGCCCGGACGAACCGAATGCACCAATCCAAGCACACCCACAACGTGAGGAGTGGCCATCGAGGTGCCGTTCCAACTGGCGTACGTATCATCCCACATCGTACTCCAGATAGATGAGCCCGGTGCCACTAAATCAATGTGATCGCCGAAATTCGAGAAGCTTGATCTATCGTCGTACCGGTCAGTTGAGCCGGTGGCGATGGTCTCAGTAAACAGCGCGGGGTAATAAGCAGTCGCATCTCCATCGTTCATCATCGCTGCAACGATCGGGACGTTAGCGTTGTAGGCGTAGAGAACTGCATCGCGCAGCACCTGCGAATATTCCGTCCCTCCCATGCTCATATTGATCACGTCAGCGCCGTTATCAACCGCATGCACTATGGCGTTGGCCCACCAACTGTAGTAGCCCCAGTTCTCGCTGTTCAAAGCTTTGAGCGGTATGATACGACATCCCGGACAAACACCGGCCACACCGGTGGCGTTGTTGGTGGCAGCCGCCGCGATACCCGCGACGTGAGTGCCGTGACCGTGATCATCTTGCGGTACATCATCGTCGTTGACAAAGTCGTATCCGGGCACCACCTGCCCCGCCAGGTCCGGATGATCCAGGTCAATACCTGTGTCAATGATGGCTAATACCGTGGACGTGGCACCGACGGATATGTCCCAGGCCTCGGGTGCGTCCACGTCGGCATCAGGTTCGCCGCCGCTCTGGCCTGTATTGTGCAGGTTCCATTGGTAGCCAAATATTGCATCGTCTGGCATGCCTGCGCCATATCCAATAAAATCCGGTTCAGCGTATTCAACGGCGGGGTCAGCGGAAAACGCCGAGAGCGCATCTTGCAGGTCGGTTGACGATGGCAGCGTAAGCACATATACCTGGGAAAGCCCCAGGTCCTGCTTGAGCGCAGAATCGCCACAATCGGCATCGAACAATGGAACAGCGGTCTGCACGCCCAAGCGAGCCATTGAAGCATCTAAAGAGGCGTAACCTCTGAGGATAGATGATTCAGTTGGCTCGCTGCGCATTTTAACGATGATTCTATAGGGTGTAGCCGGCGTGGCTGGGAGTTCGTCAGCATAGGCGTTGAAGGCTGGGAATCCTGCGCTGGGGCTACTCAGCGGCGGTAGCAGCACCAGTGTCAGGCTCAGGCCCACAACCAAGCTGATGTTGATGGCACACCGTTTTACCCAAGCTTTGCGCGAAAAACCAGGAGCATCAAATGCGTGCATTGCTCTCTCCTGTATCAGAATAAAGAATCTCTGCAAACTCTACGCTCCCTTCGCATTGATACTGTAGCAGAAAAACGTATGAGATCGGTGAAGAAAAGGTAAAAGAGTGACCCAAGGTCTATGTCATTATTGCCCTCGGATTCGGAATAACATTCAGAATGTTGAGACGCTTTTTGGTCATTTGTCATTTGTTCATTTGTCATTGGAACGCAGTTCCCTATGTATTCCACCAGTTGAACGCACCCCAGAGCTACCGACGGACGCGACACTCAGGGCAGGCAGCGGCGAGAGAGAGCCGTCATATAGACAGACTCGTACCCAAAGCCATTCTACTACTAGAGATCGAAGCTGTCTATAGGAAATTCGGGCTATGAGTATGAGTAGGATGTCGGCTGCTCGTGGCTCTACTCTCCCGTCTCGGAGGGAGCCATGTGACTGTCAGGCGTATGCAGCACTTGGGGGAGTGCTAGAATTAGCCACGAATTAGCACGAAAATCGGTGAATGAATTGATGAAATTCGTGTAATTCGTGGCAAAAAGTGTATGCTTAATGCTGCTTTGCCTTCGTGTCGTTGGTGTTGCGAGCCTCTTCCTAAGTAGCTACTTCCCGTTGCAGGGCAGACGACGCACGTGCCACAGTCCATGTGACTGGTTGACTAATGAACGTAGGAATGATACACTGGTATCATCAAGTGCAAGTGGGTGGAGGCGTTTTGAGAGCTTCTGAGTTGAACCTATGGAGGGCAGGCGCATGACGCTGCGCAAAAAAACACTGATTGTCATTGGCGTGACGTTCGGCAGTCTGGTCCTGATTCTGTACGTCGCATCGCGAATCATCTTGCTAGGCAGTTTCGCCGAACTGGAGGAACAGCGTACTCTCCAGAACGTTGAACGAGCACTGAATGCCTTGTTTGGCGAGATCTCTGCTTTGGACACTATGGTTTTTGATTGGGCCGCGTGGGACGACACCTACGCTTTCATCGAGGATGCCAACGAGGAGTATATCCAGTCAAATCTCGTAGACGAGACTTTCACCGATCCCAGGCTCAATCTGATGCTGTTTATCAACTCCTCCGGCCAGATAGTCTTCGGTAAGGCCTTCGATCTGCATAACGAGACGGAAATGCCCTTTCCCCAGAGCTTGCAGGAGCACCTTATTGATAACGCCCTCCTTCTGCGCTACCCCGACACAGAGAGCAGCACAGCGGGCATTGTTTTTCTTCCTGAAGGCCCCATGCTCGTCGCCTCACGGCCGATCTTGACCAGTGAGGAAGAAGGCCCTGTTCGCGGGACGCTGATTATGGGACGCTATCTCGACTCTGCAGAAATCGAGCGCTTGGCTGGGATAACACGTCTGTCACTATCCATGGTTCGGCTCGACGGTCCACAGATGCCTTCTGACTTCCAGATGGCGCAATTCTCTTTGTCGGAGGAGTCGCCGGTCTTAGCCCGACCACTGAGCGCCGAGTCCATTGCAGGATACGCCCTGTTGGACGACATTTACGGGGAGCCTGCTTTTATTCTGAGAGTGGATCTACCCAGAGAGATATACGGGCAAGGTCAAGCTAGTGTGCGTTACTTTATGTCCTCGCTGCTGGTGGTTGGTCTGGTGTTTGGAGAGGTGACCCTATTTCTTTTGGAGAAGGTGGTACTATCGCGGTTGGCTCGACTCAGCGCCAGTGTCAGCAATATTGGCACGAGCAGTGACCTCTCGATGCGCGTGTCGGTGGCAGGCCGGGATGAACTAGCGAGCCTCGCTGGCGCGATCAACGAGATGCTGGCAGCGCTGCAGCGGTCTCAGCAGCGTTTCCACGACGTGGCCCGCACCACTGGCGACTGGCTCTGGGAGGTGGACGCCGAAGGCCGCTACACCTACGTCAGCCCCATCGTTGAGCAGGTGCTAGGCTATACGCCTGAGGAGGTGCTGGACAGACACCACCACGACTTCCTCCACCCCGACGACCGAGGGGAACTCAGGAGTCTGACCCAGGAGGCCTTCCGCAGAAAGGAGTCGTTCGCCAGGCTCGTCAGCTCGAACGTGCACAAGGGTGGGCACGAGGTCATCCTGGAGACCACCGGCCTGCCACTGACCGACGTGGAAGGCAACCTGCTGGGCTACCGGGGCGTCCACCGTGACATCACGGCCGAGCGGCGGCTGGGGGAAAGCCTGGCCGCGGTGCGCGTCCTGGGGCGGGAGTTGGTACTCTCCAGGGACGAGCAACAGATCACCCAGGTGACAGTGGAAGCTACCAGGCTCTTGTTTCGCTGCCAGTTGTGTGGACTGTGGCTGGTGAACGAAGAAGATAGGACACTGGTTCGCCAGGCAAATAAAGCCACAGAGCCGGTGACATACATTCCTACACTATCCCTGGACGGCGAGCAGGGCATCATCGTGGCTGTGGCCCGGAGCGGAGAGCCTCTCTACACCCCCGACGTGCGAGAGGAACCGCACTACATTGACGCTGGCATAGGGATCCGCTCAGAGTTCTGCGTGCCCCTCAAGGTGGGCGAACGAGTCATCGGGGTGCTGAACGCCGAAAGTGAAAAGCTGGACGCCTTCACCGAAGAGGACCGGCAGCTCTTCTCTACCCTGGCCGACCAGGCCGCCCTGGCCATCGAGAACGCCCGGCTGTATGCGGCGGTCACGCAGCAGCGAGAACAACTGCGCGCTCTGGCCATGCGCCTGGCAGAGGCCGAAGAAGCTGAACGGCAGCGACTGGCGCGAGAACTGCACGACCAGGTGGGACAGGGCATTACCGCCCTCGGTATCAACCTGAACATCGTGCGAGCGCAGATGCCCCAGGAGGTAGCAGACCTGGTACGTTCCCGTCTGGACGATTCGCTGGCACTGGTGGAGCAGACGACCGAACGCATTCGTGGCGTGATGGCAGATCTGCGGCCGCCGGTGCTGGATGACTATGGCCTGGTAGCCGCACTGCGTTGGTACGGTGCTCAGTTCGCCTCGCGAGTGGACATCGCCGTCACTGTGCGTGGCGAGGAGTTCATCCCCCGGCTGGCCGTGTCCGTCGAGAACGGTCTGTTCCGCATTGCCCAGGAGGCGTTGACCAACGTAGCCCGGCAC
Source organism: uncultured Anaerolineales bacterium (assembly GCA_964568065.1). Taxonomy (GTDB): domain Bacteria; phylum Chloroflexota; class Anaerolineae; order B4-G1; family B4-G1; genus CAZMOT01. Next base: position 20,654 of record CAZMOT010000048.1, read on the forward strand.
GCGCAGGCCACACAAGCGACGGTGACAGTAGAGGTAGACGGAGAAACCGTGCGCCTGGTGGTCGCCGACGATGGCGTCGGCTTCGACCCCGCGCGTGTGACCGGGCCTGATGAACGCCGGGGCTGGGGGCTGCTCACCATGGCCGAGCGGGCCGAGGCGGTGGGCGGTAGTTGCCGTGTCGAGTCTCACTCCCAGCAGGGCACGCGGGTCGTCGTGGAGGTAGCGCGATGAGCATCACTGTCTTCTTGGCGGACGACCATGCCATAGTTCGCGACGGACTAAGCCTCTTACTGGGGGCACAGCCAGACATCAAAGTGGTCGGCAATGCAGCCAACGGGCGCGACGCGGTGCAGCAGGTGGCACAACTCCGTCCCGACGTCGTGATCCTGGACATCGCCATGCCCGAACTGAACGGCATCGAGGCGGCGCAGCAAATCGGTAAAGTCTGCCCATCTGCCCAGGTTATCATTCTCTCGATGCACTCCACAACCGAACACATCTTTCGAGCGTTGCAGGCCGGAGCGCGTGGTTATCTGCTGAAGGAATCGGCCGGCATCGAGGTGGTTAAGGCCGTCCGCGCTGTGCTCGCCGGCCAGCGCTATCTGAGCCAAAAGATCTCGGATAAAATGATTGACGACTATGTGCGCCAGCGTGAGACCGTCAAGGCCAAGAGTCCGCTGGCGCGCCTCAGCCCGCGCGAGCGGGAAATTCTGCAGCTCGTCGTCGAGGGCCAATCGAGCGCAGAGATCGCCGAGATCCTGTTCCTCTCCCCCAAGACTGTCGAGACCTACCGCAGCCGCCTGATGCAGAAGCTAGGCATCAGCGACCTGCCCAGCCTCGTCAAGTTCGCCATCCAGCACGGACTGACCCCGCTGGAGTAGTTTCTGGCAAGTTGTCCGACTCTCCCCACATCAACAGTCAAACTCTCCCGACAGACAATCAGCGCGGTTTCTGGCAATATTAAGATAGAGGCACCAGCAAAGATTGGGCTGGTGAATGCTTGTCTCTTTGCCCAGAAGCACGAAGGATGTAGTTTGACACAGCATAAGATGAATGAGATGAGGACAAAAATGAATCGTCAGCTATCCCCCGATCATCTGGCACTGCCGCTGTGGCTGCGTCGCTGCTTCCAGCGGCTTCAAGCGCGTCTGTCCCCCGGTTCCAAACGACGTAGCCGTGGGCAAGGGATGGTAGAATTTGCGCTGATTCTGCCCATCTTGCTGTTGGTTGTAGTAGGCATCATTGAGTTCAGCTACATCTTTGCCGTCTACACCGGCCTGTTCAATGCTGCCCGCGAGGGGGCGCGGCATGGGGTCGTCAACCCTCGGGATGTATCGGGCATTGTCTCCAGCGCAAAGGACAAAGTCTTTCTGGCCGATCCCGCACAGGTGAATATCACTGTGGCATACGACAAAGGCCCCGGTACTGCGGTGTTTACCAACACGACGGAGGTTCAAATCGGGGATCGCGTGTTGGTGCAGCTTGATTATGATCTCGAAACGCTCACTCCTGTGATCCAGCCCTTTGTGTCTACGCTTCACGTCGAGACGGAGTCTGCTCGTACCGTTGTCACGTTGGGAGAGATAGGT
>CAZMOT010000049.1:0-22007 GCA_964568065.1 uncultured Anaerolineales bacterium
CCTAAATGGGCCAGCTATTCGCGGTTGTTAATGTGCACTCTCAGTATACAAGCGAGGTCGCAGGGTCGTTTGTGTCAGCGCCGCCGCTGGGGTATAATACGGCGCTGGTCCAGTCCACCGGCACTGCCGAGTTAGAGGACGTCATCAAGCACATCATCCAGCAAGGCTCGACCGTCACCCGGCCCGATATCGTCAGCGTGCTGGAGGACTTTTTCACCGCCATCGAGAGTATGGTGCTGGAGGGGATGAACGTCAACACGCCCAGCGCCAACTACGGAGCCAGTATCAAGGGCATCTTTGACGGACAGGCCGATGGGTACGACCCCAGCCGCCACCAGATTGCCCCCAAGGTGACGGCTGGTAAGCGCTACCGGAAGGCCATCAAGGAGCAGGCGCAGGCGGCCAAACAGGAAGCGGTCAAGCCCAAGCCCAACCCGCTGGAGTACACCGACATCAACAGTGGGGAGCGCAACAGCGTGCTCTCCCCCGGCGGCATGGGCCAGGTGATCGGCCACCGGCTCAAGTTCGATCCCGCCGACCCGGAGCAGTCCGTTTTCTTCATGGCTCCTGACGGCAGCAGCTCCACCCGTGTGGACGTGGTGGGCAAGAACAAACCGGGCGAGTTGATGTTTATGGTCCCGGATAGCCTGTCGCCCGGCGACTACATGTTGGTAGTACGCGCTGGATTTGGCGAAGATGACGTCCGTATAGGCGCGTTGGAGACCACGCTGACGGTAGCGGCCTAGTTACATTATGGGGATTGCTTGCCAGTTTCAGCAGTCAGCCACAGGTTCAAAGGTGGGGGGCCGGGGGCCAAGGTCAGGAGCCGGATCAGTACCGACAGCCCATTCCGGCCCCCTGCTTTGCAAGCTGGTTGCTGATACCCATTCGGCTACAAGTCCAGTGAGGACATGCTTCAAGTCCAGTGAGGACATGCTTAAAGTCCAGTAAGGACATGCTCCGAGTTGTACGCTAACATGCCCCAAACCTGGCAATGACTTGCTCCAATGCCCATAAAGGCACACTGCAAGTGCAGCCCAGGGCCACCGGCGTAGAAGCGCCGTGGAATGCAAAACGAGGGGCTGCCCTGAGTGACTCGGGGCAGACGCGGGCAGACTGTGTCCGTAATCAAAGGGGCGCTATAACCCAGGACGGGAGGAATTCCAATGAAACCCATTCGCGTGCTCACTCTGTTGTTAGCATTGGCCTTGCTCGTGGGGGCTGCCCCGCCCGCCCGCACCGCTGAATCACTGAACAGACTGAACGACGCTGATGCCACTGAACGACTGTCCTTCGACTTTGCTTCCCTCGGCCACGCTTTGTCGTGAGGTAATCGCAGGAGGATTCTCGATGAGGTACAGAGTCAAACTTGAGAAGGCCGGTGAAGGTTATGCCGTCTGGTGTCCTGGATTGCCGTGGGGCCAGTTTCAGGGTGCGACTGAGAAAGAGGCACTCGAAAACATGGCAGATGCCATAGGAGGAGCAAGGTTGCAGCCAGAACAAGAATAGACTATAATCAACCCAGGAAAGGAAAACGATGGGTGAAGCGGATGTGAGTGGCAAGTGGCTGTTGGGGGAAGCACCTGAGGAATGGGTACGTTGGATGCTGGCCGACCCGACGCTGGAGGTGGAAGAGTTATTGAGCGCCGAGTTCCAGCACGTGCTGCGGCACAGCGATGCACTGCTGCGGGTACGGGATGCGCAAGGCCCTTTTCTCCTGTTGGTCGAGCTGCAACTCCATTACGATCCAAAGATGCCCCGGCGGATGCAGGCGTATGCTGCGTTGGCCGAGGAAAAGTACAGGCTACCGGCATATCCCCTGGTGTTCTATCTGCTGCCTCCTTCGCCTGGCGTTGACTTGCCCGACCGGTACTACAGCGAGTTTCGGGGATTGGTGGCTCGCCGGGACTTTCGGGTGGTGAAAGCATGGGAGTTGGAGGCGCGGGATGTGGTAGAACGGGGGCCGTTGGCGCTGGTACCACTGACGCCGTTGATGAGAGGGGCGGACGAAGACCTGGTGCGTGCCGGGGCGCGGGTGCTGCGGGATCAGGACGCGGGCGAGGCTATGGAAGTGGCGCTGGCGCTCTTTGCCAGTTTTCTGATGAGCGCCGAACGAGTACGACAGATTGTGAGGTGGGAGATGGCTGTATTGAGAGAGTCACCGTGGTATCAGGAGATCGTTCAGGAGGGACACCAGGAGGGCCTTCTGGAAGGAATCCAGAAGGGCCGCCAAGAGGGGCTGTTTGAGGCCGTGCTGCACCTGGTGCAGACGCGCTTTGACCTTTCGAACAGTGACGTCGAGGATCTGGCAACAGAGTTACAGAGATTGAAGGAGGCCGACGTGCTGCGACAGTTGTTGGTGAGCGCGGCCAGCGCGGAGAGCATCGTCGAGTTTAGAGCCTCCCTGGAGGCGACGACGGCCACGGCCACAATGACCCCTGTGCCTTCTGTTTCTGCCTGACCTGAGCGCTACGTTCCTGAGCCCTGCGCTGAACCGGTAACGCTGGGATGTAGCGCCCAGCAATGCGCTGAGCCGACCAGGCTCGACGCGGGCAAATCGGCGGCTCGTTGCATTTGTGGCGGGCAAGCTTGTCCGTTACCCGCTACTCCACCCCAAACCCAACGCACCCCCTCCAGCTCCTTCAACTAAGCTCAGAGCCTGCCCTGAGGCGGACGGAGCATCATCTGAAACCGAAGGGGCGTTCGTTTGTGCGAGGGCCACCGCCAGGTTATAATTGGGGCTGGACCGCTCCTACTGCCAGGAGTCGTTCGTGAGCAGCGCGGCGAAAGGATCTGAGTTGTGGCATAAACCACCAGGATGGAGGATGCGATGACAATCCACCAGTTCACAGTAGTGATAGAACCAGATGAGGATGCGTTTCACGCCTATGTCCCAACTCTGCCAGGTTGTCACACCTTCGGGGCCACGGTAGAGGAGGCGCGCGCTAACATCGCGGAAGCGATAGCACTACACATTGAAAGTATGCAGGCAGATGAAGAACCTATCCCCATCGAACGTGAGCCTCTGTTCATTACTCGTCTGTCCGTGCCGGTGGCAGAATGAGCCCCAAACTCCCACGAGTTGATTGCCGGCGATTGATTCGAGCGTTGAAACGCGCGGGCTTTGAGGAACAACGACAACGCGGTAGCCATTTACACCTGCGCCGAGCAACTGATGGAAAGCGCATCACCGTGCCTGTCCACAAGGGACGCGCGGTTCCCACTGGCACGTTACGAGCCATTCTGCGCGATGCAGACATCAGCATTGACGAGTTCCGCGAACTTTTGAAGTAGCACTACACCTACCCCATGTGACCGCACCGTTGGCCCGAGTCCTTAGAAGGCTAGCGGCATGCTAGAGACTCCTCGCCGCAAGACAAGCCTGCCGGCTCCGCTCAGGACAAGTCCGCCCAGGACAGGCCCCGTATCTTTCGCCCGCCGCCAGAGCGAAGAAAGCAGGGCGGCGGGCGTTGTGTATTTGTGTCATCGCCGCCGTTGGGCTATAATCGGAACGAGCCACACCCACGGTAGCACCGACGTACACACAGATGCGCTGGAGGCGGCGCTAACCGTCGCGTAGACGTATCGCGCTATGCAGGAGTCTGTCTATGCTCAAACTGGGGGACTTTTTTCATTTGCCTCAGCTCGACATGCTGGTCGAGCAACTTGTGGCCAACGGGTCAGGGCTGATCGTCGTCGCCGGACTTGACCTGCGCCCGATGTCCTCACCGATTATCAGCGACGGCTTTCTGCCCAGCGGCCGCTCCACCATTTTCCGCATCCTGATGCGCGAGATGTTGATGGCCCATCAGCCGGTACAGGCCATCGTCGTCACCAGGGACAAAGCGGTGATCCAAATCCAGCGACAACTTCGGCACCAGATCAAGCTGTCGCTAGTCGAACTGCCTCTTACCTACGCCGACCGGATCGCAGACGCCGTCCGCCGCCGGCCCGGACTGTTGGTGATTGACCAACTCTGCGCCGAGACCGCACCGGCGGCGTTAGAGGCAGCCCAGAGCGGGCTGCGGGTACTGTCACAGCTCGATACCGTCTTCAGGGGTGCTGGCGTCGCTCGTCAACTGCTCAATCTGGGTGTGCCACGGGAGTTACTCGATGGCCTGACCTGGGTCTTTGCCGTGCAGCGCCTGGCGACGCTCTGCCCACGCTGTAAGCAGCCGGCGCCACCCGACCCGGCCCAGGTGGACGAGTTGCGCCGCCGCTACCCCGATCTCGCTGACCTCGACATCTGGACCTTGCCCCTGTCTTCTGAGCCAGTCGAGGGCCTTGCCGAAGGAAAAACCGGGACCTTCTTTCGGGCACATGCTTGTCCCCACTGCCATTATACCGGCCGTCACGGTAACATGGCTATCTTTGACGTCTTCCGTGCAGACGCAGACGGTCCCAATCTCTTTGAGCAGCCCAGCCTGCTGTCGCTGGAAGAGTACATACTGCGCCTGGCAGCGCTCGGTCACCTGCCCCTGGACGATCTTCTCCGGCTCGAAGCCGACCAATTCCGGCGCACCTACAACCTGCTCGCCGCCAGCGAGCAGGCCCTGGCCGACGCTAATGCTACCCTGGGGCGCAAGCTGGCCGAACTAGAGGCCGCCAATCGAGTGCTTCAACAGCGGACTGAGGCGCTGATCTCACTCCAAGACATCGGCCAGGCGCTGATTACCTCGACCGATCTGGACGACCTGGCGGCCCGGGTCTGCCGTCGCGCCCGCGACCTGTGTGGCGCCGATCGAGCGATCCTGTACTTCCTACGTTCAACCGATAAGGCGGAGGTGCTGGCCGTGGGCGGCTGGGACCCGGCGCTAGTCCACCAGCAGTTGGACCCGGCCCTGGTGTTCGACCCCGACACTGGCACGGAGCCAAAGCCATTCCGCCGGCTTCCACCGGGTGTACTGCCCCATCTCCCGGACGGTGAAGACGTCGCCCTCCGAGGTGGGTTGTATGTGCCGCTCATCGCCCAGCACGAACGGGTTGGGCTGATGATTGTCCAGACGACCCAGAAGTCACGTTTCGCGCCGGGCGAGGTGGCGCTGCTCCAGACCTTTGCCAACCAGGCCGCCCTGGCCATCCAGCGTGCCGGGCTGATCGAAGAACTCTTCAAAAAGGAGCGGATGGAGCGGGAGCTAGAGTTGGCCCGGCAGGTCCAGCAGAGCGTGCTGCCGCACACCTTTCCACAGGTGCCAGGTTATGCGTTCGCGGCCCGGAACGAACCTGCCCGCCAGGTGGGCGGCGACTTTTACGACGTGATCTTGCTCAACGCAGATCACTTTGGCGTGGTCATCGCCGACGTGTCGGACAAGGGGATGCCGGCGGCGCTGTACATGGCGCTGACCCGCAGCCTGTTGCTGGCCGAGGCTCGTCGTGAACGCTCGCCCCGCGCCGTGCTGACCAACGTCAACCGGTTGCTGCTGGAACTGGGCAAGCCGAATATGTTTGTGTCCGTGTTCTATGGCGTCGTGGAGGAGACCACGCGACAGTTGACCTATGCCCGCGCTGGCCACGATCGCCCTCTGTTGCTGCGCGAAGGGACTGTCCAGCCCCTGGGCGGCAAGGGCGCTGTTCTCGGCTTCCTGGATCAGGACGATTTGCACTTGTCGGAGGAGCAGATTGTTTTGGCCTCCGGCGACCGGCTGGTGCTGTACACCGACGGCCTGACTGACGTCCAGACCCCCGATGGTCAGCTCTTTGACCTGGGCCAGTTGGAGTCCTGGCTCCAGTCCTACGCCGGCCTGTCCCCGGCTGAAATGTGCGCAGCTACCTTTGCCGACCTGGTCGCCTATCAGGGGGTCGCCGAGCAGTACGACGATATGACGATGCTGGTCGTGGGGGTCGAGTAGCGAGCGAGAGGTTTGCTCGCCCAGGGGTTTTTGTCCACCGGCACCGGTCGTGGTGGGGAAAGCAGGGCGGTGGGCGACGTTCGTTTGTGCGAGGGCTGTGGTTGGGTATGATAGGGACAGGGCATCATCCACGGCAGCGCACACGTGCGCACCGGCGCGATGGAAGGGCAACCTCGGCAGTTTGCAGCTTGACAGGAGGATCTGGTGTCTATTGAGATTGTACCCTTCAGCGACGATCACCTGGAACACGCCGCCTCTATGGTGTCCGCACGTTATCAAGCAGAAAGGAACCTGGCTCAATTTCTGCCAGCTAAATTCGAGGATTCCGATGCAATACTACCACACCTGAGAAATCTGGCGCAAGGAGTCCCCGGTATCGCCGCAATTCGCGATGGCAGATTGGCGGGTTTTCTTCTGGCTTTTCTTACCTTGTTCAGGGGAGTTCGGACCGCGTACAGCCCCGATTTTGGCCACGCCGCAGATTCAGTTGGTGGTTGGGACATCTACCGAAAAATGTACGCCAGCCTTTCACGCAGATGGCTGGCGCATGGATGTTTCAGCCACGGCGTCACGTTATTTGCCCACGAACGCGAGGCAATTGATGCCTGGTTCTCCTTGGGTTTTGGATTGACTGTTATCGATGCATTGCGCGATGCTAGCTCTGTACAACGGTCGGTGGCAGATATTGAGATTCGTCGTGCGACACCAGAAGACGTTGACCTGGTGACGCCCTTGGAGCTCGCATTGCGACGGCACCTTGCCAGGTCACCCATTTTCATTCCTCTCATAATAGACGAAGGAAGGAAAAACCCTGAGCATTGGCTCCCCGATTCAGCCAATGCGTTGTGGTTGGCATTTCAAGACGATAACGTGGTCGCATTCATGCGCTTGGAACCAGCAGGGTTTGAAGTCATGCCTATCTCCGAGAAAACTACTGTGGCCATTACCAGGGCATTCACGAAAGAGAATGTGCGCGGCCAAGGTATAGGAACGGCCTTGCTCAATCATTCACTGGATTGGGCCCGCTCCGTCGGCTACAAACACTGCTCTGTGGATTTCGAATCCGCGAATATCCCTGGTTCTTGGTTTTGGCTTGGAAAGGACTTTCAGCCCGTCTGCTACTCGTTGACTCGCCGAGTCGATGATAGACTAGCCTGGGCACACGCGAGGCGGGACGATGAAGACCTTCTCCACGCCTATGAAGGACAGACAGGGGCAGGTTGATTAGCGCCAGGCCTGTAAAGAGCAGTTAGAAAAACCGATGTGGGACATACCTCCCTTCGACTTCGCTCAGAACAGGCCCTTCGGCTGCGCTCAAGACAGGCCCTGCCGTGTCGAAAGCGTGTATCCGTAGGAGCCAAGAGGGAGCCAAGCCCGGATGCAGCGAGCGCAGGCTGCCATCCCCGGCAGCAAGCAGGAGCAATCTCAGCGAATGCTGAGACTGCCATTCATTGGCCCAAAGCCGCGCTTTGTGGGATAATGGAGAGAGAGTCCCAAAGGAGGTCAAGCCAACGAGTGAGTGAACTGAATGCTGTAGAGACTGTGGAGAAGAAAAAACCCAGGCCCAAACGGAGGCTGCCGCGCGGCCGCGTGACCGTCTTTCCCAACTGGTGCAAGGGCTGCGGGTTGTGCGTCGAGTTCTGCCCGGCCAAGATGCTGGAGCAAGGAGAGGATGGCCGGGTCATCGTGGCCCATCCAGAAAAGTGCACCGCCTGTCGCTGGTGCGAGCTGCACTGCCCGGACTTTGCCATCTTCGTGGCGGACATTGAGCCGGAGGACGAGACGAAATGAGTGCAAAAACGACCGCAAGACTGATGCAGGGCGACGAGGCCTGCGCCGAGGGAGCCATCGCCGCCGGCTGCCGCTTCTTCGCTGGCTACCCCATTACCCCGGCTACAGAGATCGCCGAGGTGCTGGCTCGGCGGCTGCCCCAGATGGGAGGCATTTTTCTCCAGATGGAGGACGAGATCGGCTCCATCGCCGCCGTCATCGGCGCGGCGGTGGGCGGGGCCAAGGCGATGACCGCCACCTCGGGTCCCGGCTTCAGCCTGATGCAGGAGAACATCGGCTACGCGGCGATGGCTGAGATCCCGTGCGTCATCGTGAACGTGCAGCGACTGGGACCTTCTACCGGTCGCCCCACCAGCCCCTCCCAGGGCGACGTGATGCAGGCCCGCTGGGGCACCCACGGCGATCATCCCATCATCGCCCTTTCTCCATCGTCCGTCCGCGAGACCTTTGACCTGACGGTGCAGGCGTTCAACTTCTCCGAACGATACTGCACGCCGGTGATCCTGCTGATGGACGAGGTGATAGGCCACATGCGAGAGCGTGTCGTCCTGCCCGATCCGGATACCATCGAGCAGGTGGAGCGGTTGGGCACGATGGTGCCGCCGGAGTGGTACAAGCCCTATGAGAACCTTCCCAGCGATGTGCCGCCGCTGGTGTCCTTTGGCGAGGGCTACCGCTACCACATCACCGGTCTGCACCACGACGAACGGGGGTATCCGACCGACCGGCTGGACGAGATCCAGCCCTGGCTGGAACGCATCTTCCGCAAGATAGATCACAGCCTGTCAGACATCCTGCTCTACGATGAAGATGGCACTGAGGACGCCGAAACGCTGGTCATCGCCTATGGTGCGACGGCACGCTCAGCCCGCCACGCCATCGAAATGGCACGGGAGCGTGGGCGCCAGGTCGGATTCCTCAAACTCAAGACCTTATGGCCTTTCGCCGAGGAAGTCGTTGAGCACGCCGCCGCCCGGCTACAACACGTCGTAGTGCCGGAGATGAACCTGGGCCAACTAGTGTTGGAGGTGGAGCGGGTCGTGGGGCGGGATAAGGTACGCCGGGTCAACCGGGCAGACGGCGAATTGATCAAGCCGGCGGAGATACTGACCGCCATTGAGGAGTGGGAGTGGACAAGATGAAACAGCAATCCTTCGACAAGCTCAGGACAGGCTCCTTCGACAAGCTCAGGACACCGCGCGAATCACGGGTGCACGAGCAGTATCTGCGCCACCACAAGAAATTCCCCAACATCTGGTGCGCTGGCTGTGGCATCGGCATCGTCCTGGGAGCTGTCATTCGGGCGGTGGACGATCTGCAACTGGACAAGAACGACGTAGTGCTGCTCTCCGGCATCGGCTGCACGGGGCGAATGCCGGTCTACGTGGACTTTAACACCATGCACACTACCCACGGTCGAGCACTGGCCTTCGCCACCGGGCTGAAGATGGTACGCCCGGAGATGAAGGTGCTGGTGGTGATGGGTGACGGCGACGCGCTGGCCATCGGCGGCAACCACTTCATCCACGCCGCCCGGCGGAACATCGGATTGACCGCTATCGTGGTCAACAACTTCACCTACGGGATGACGGGCGGCCAGTATTCGCCCACCACACCCACCGGCGTGCTGGCGGTGACCGCTCCCTACGGCCACGTCGAGCAGCCCTTCCCCATCGCCGAGTTGGCGGTGGCAGCCCGGGCCGCCTTCGTCGCTCGCAGCACCGTCTACCACGTGCAGGAGTTGGAAAAGTACATCGCCCAGGCCATCGCCAAGGAGGGCTTCTCGGTGGTCGAGGCGATGAGTTACTGTCACACGACGCTGGGCCGGATGAATCGCTGGGGCACCGCGCGCGATATGATGCACCGTCTCAAGGAGCAGAGTGTTACGCTCAAGCGCGCCAAGGGAATGAGTGAGGAAGAAAAGCAGGGAAAGATCATACGCGGCGTGTTTGTGGATCGAGACATCCCCGAATACACGCAGCTCTACGATCAAATCATCGAGCGAGCACAGGCGGGGGACCCCTCCCCTACGAGGAGAGGGGAGGAGATGAACGGATGACGAAACGGTACGAGGTGCGGCTGGCCGGTACCGGCGGGCAGGGCGTCATTCTGGCGGGCATCCTGCTGGCCGAAGCTGCGATTCGGGACGGCAAGAACGTCGTCCAGACCCAGTCGTATGGACCGGAAGCGCGGGGGGGAGCCAGCCGAGCGGAGGTCGTGATCTGCAATGGGGAGATCCACTACCCCAAGGTGACGAGTGCCGACATTACGCTGTGTATGAGCCAGAAGGCGTGCGACCGGTACGGCGGGCAGATGCGCAAAGACGGGTTACTGATTCTCGATGACGATCACGTCACGCGCGCGCCGACGACCCGCGCGGTGCGCGTGCCGATGACCCGGCTGGCGCGGGACGTGGCGGGGCGGGAGATCGTCGCCAACGTGGTCGGCCTGGGGCTGTTGGTCGGGTTGACCGAGGTCGTGTCGCGGAAGGCTTTGGAGGCAGCGGTGCGGGATCGCGCCCCACGAGGGACGGCGGACGTCAACCTGAAGGCGCTGGCGGCAGGCTTTGAGGAGGCCAAGAACGCTCGCAAGGCCAAATGAGCACGCCGGTGCTGCCAGGGCAGAGCGCCAATGGAACGGGTCGCCGGTTGGATGGCGATGCACACCGGGCTCAACAAGAGCGAGGTGATGATGACGTTCCAGGAAAGGAGGGCGGAAGGGCACGCCCTGTGCGAGGGCGGCCCGCCGTGGTCCTTCGACAGGCCCTTCGACAAGCTTGTATACTAAACATGATTCGAGGGATAAGAATGCTCAAAGGGGACGACAGTCCCCGTCCTGGGTTCAAAAAGCGCTGTTATTAGCCGGTTTTTCGACGCGGACTGTCGTCCGCTCAGAGCCTACCCCATGAATCCAAGTTGAGCCAGTATAATTTCCATAACCTTCCAACGAAATGTTGACCTTCTTCATATCTGTCCATATCTCGATGAGCAATTGACTGTATCTCAGTGTCCGTCCAACTGGCCCTACGCCGGTAATACTGTCGAGTGAAAGGAGTTGCTATCTGCTATGTCTGCCATATCTCAAGTTCAAACCTTTGCCGAACATGTGGTTGAAAACGTCGAGCGGGTGATTGTTGGCAAGCGATCCGCTGTGGAGCTCGCCGTTGTCGGATTGCTTAGTCAGGGGCACCTGCTGATAGAAGACGTGCCCGGAGTGGGTAAGACCATGCTGGCGCGCAGCCTGGCACGTTCACTGGGGTGTTCGTTCAGCCGGATCCAGTTCACCCCCGATATGCTGCCCAGTGACATCACCGGGGTTTCTATCTTCAACCAGGCCACGCGCCAGTTTGAGTTTCGACCGGGACCGGTGATGGCCCAGATCGTACTTACCGACGAGATCAACCGCGCCACGCCCAAGACTCAGGCTGCTCTACTGGAGGTTATGGAGGAACATCAGGTCACGGTGGACGGGGTGACGCATACCCTATCGCAACCATTTATGGTATTGGCCACCCAAAACCCGATTGAGTACGAGGGCACTTTTCCACTCCCTGAAGCCCAACTCGACCGCTTTCTACTGCGCATCCGGTTAGGGTATCCTGGACTGGAGGACGAGATTGACATTCTTGAACGACAGCAATTCCGTCATCCGGTGGAGGACCTGGCAGCGGTAGTCTCGGTGGAGGAGGTGTCTCAGGCGCAGGAGGCCATGAAGGCCGTGCACGTTTCGCCGGCCGTAAAGCGCTATATCGTGGAACTGGTAGACCAGACCCGCCAACACCCCGATGTGTATCTGGGGGCCAGTCCACGGGGCAGCCTGACCTTGTACCGGACTGGGCAGGCGCGGGCAGCCATGCTTGGACGAGACTTTGTGCTCCCGGACGACGTCAAGGACCTGGCATTGCCCGCGTTGGCTCATCGCGTCATCCTGAGCCCGCGGGCCCGTCTGCGCGACTTAACCGCAGAGCACATCATGCGGGAAATACTGGACGCATTGCCGGTGCCAGGTGGTGACCTGACCCGTGAGGAATGAGGGAAACATCTAAGCCCCGACTACAACTCAGGATGTGGCGTTTACCAGCCCTGGTTGGTCTGCTATTGGTACTGCAGTTGGTTGTACCCTACAGGGGCTGGCAAATTCTGCTGGTGGGACTAGGTGGGGCATGGCTGCTTAGCTATCTGTGGGCACGGTCGCTGGCGCGCAGGCTGCGACTCACCCGCGAGATGCGTTTCGGCTGGGCACAGGTGGGTGACCAGATGGTGGAGCGTTTCAGGCTCTTCAACGATGGCTGGGCACCTGCCCTGTGGGTTGAGTTGGTGGATCACTCCACCTTGCCCGACTACCAGGCCAGCCGGGGGATCAGCGTGGACAGCAGGCACTCGATTCGGTGGCACTCGGAGGCGGTTTGCACCCACCGTGGTCTCTTCACCTTGGGCCCGACCAGCCTGTTGACCGGCGACCCCTTCGGACTGTACGCGGTCACCCTGCATTACCCTGCCTCTCTCCCTCTGATGGTCCTGCCGCCCATCGTCCCGCTGCCGACCATAGAGGTGTCGCCAGGCGGGCGGGCCGGAGAGGGGCACCCTCGCGCCAACGCTCCGGAGCGCACGATCAGCGCAGCCAGCGTGCGGGAGTACGCACCTGGCGACAGCATGCGTTGGATTCACTGGCGCACCACTGCCCGCCACGACTCCCTCTTCGTGCGGCTCTTCGATGGTGCCCCAGCCGGCGACTGGTGGATCTTGCTCGACATGGAAAAGTACGTCCAGGTGGGCAAGGGGCCGGATGCCACCGAGGAGCACGCGGTGATCCTGGCCGCGTCGTTGGCCGACCGGGGTCTGCGGTCGAGGCAGGCGGTGGGACTGGCGGCGCACGGCGAGCAGTTGGTGTGGCTCCCACCGCGAGGGGGCAAAGCCCAACGTTGGGAGATTCTGCGCGCGCTGGCCCTGGTTTCCCTTGGGCGGCGCCCGCTGGGCAAACTGCTGGCGAGAATGCGGTCCACGCTTGGGCGGCGCACCAGCCTCATCATCATCACGCCAACCATGGACACCGCCTGGATCGAGGCGCTCGTGCACCTGTTACGGCTTGGAGCCATCCCCACGGTGTTGCTGCTCGACCCCATCTCTTTTGGCGGGACCGGCAACCTGAACCTGGCCCAGACGTTGCTCGCCGATCTGGGGGTGGCGCACTACGTCATCACCCGCGATCTGCTCGACCGGCCCGAGGCCCGCCCCGGTCAACAGTGGCGCTGGGGAAGGCCGGTCTCGAGAACTGGACGGGCAGTACCGGTTCGCCAGCCCCTTGACACAGCGTGGCAGGCACTGTCTGATGAACGATAGCATAACGCGGGCGTCTGGGTGGGTTATCCGCAAGAGGAGGCAGCGGACGCTGTCTCTCATGGTGGTACTCATGGTGGCGCTGGGCAGTGTGGTGTGCGGGCTGGCCTACGTCGCCCATGACCTGGATGCCGGGTTGCTGTTGCCCGTGGCTGCGATAGGTATGCTGGTCGGGTGGGGGCTGGCTGCGTCGCAGTCGCCAGGCTGGCTGGCGTCCATTCTGGCCTCTCTGTCGGGCGTCGCGCTGATCCTTCTGCGCGTCGGGCACCTGGGAGGAGAACTGGCGGCGGCGCTGTGGACGCTGCTCTCCCTGCCCTGGGGAACGTGGCGTTGGCTGCTGGGCGGCCCGCCGCTGGATTTCACACCCGCCCTGCTGGCTCTGACGAAACTGGGGACCGACGCCGGCGCGCTACTGGGCCGTTGGGGCAACTGGGCGCTGACGCTGATTGACAGCAATCCCACTTTCGACCCGGTGGCAATGGCGCTGGTATGGGGCTTGGCGATATGGACAGTAGCCGTCTGGGCTGGCTGGAAGGTGCGCCACCATCAGCCCTTGCGTGGCTTGACCCCGGCCATTGCATTGCTGGTCGTCACGCTCTATTACGTGAGGGCGAGCGCCTTCAGTTTACTGCCGCTGCTGGGCGCTATGTTATGGTTGATAGCGTTGATCCAGCAAGATACTCGCGAGCGTCGCTGGCGGGCGGCCGGAGTTGACTTCTCCCGCTACATCTGGGCGGACATGATGACGAGGGTGGCTACCCTGTCACTGGCGTTGGTGATAACGGCTGCTCTGATGCCGTCAATCTCCGTGGACAAGATCATCGAACACGTGAAACGGCTGACTGAGGAATGGGGTGAAACAGAATGGGTTGGCGAATCGCTGGGACTGGATGCACAACCGGACCCGGAGACGGTCGGCTCCAGCAGGGTGCACATCGCCAGCCTGCCACGCAGTCACCAGATCGGTTCCGGGCCCGAGCTATCGCGGCGGGTGGTGATGGTGATTCGCACCAGCGACCTGCGACCTGGTCTACCGGAACCAACGCGGCACTATTACTGGCGGAGCATTACCTACGATCGCTACAACGGTCGCGGCTGGTCCACGAGCCAGACAGAGATGGTGGCGTACAAGGCAGACGAGCCAGCCACCTCAGAGGACGTGCCGTTCCACCGGGTCGTGCGGCAGGAGGTACGGCTCCTCGGCGACCTGGGAGAGAGGCTCCACGCCACTGGAGTCCTGATCACAACCGATCAGGATTACCACGTGGCCTGGCGTTCCCACGGTGACGCTTTTGGCGCAATCGTTGAAGCAGCCACTTATCGTGCCGACTCGCTGGTGCCCGTCGTGAGCGAGGAACAGTTACGATCTGCCGGGAGCGACTACCCAGCGTGGGTGCAAGATCGCTACCTGGCCTTGCCTGATACGATGCCGGCACGGGTACTTTCACTGGCGCGCGACTTGACAGCGACTGAGCCCACTCCCTACGACCGGGCCCGTGCCATCGAGGATCACCTGCGAGCCATTTCCTATACGCTCGATGTGCCCGCACCTCCGCGTGACCGAGATGTAGTTGACTACTTTCTCTTCGATCTGCAGAAAGGATATTGTGACTACTATGCCACGGCAATGGCGGTGCTGGCGCGGGCGGCGGGCCTGCCGGCCCGTTTGGTGATTGGCTATACCAGCGGGACCTACGACGCGGCCAACGTCCACTACGACGCGGCCAACGTCCACTACGTCGTCACCGAGGCCGATGCCCATGCGTGGGTCGAGATCTACTTCCCCGAGTACGGGTGGGTGGAGTTCGAGCCTACAGGCAGTCGCCCAGCCATCGAGCGCCTATCTGAGTCCCGCCCAATCGAATGGCCTGAGGAGGAACTGCTGGAGCCAGGGGAAACGCTGGAACCGGCGGCCGCGTGGTGGATTAGGCTGGGCTGGCTTTGGTGGCCGGGGTTGCCGGGCGGACTCGCGCTACTGGTGTTAGCAGGCGTCGTCTGGTCGGCTGCCGAAGGCTGGTGGTTGCGTCATATGAGGCCAGTGGCGGCCGTGGCGATGCTCTACAGGCGACTCCGGCGTCACGGGCATCGGTTGGCCGTGCCGATGCGAGCGGGGGATACGCCCTACGAGTTCGCCCCGTCATTGACGGGGTGGGTGGCAGACCTGGCGCAGAAAGGGCGCTGGAGTGAGGTATTGCCCCCCGCCGTCCAAGAGGTGCGCCAATTGACCGGCCTTTACGTGCAGGCGAGTTACAGTTCTCACTTACCGGATGCTGCCGACCAGGCACTGGCAATCCAGATTTGGCAGAGGCTGCGTTGGCGGTTATGGCTGGCATGGGTGTGGTGGAAATGGAGGCCGCGCTGGTTTCATCCGATCCGCCGCTATTTTCGCCGAAGTATCAACGTTGATTGATAGGGGAAAACGATCTCGCAATGGAACAAAAATTCGAGACCCATCTGAAGCTCAACGCGTGGCCCTTGCCTGTCCTGGCTGGCCTGTTGCTGGTGATGCAACTGCTCGCGCCCTATCGGGGCTGGGTCATTTTTCTGGTGGGATTCGGGGGGGGATGGCTGATTGGCTACCTGTGGGCACGGTCCCTGGCGCGCGGGCTGCGACTCTCCCGCGAGATGCGCTTTGGCTGGATGCAGGTGGGTGACCGGCTGGTCGAGCGTTTCATGCTCGTCAACGATAGCCGGGTGCCTGCTCTGTGGGTTGAGGTGGTGGATCACTCCACCCTGCCCAATTACCAAGCCAGCCGGGCGACCGGCGTGAGTGGGGAGCGCTCGATTAGATGGCACACGGAGGCGGTTTGTACCCGTCGTGGCTTCTTCACTCTTGGCCCCACCAGCCTGCGGACTGGTGACCCCTTCGGGCTTTACACGGTCACTGTGCACCACCCTGCTTCTCTCCCTCTGATGGTCCTCCCACCTATTGTCCCCCTGCCGGCCATCGAGGTGTCGCCAGGCGGTCGGGCTGGAGAGGGCCGTCCCCGTGTCAATGCCCTCGAGCGCACGGTCAGTGCCGCCAGCGTGCGGGAATACCTCCCCGGCGACAGCCTGCGCTGGATTCATTGGCGTACCTCTGCCCGCTACGACTCGCTCTTCGTGCGGCTCTTCGATGGCACCCCCGCCGGCGACTGGTGGATTCTCCTGGACATGGACCGGTCTGTCCAGGTGGGCGAAGGGCAGGATGCTACGGAGGAGCATGGGGTGATCCTGGCCGCATCGTTGGCCGATCAGGGGCTGCGGTTGGGGCAGGCGGTGGGGCTGGTGGCGCACGGGGAGCAGTTGGTGTGGCTCGCGCCGCGAGTGGGCGAGGGCCAGCGCTGGGAGATCCTGCATTCCTTGGCGCTGGTTTCGCTCGGGTCGTGTCCCCTGGCCCAGTTGCTGGCGCGGACGAGACCTGCGCTTGGGCAGTACGCCAGTCTCATCATCGTCACGCCTGCTGTGGATAATGCCTGGATCGAAGCGCTCGTGCCTCTCTTACGACGTGGGGCTATTCCTACAGTGTTGTTGCTTGATCCTGTCTCCTTTGGCGGAGCCGGTGATGTGCGTGGGATGGCGGCATTGCTCTCTGATTTGGGGGTGGCGCACTATATCGTTACCCGCGATCTGCTCGACCGACCCGAAGCCCGCCCTGGCCAGCACGGGCGCTGGGAATGGCGAGTCTTGGGCACTGGACGCGTGGTACCGGTTCGCCGGATCCATGATATTGCCTGGAGGGTGTTGTCGTGATGCGCTTTGGGCATTGGGGCGTCCACCGGCTGAGATTGCAGAGATTAATATCGCCAGCGTTGCTTCTGGTGGTGCTGGGTAGTGTGGCCATGGGGCTCGCGGACGAGATTCGCGGACTTGATGACCTGTTGATGTTGACTGTAGCCGTGACCGGCATGCTGATCGGGTGGGGACTAGCTGCACTTCCACTGCGGGGGTGGATGGCAAGCATCCTGGCTTCTATATTGGGCTTTGTGGGAGTGTTCTTGCGCGTCGGGCGACTGGGCGGGGAACTGGTGGTGCTGCTGCAGACGCTGGCTGGCCTGGCCTGGAACGTCTTTCGCTGGCTGCTATCCTCGAGCGACCTGTACGATCTGCTGGGCAGCCCCTGGCCGGATTGGATGCCGGTCGTGCTGGCCCTGACGGAATTGTGGGCCGGTGTCGGGACGCTGCTGGCCCGCGTGCGTGACTGGGTACTGGCGCTGGCTGCGGGCGAATCGGCCTTTGATCCGGCGGCGGTGGCCCTGGTATGGAGTCTGATCCTGTGGGCGGTGAGTGCCTGGGCCGGCTGGATGGTGCGCCGGCGTGACTGGCCATTGCGTGGCGTAGCGCCGGCCGGTGCATTGCTGGTGGCCACGTTCTCTTACGTGGGGGGTGAGCTCTCCTTCTTGCTGGTGCTACTGGGGGCAGTGTTGTTGCTGCTGGCGGCGAGTGCGTACGATGTCTGTGTGCGCCGCTGGCAGGCGACCGGCATCGACTTTGCTGAGCTAGGAAGCGACATAGCGCTGGCGGTAATCCCCCTGTCGCTGGTGCTGGTGATTGTGGCTGCACTGGCACCGTCGCTATCGGTGCAAGACGTCATCGAGTTCGTGCACAGGCTTGGTGATGAACAGACGGATGGATCCAGGACGTTCGCCGGATCGCTGGGGATGGAACCGCGACCCGGGCGGGAACAGTGGACTGTCTTCGATGAGATGCGCAATGTGGGCCTGCCGCGCCGCCACCTGCTTGGCTCTGGCCCGGAGCTTTCGGAGCAGGTGGTGATGGTCATCAGCACCGGCGATCTACCACCCGGCATAATGAAAGCGATCATGGCTGAGTCGCCGCCACGCTATTACTGGCGGGGTGTCACCTACGACCGCTACGTTCGCTATGGTTGGCTCACAGGAGAGACGGAGACGGTTGAGTATGAGGCAGCCAAAGCTGTTATCACGTCAACTTTGACAACCCAGCGAACGGTGCGGCAGAAGGTGCAGGTCGTCGGTGACCTGGGAGGCCTGCTTCACGTAGCTGGCAAGTTGGCTGCGGTTGACCAGGATTACAGCGTCGCCTGGCGTTCCCACGGCGACGCTTTTGGCGCAATCGTTGAAGCAGCCACTTATCGTGCCGACTCGCTGGTGCCCATCGTGAGCGAGGAACAGTTGCGATCTGCCGGGAGCGATTATCCAGAGTGGGTGCAAAGCCGCTACTTAGCCTTGCCTGATACGATTCCCGAGCGGGTGCTCTCGCTGGCGCGCGACTTGACGGCGACTGAGCCCACTCCCTACGACCGGGCCCGTGCCATCGAGGATCACCTGCGGGCTATTTCCTATACGCTCGATGTGCCCACTCCTCCGCGTGACCGAGACGTAGTTGACTACTTTCTCTTCGACCTGCAGAAAGGATATTGCGACTACTATGCCACGGCAATGGTGGTGCTGGCACGGGCGGCCGGCCTGCCGGCCCGGTACGTGGCTGGCTATGCCACCGGCTCTTACGATCCGGTCGAGGCGCGCTACATCGTTACCGAGGCCGATGCCCATGCGTGGGTCGAAGTCTACTTCCCCGGTTACGAATGGGTGGAGTTTGAGCCTACAGGTGGTTTCCCGCCCATCAGGCGCTCTGCCGAGGAGACCGCGTTATATGAATGGCCTGAGCCGGAGGGGGCGTTAGAACCGGCGATCGCTTGGTGGGATGTATCAGCCTGGCCTTGGCTGGGGGTGACAAGTGGGCTTGCGCTGCTGGCGTTGGTGGGCGTCGTCTGGCGGGCTGCCGACGGCTGGTGGTTACGCCATCTGAAGCCGGTGGCAGCCATGACCACGCTTTACCGGCGACTCCAGCGTCATGGGCGATGGCTGGCCGTACCGATGCAGGCGGGAGACACGCCCTACGAGTTCGCCACGTCATTCGCGGGGCGGCTGGCAGGCCTGGTGCAGGAAAGACGCTGGGGTGAGGTATTGACCCCTGCAGCTCAAGAGGTGCGCCGATTAACCGGCTTTTACGTACAGGCGAGTTACAGCCCTCACCTGCCGGGTGTTACCGATCAGGCACGGGCGATACGGACCTGGGAGAGGGTGTGTTGGCGGCTATGGTTGGCACGAGTGTGGCGGAATAAGTTGTTGAGCAAAAGAAGGCAGCGCGAGCAAGACGCCGGTTGAGCCGTGGCGATTTCCGTAGCGCGGCTCCTGCCGCAACCAAATTCTGGGACACGGAAAAGCACGGATCAAAGCCAGAGTCAATTTTATCCGTTTTGATCCGTGTCCTGAAAAATTCTCGCGGATAATGTAAATCCTGTAGAGTAATTCTATATCGCGCCAACCAACATGCGGTATGGAAGACTTTTGAAGAATGAGTAGTGGGAAAACCTCAACATGTTGAGGTGGTTTCTGGCCGCCGAGTGGGAGAATGCGTGCACAAGTTCGGGCCTCCAGACTGCTGTAGAATGGGGTTGATCGGCAGGCTACACCGACGCCGCCAGGGCTGCCTCTGCAGCGTCCAAGCGGGCTAGCGCTGAGTCTCGTCCCAGAACCGCCAGCGAACCGAACAGCGGCGGCGCGACCTTCTGTCCTGTCACCGCCCAGCGCACGATGCCGAACAGTTGCCCGGCCTTGAGCCCCAGTTCCTCGGCCAGCGTCCGCATCAGCGATTCCATCGCCTCCGGTTTGAAAGGCTCCACCTCCGCCAGCAACCCCCGCGCCCGATGTAGCGCCTTCAGGCTGCCCTCCGGCGTCATCTTCTTCCCTACCAGGTTCTCCGCTGGTGGGGTCTCGATCTCCTGGAGCAGGAACGCCGTCAGTTCAACGACATCCTCCAGTCTCTTCAACCGCTCCTGCACCAGCGGAACGATCCGCCGCAACTTCCCTCGCATCTCCTTCGGGCACGGATCCGGCACCAGATCGGCTCTCTGCCAGAAGGGCAACAGCCGCTCCAGCAACGCTTCCTCCGAAAGGTTGCGGATGTGAACGCCGTTCATCCAGTCCAGTTTCTTGTAGGAGAAGACTGCTGGCGCTTTGTTGATGCGAAATAGGTCAAAGCGCTCGATCAACTCCTCCCGGCTAAAGATCTCCTGCTCGTCTCCTTCTCCCGGAGCCCAGCCCAGAAGGGCCAGGAAGTTGAGCAGCACATCCGGCAGGTATCCCTGGTCGCGGAACTGGGTGATGGACGTTGCGCCGTGCCGCTTGGCAAGTGGCTTGCCGTCAGTGCCGTTCACCAGCGGGACGTGACAGAAAGCAGGAAGCTCCCATCCCAGCGCCTGGTAGATTAGGATGCGCTTGGGAGCACTGGGGATCCAGCGATCATCCCTGATGACGTGGGTGATCCTCATGTGATGGTCGTCCACCACCACTGCCAGATGATACGTGGGGAAACCGTCCGACTTGAGTAGGACCTGGTCATCCTGACCAGCGTTATCAAAGACCACATCCCCCCTGATGCGGTCGGGGATGACCGTCTGGCCTGTCAGCGGAACCTTGAGCCGGATGACGTGGGGCTCATCAGGAGAGATGGCGTCTGGCGGCAGGTCGCGGCAGCGGCGGTCGTACATCGGTGATTGCTTGCGCGCCCGCTGAAGTTCCCGCACCTGCTCCAGACGCTCCGGCGTACAATTGCAGCGATAGGCCAGACCTCGCTCGACCAGTTCCTGCGCCACCTGCTTGTACAGTTCCAGTCGCTCCGACTGGATGTACGGCCCATACGGCCCGCCGACGGCATACGTCCCGGCGTTCTCCACACCAGAACGCTGCAACTCCTCGAGACCCGGCCCCTCATCCCAGTCCAACCCCAGCCAGCGCAATCCCTCCATGACGACCGGGACAGACTCTGGCTGGTATCGCGTCCGGTCGGTATCCTCGATGCGCAAGATGAACTGCCCGCCCGTCTTGCGTGCAAAGAGCCAGTTGAAGATCACCGTCCGCACGCCGCCGACGTGCAGTCTTCCAGTGGGGCTGGGTGCAAAGCGAACGCGAACGGTCACGCTATCCTCCCCGCTTCTTCTGCTGCGCTTTCTCTATCTTGGCCCACGAATCACGCAACGCTACCGTCCGATTGAATACGAGTGTGCCAGCGGACGAATCGGGGGCGACGCAGAAATAACCCTGCCTCTCGAACTGGTAGCGACTGCCTGGTGTTGCACCCGCTAGACTTGGTTCAACACGGCACGACGTCAACGTCTCCAATGAGTTCGGATTCAAATAGGACTTGAAATCAAGGCCATCCTTCTCATCGAGTGGGTTCTCTTTTACGAAGAGACGATCGTACAGGTGTACTTCGGCTTCGAGAGAGTGGGCGGCCGAAACCCAGTGCAACGTTCCTCTGACCTTGCGCCCGTCTGGAGACGAGCCACCACGTGTCGCCGGATCATAAGTGCAGTGCAACTCGACCACTTCGCCGGTTCGTTCATCCTTCACCACGTCCACGCATGTGACAAAATACGCATATCGTAGCCGCACTTCACGACCGGGTGCCAAACGAAAGAACTTTTTCGGTGGATCCTCACGAAAATCCTCCCGTTCGATGTACAACACACGTGAGAAAGGAACCTTGCGTGTCCCCATGCTGGGGTCCTGCGGGTTGTTTCGGGCCTCCACCTCTTCTACTTGGTCTTCTGGGTAGTTGTCAATGACCACCTTCAGTGGACGCAGTACCCCCATCACGCGTGGCGCGCGTTGATTCAGATCTTCGCGGATGCAGTGCTCAAGCAATGCTATGTCCACGATGCTGTTACTCTTGGCTACGCCGATGCGATCACAAAAGCTGCGTATGGACTCTGACGTGTAGCCACGTCTCCGCAATCCCGATATGGTAGGCATCCGTGGATCGTCCCATCCGGTGACAACCCCTTGCTCTACCAGTTCCAGCAGCCTTCGCTTGCTCAGCACGGTGTAGCTGAGATTGAGGCGAGCGAACTCGATCTGCTGTGGATGATAAACGTTCAATTCGCCGAGAAACCAGTCGTACAACGGGCGATTATTCTCAAATTCCAGCGTACAAATGGAATGTGTGATCCCCTCGATGGAATCCGAAAGGCAATGGGTAAAGTCGTACATCGGATAAATGCACCACT
>CAZMOT010000050.1:0-21859 GCA_964568065.1 uncultured Anaerolineales bacterium
CAGCGTGGTGCGGTTGGGACAGTGGGTGGGGCGGCCAGCCCGGCAGGTGGGACAGTTGCCGCAGGCGGCGTTGATCTCGCCTACCACGCGGCGGCCCTCCCATTCCTCCGCGCCCGGTGCTCGCTCCACTACTCCGACGAACTCGTGGCCGGGGATGCCACGAAACTGCATGTACCCTTTCGCCAATTCCAGGTCGGTGTTGCAGATGCCGGCCAGGCTCACGCGGATGAGCGCCTCGCCCGGCGGCGGCTCTGGGGTGGGATAGCCCGCCATCAGTCTTAATTCGCCGTCGAGCAACAGCGCACGCATTGTGTCTCGGGAATTTTTCTACGCTGCGGCTCTCGCTGCCGCGCGTCGAGCGGCGGCCTTCTCCCAGACGACCAACAGCGGCACGGTGATGAAGATGGCCGAGTAGGTCTCGCTGACCATGCCGACCAGCATGGTGGCGATGAAGGGCTTGAAGGTCGTCCCACCGAAGAGGATGATGGCGACCATAACGAACGTGGCGCATAGCCGTGTCGCCAGAGAGCGGTTGATGGTCTCCAGGATGGAGCGGTTGGCGATCCGCGCGTAGGACTCCCCTCGGTGCCTGGGGATGTTCTCGCGGATGCGGTCGAAGACGACGATCACATCCTGCACCGAAAAGCCGATCACGATCAAGATAGCGACGAAGAAGAGGGTGTCTGCCTCCCAGCCGGCGACGATGGACATCAGCGCGTAGAAGCCGCAGGCGATGAGCAGGTTATGAGCCGTCCCTGCGATGGCGCACACGCTGTATCGGAAGGCATGAGGCACGCGCCGGAAGGACCACCAGATGAAGGCCGGGACGATGACCGCCGCAGCCAGTATCGCCAGCCCCGCTGCCTTGGTCGCCCCTGTCCCAATGGCCGGCCGCACGGTGTCGAAAGCCAGCACGTCACGGTTCACCGCCGCTACCTGCTCGTCCAATCCATCCAGGATAGCGTCAACCTCGTCTGGCGTGGCTTCGCGTGTGCGCACCTGCCAGGTATGTTCCTCCGGCGCACCCCGTCGCTGAACGATGGCCCCTTCCAGGCCATGATCGGCAAAGACAACGCGGATGCCGTCCTCGTTCACCGCCTCATTGAACGTAAGCACGAAGAGACTGCCGCCGGTGGGTTCAACGCTGATCCGCAAAGGCAGGCCGAACCGGACGGTCGAGATGATCAATGCCGCGATGCTGAGGGCAATCAGGATGCCCGAGGCCAGAAAAAACCAACTCCGTCTTTCGATGATGTTGAACATGACTCCCTCCGAGGTTAGATGCCCAGCAGCCACCTTCGCTCGCCCAGCCATTCCCGTGCTGCATCGAACGTCAAACGGACAAGCGTGCGGGTGACGACCATCGTGACGAAGAGGCTGGTCAGGACGCCGACCAACAGCGTCACTCCCAGCCAGTGGATGGCGTCATCGGCGGCCGTTGCGCCGATGTACCACATAGCGATGGAGGGAACGAGGAGTACGAGGTGGGTATCGCGGATGGACGGCCAGGCGCGGGAGAAGCCGGCCTCAATAGCTCTTGACAGGGGCCGGCCGGCTCGCATCTCCTCCCGCAGACACCCGAAGGCGGAAAGGTGCCCTCCTATGGCGAGCAGGGCTGCTACCGCAAAGCCGATAAGGCTCGGCAGGGTGAGTGGCAGCGGAATCACCTTGCACAGGGCGAGATTGAGCAGGGCGAAGATGAGAAGCGACAGGTCGGCTAGTAGGCCCGGCAGACGGTAGTGGAGGGGCAGGAACAACAGCACGGCGATTAGGCCGATGATGGCGGCGCGCCCGCTCCGCTCGATCGCTGTCTCACCCAGCGCTGGCCCAAGAGACCCAACCTCCTCCACTTGCAATGGCACAGGAAGCGGCCCATAGCGGAGCAAAACCGAAATGGTCTGTGCGTCTTCGTCTGACAGACGGGCAGGGATGCCCCCACCTCCTTTGAGGGGTGTGCTTGGGAGACTGGCGCAGGAGATGATCTCTTTGTCCAGGGCGATGCAAAGATACTGCCCTCCATGCGCTAGAGTGTAGGTAGTGAAAGCATCAGTCGTCTCCTGAGTAAGCGCAAAACTGATGTTGTATTCATTGCGGCCAGTTCGATAGAGCGCTATGAAGTCCAGGTCGTCGCTGCTCAACACCGTCTCAAAAACGCGACTCGGCGGGGTGGTGGGGGTGATGGAGGTGGTCGGTGTCACCGGTGCAGCGGGCTCCTCCATGGGTGGCCCACCCAAAGTGGTCTCCACGATAGTGCCCAGTGACAGAAAGGTCGAGCCGGCGTCAACGAATTCCACCAGTGCCATCGCCTGGATGGTGTCTGTCACCTGGTGGGGTTCCCAGATGCCCGGCAGTTCAACGATAATGCGGCGTTCGCCCTGCGCCTGCACGACCGGCTTGGTCAGCCCCAGGCTGTTAGCACGGTTCTCGATGATGCGGCGGGCAGTTTCCATCGAGGCCGCGTCGAGTTTCTGTCCTTCCGGCACATTGGCGGCCAGCAGGACCTGGAGACCGCCTTGCAGGTCGAGCCCCGGGTGCAGCGCGATGTCCCGCTGGCCTGTCGGTCGCCAGAACAGCAGATTTTGTGCCCAGTCTGGATGTTCAATATTCAGGTCCACAAACAAGGCCACGAGTACGGCGAGTATGATGATGGCAAGTCGCCAGGGGTCTGATTTTCTCATAGGGTTCCTTTCGGGGTTGATGTCGCAAACGTAGGGGATTATAACCGGGCGGCCCAGTTGTGTCAATCTGATGCGGCCTGGTCCTATTGTGCCGCAATCTGTGTACCCACGCGCAGCGTGACGTCGAGCAGCACGCGCGTCAGCAGGTCTGGCTCGGCGCCTGAGAAGATGTGCACGCACGTCTTTGGGTGACGCTGCACCAGTTCGACCATCCGCGCCACCTTATCCGCCATGCCACCGGTTACGTCCACGCCTCTGGAACCGGCCAGTGCCTCGCGCAGGGCGGGGAAGTCGGGCGGCGTGATGCGCGGCACCACGGCACCGGCTGAGTCCAGCACGCCGTTCACCTCACTTAGCAGCAGAATGCGGGCCGGGCACAGTTCATCTGCCAGGTAGAGGAAGATGTCCTCGGTGGAGATGATGGTGCCGCCGCGCACATCGTCCAGCG
Organism: uncultured Anaerolineales bacterium; assembly: GCA_964568065.1. Lineage (GTDB taxonomy): Bacteria > Chloroflexota > Anaerolineae > B4-G1 > B4-G1 > CAZMOT01. Next base: position 3,127 of record CAZMOT010000050.1, read on the forward strand.
CGACGTCGCCGTAGACCAACGGCACGAGACCCCGCGCCAGCGCTGCGTGGATCGGGCGCATGTCCAGGTACTCCAAAGTGCGGTCATGGCAGTGGGCAGAGGCAGAGGGCTGCACGCTCAACACAGAGATGCCAGCTTTGAGAAAGGCGTCGGTGACGATGCGGTTGAGGCGGGCAGCAGTGGCGGCGACTTTGGTGTAGCCGCGCCATTGGATAGGCGTCTGCACTCCCTGTCGCGTGCCGTAGGGCCTGGCGGCCCAGTGCCCGAAGGAGCCGGACCCGTGGCCGATGAGCAGGCTCAGATCAGGTGCCGCGTCGAGGGCCTGGCGCACCTCACCGGCCAGACGGGCAATGACCTCGTGCCGGGCGCTGTAGGCGCGGGCCTTGTCAGTGATGAGAGAACCGCCGAGTTTGAGGAAGAAAACAACGGATTGGGAAATCAACGGATTCTTGTCGGTCATAGGTGGATTCAGCTCACACGGCGATTCTCACGGGTCGGACGTGAAGCCGAGTGCCATGGAAGTTGGCCAGCAGGCCAAGTGTTTGCAGGTGGCGCTTGAGGCGTTGCTGATGCGCTTCGGTCGTGGATTTCAGAGCGAAGGCGGCGGTGGCGATTCGATCTTCAACGACGATGAGGCGACATTCGTCCTGACCCAGGTAGTGCCCGTGGAACTCGACCGGTAGATGTTGTTGGTAGCGGTAGGAGATGCCTTGCCGTCTCAGTTCGACCATCGTGGCGCGGCGGTAGACCTGGTGTAGGAAGCCAGAGCCAAGCGTGAAGTGGACGCGGTGGAGGGCCTTGTACAAGGCAGCGCTGAGGTCGGGATAAAGAAGGTCAGGTGCGAGATCTCGTGGCTCCCATGCAAACTCCGGCTGTCGCTCTCGCAGGAAGTTGGGCAATCGCTCTACCTCAAGTGAAGGCGTGCCAAAGTTCACGATCAGGGCCAGATCCGCGTATGTGACCTTGAGATACGAAAGGGCCTGTGCCTGGTGGAGCGGTGTGATGGCTGGCGCTACTTTGAGTTCCAGGATAGCTTTCAATCCATCTACGCAGAAATCGGGGATGTATAATCCTACCCGTTCTCCTTCATAGAAGACCTCAAAGTTGCGCTGTGCTTTGAATGGGATGTGAGCTTCCTGCCAGCCGATTTCAACCGTATCTTGGTAAAAGCGCTCGGGCAGCATAGGTTTTAGATCACGGTGCACGCCTATCAGCACCCCACGGACATCGTAGGTCAGTTCCTCGTGAATCAGCTTGCCCACCCGTAATTCCGTTTCTATCCTGATTCGTTCCTTTCTCAATCCGTTGTTGCGACTCTCGTACAAATCACCCGCTTCGCCCCCGCCTCTCTCAATGCCTCCGTCACATCCTCGGTGAGGTCATCCTCCACCAGCGCAATCATATTCCCACCCCGACCAGCACCAGAGAGTTTGGCCCCCAGTGCGCCAGCGAAGCGGGCCGTTTCCACCAATTCATTCAGTTGCGATGATGAAACACCCAGTTCGATCAGCAATGCGTGGTTCTCGTCCATCAGTGGCCCCAGAGCATCAATATCGCCGGTCTCGATCGCCCTGCGGGCTTGGTCGGTGATGTCGCCCACCTGATCGAACAGGGCATCGTAGCGAGCTAGCTCGCGCCGCCAGACTCGGCGCACGCTCCTTACGACTTTCTTGGTGGGGCTGAGCTTACCGGTGTCGCCGATGAGCAAAGTAAAAGGAGCACCGACAGTCAGCCGCTCGACGGGCCGCCCAAGCACAAAGTAGACAGGCTGCTCGTAGGCAATGACGGTGTTGTCAATCCCGCTGGGCGTGCCGTGGTGGATCTTCTCTACCTCGAACACGAGCGCGCTGACCTCTGCGGGTTCCAGCGTATGGCCCAAGAAGCTCGCCAGACCACGGACGAGCGCCGTGGAGACGGCGGCTCCACTGCCCAGTCCACTGGCGATGGGAATGGTGGAACTGATGGCAAGGGTAGCGTCGGGCTCGGGGGCAGAGAGGTGAGCCAGCGTGGACCGTGCGGCGGCGGCCAGCGGCTCGTCCCGTGGGGCTGTGGCCAGAGCGATGCTCTTTCCCAGGTCGGAGGCGACGAGCGTCAGGCCACTGCCGGGTGGGGCAGGCTCTACCGTGGCGGTGGCCCGCACCTGCATGACGGGCACAGCAATAGCTGGGCGTTCGTAGACGACGGCGTGCTCACCGAAGAGAATGGCCTTGCCCGGGGCAGAAGACTGGATCGGTACAGGTGCCATCTTTGATCTCCTTCCCTGTTAGTGTACCGCAGATTGGACAGCTTGCCAAGTCCAATGGCTGTGAGAAGAGACGGCACCTGTCTTGGTAATATCTTTGTTCTCTCTCGTCGTCTTCTGCAATGAGGCGCCTGGCGACTGAGCCCGTCAAAGGCCATTCGGGTTCCGTCAGTCTAGTGGTTACGTAGGACCACGGGTAAGAATATCTTGGCCAGGTTGACTGTCAGACTAGCCGTGTCCGTCAGCTCTTTGTATTCCCCGGTCACTGTCCAGTCACCCACCTTCCCGCTGCTGTAGACGTTGCCTGTCCATGAGCCGCCCGCCCCCGCCTCGATACTAAAGGCAGTTTCAGAGGTCACGTCCCAGGTGTAGCCCTGCACATCTTCCGCCATCGCAGTGTAGGCGATAGCCTGGCTTACGGTGACGTCCCCTGGATCTGGAGTGATGGTCAACTTTACTGCCGGCAAGGGCGCATCCTGGGAGAAGGTGGCCGTGACGGACTTGCCCTCGTCCATCGTGATGGTCTCAAGGCTGGCGTCCCCGGAGAGGTCACCGCCCCAGCCGGTGAACGTCCAGCCATCCTCGGCCTCGGCCGTCAGCGTCACCACCTCTCCGTAGTGGTAGGTGGCCTGGACCGGCTCACTCACCACCGACCCGCTGCCGATGGTGTCGACCGTCAGCGTGTACTCGTCCTGGGTGAAGGTGGCCGTGACGGACTTGTCCTAGTCCATCGTGATGGTCTCAAGGCTGGCGCCCCCGGAGAGGTCACCGCCCCAGCCGGTGAACGTCCAGCCGTCCTCGGCCTCGGCCGTCAGCGTCACCACCTCTCCGTAGTGGTAGGTGGCCTGGACCGGCTCACTCACCACCGACCCACTGCCGATGGTGTCGACCGTCAGTGTGTACTCGTCCTGGGTGAAGGTGGCGGTGACGGACTTGTCCTCGTCCATCGTGACCGTCACCGGGCTGGTGGAGCCGGTGGCGTCGCCGCTCCAGGAGTCAAAGGTCCAGCCCTCGTCGGCGTTGGCCGTCAGCGTGACGACGTCGCCGTAGTGGTAGCCGGTCTGGTCAGGATTCCTGGCGACGGAGCCGTTGCCGACGGTGTTGACCGTCAGGATGTACGAGCCAGTGTAATAAACGACGACTTCATCCTGAGCCCCACTACACAAGGCCGTGACGAGAGCAGTGGTGTCCTCGCTGCTCTGGGGGGCGGTCAGGGTTGTCGTCACCACCCCCGAGTCGTTGGTAGTGCCGGTTTGGGAGGACAACACCCCCTTGGTGGTGTAAAAGTTGACCATCAGGTCTATCTGGGCGGAACCGCTGAGTGTAACCGTGGCCGTGATAACGGAGGTGCTCACTCCATCGGCGTATATTCCCGATGATGGCGAGGCCTCAATGACCACTTTGTACTCGGTCATCGTGATGGCGACGTCCACCGTCTCCTCGACACCGTCCGTGTCCTCTATGCGGACCGGGAAAATGTGGTCGGTGGCGTACGGAGACAGAGACGAAAAGGTGATGGTAAAGGTGGCCAGCGACCCGACGGATAAAGTACCTGTCGGGACCTCAGGAGCTTTAAAAAGGACGGTCTCGGGATTGCCAGCCTTATGGGTCACGTCCCAATCACTCCCATACCCTCCACCCGCACTGAGATAGACGAAATCCTCCGGCAGCAGAATGAACTCCACAACCTCGACCGGAGAGCCGCCATTGTTCGCTACCACGTACTCGATCGTCTGATTCGTGGTACCGATAGGCACATACCTCGGCGTCGCGGAGACGGTGTACTTTTTGATCACACCCTCAGGTGAGGTGGCCACATCTGAGGTGACCCCGCTACCCGCGCTGGCGGTACCCGTGAATTGGTACGTGCTGCCGATGCTGCCAGTTGTGGTGTACACCCACTCGAAAGAGGCGGTGGCTCCTGAGGTCAGCAAGACGACGCTGGAGGGAGTGGGGCCGGAAGCGAGCGTCATCGTCGCCGTGCCCAGCGGGTTCAAAGCAGAAGGAGTCACATCGGTGATGGCGCTGGTTGCGTTGTTCTTCACCGTCATGTTGACCGTGGCCAGTTGTCCGCTGATGATCTGGGTGGGCTCGAGGCTCAACGCGGCTGTGAAATCGCCAATAAGCACTGTGTTGGACTGGTCTGAGACGGAGGAGGCGACGCTATTGGATGCGGAGTTGCTGAAGGCCACGTTACCAGAGGCAGTGGCGGTGTAAGCCCAGGTGAAGGGGGCAGACTCCCCCGGTGGGATGGTTAGACTGACGGGTGTGGGCCCCGTCGCAAGCGTGACACCACCACCACCGCCGCCACTGGTGATCACCACCGTCGTCGTCGGGACGACCGACGTCTGCGTGATGGTGGAGCGGTTGTACACATCCATTGTAACGGTCACCAGGCTGCCCACCCCCAGGCTGGAGGGATTGGCCGACAGGTTGACAGCCAGCGCTTTTCTCTCCCAGGTGGGCAGAGAGTCTGGGTCTGTGAAGTCCTCGCCTTCTCCTCTCACATCTATAATTTTCAAGTCGTCGGTCATGTCCATGTCTGAGGAGGGAAAAACACCGTACTGTTTGCCGACCACGACGACTTCGAATGTAATACTGCTGCCCGGCGTGATAACATTGGTGGTGGTGATGGCCGTGAATTCCACCCGCGTTTTCCCCTGATCAATCCGCGTGACTTCCCATCCGTCTGGAGCGGTGGTGGCCGTGCTGACCCAGTAGACCGATGGATCTACTCCGATCTTGACCCAATCAATGCTCGCCGCACTGCCAGCGCCATTGGCGACCGTGAAGGGAAGAACTGCCGTCTGATCGCCCATTGTCACATAGGTATCATCTGGCAGGGTGATGGTGTAGGTGTAGCTGCTCAGAGCCAAGGGGGCGGCCATCCCGCTGGGGGCGCCGGAGGCAGGGGCGCTGCTGACCGGGTTTGAGGCGATTGCAAACGCATCCGTATTGTTGGCGCTCTGCGGGGCCGCCTGGGCCATCTTCGCCGGCACCACCCATGGCACCAGCATGACCACCAGGCTTGCAACTGTGAGAAGATGCACTGTCTTGACCAAGGCGCTTTTGAGCCAGACTTTTACGATAAGTTTGCTGTTCATTGTACAACTCTCCTTACCCGCCCAACGCTTCCAAAGCCTCACTGCGGATTCTCAAGAGTCTCACCGGTTTGTCCAATATGCGCCGTATGGAGGCGCGATCAGCCTGTTCGCGCAGCGCATCGCTGGCGTAGGCAGTGATCATAATGATGACCGTCTGCGGGCTTAGCTGCTGGACGCGCATTGCCAGTGTCATGCCATCCATGCCCGGCATCTTGTAGTCGGTGATCAACAGGTCGAAAGGCTGCTGTTCAAAGAGCCGCAACGCCTGTTCGCCGCCGGTCGCGATGGCGACTTCGCACTCAGGCAGCACCTCCAGGCCGTCCTGGAGGCCCAACGCCACGTTTTCCTCATCGTCCACAACCAGAATGCGTCGTAAGGCCATTTCATCTCCCCCGCTCAACTTCTCTGCCTCGGCCCATTGAATCCTTTGCGCACTTGTACCTATCATCATTCGTCCTCACCATAATCATAGCACAAGATATACTGTTCGCTGTGAGAGTTGCGTGATAGTTTTGTAACAGTTTTGTCAGTGCAATAAAACAGGGTTGAACGGGAAAACGTTCAACCCTCTGCCTCTGCCAATGTTTTGCCTGACGGCTTTGTGCTACTCGGCCATTGTATAACCCACCCCCCGCACTGTGCGCACGACGTCTGTGCGCCCGGTCGCTTCTTTGATCTTTTGCCGGATGCGGTAAATGTGTTGGCGCACTATCTCACTTGCCTCCCACTGTTCGCTTTCGTATCCCTGCACCTCGCGCACCAGTTCCTGTGGTGAGACGACGCGGGGGGCCTCCTGGATCAGGTGGACCAGCACATCAAACTCGGTAGGGCTGAGATCGAGCAAGTGGCCGTCCAATGTGATCACGTGGCGTAGAAGGTCCACAATCAGCCCTCCTCGCTGCAAGAAACGCCTGTGCCTCTCGGCGGGTTTGCTAATGGGGAGGGACGGCTTATCAGGTTGCTCTGCAATAGTGGCGCGAATATGCTCCAGGCTGTCGGCCATCTGTTCTAGTTGATGCAGTAGACCAGATTGTTGCGTCTGCTGGCGACTTAGAAGGCCCTTGCGTATGCTCTCGCGCAGTTCGGCTGGTTTGCAGGGCTTGAACAGGTAATCGTGAGCGCCCTGGCGCAATGCTTCGACCGCCGTCTCCAGCGAGGCGTGAGCGGTGAGCACGATAGCGACCGTGTCCGGCAACTGCTGGCGCAGTGCTGTCAACACCTCTATACCGCCTACGCCCTTCATCTTCAAGTCAATCAACGCCAGATCAAACTCCTGGGTTGCCCTGGAGATGAGTTCCAACGCGGCCTCTCCACTTTCCACGGCTATCACCTGGTGGCCATCGCGCGCGAGCATCTCCTCCAGAGAAGCACGTATATTCGCCTCATCATCCACAATCAGGATCTTGGCTTTTGGAAGCATCGTCACTCCTCACCTCAACCAACTTTCAGCGATCGGCAATCAGCCGCTAACCCTCAAAGTTGTTCCACAGGCAGCAGGATGGTAAAGGTTGTTCCCAACCCCACGTGGCTCTCCACTGTGATCTTTCCATTGTGGGCCTCGACAATCCCATAACTTATGGACAGCCCCAACCCCGACCCGCGTTCCTTGGTAGTGAAAAAGGGCTCGAAGAGGCGGGACAATACCTCTGGCGACATACCCTCTCCCGTGTCGCTGAATTCGACGCGCACTGCGGGTCGCGGCTGCTGACCGTCACCATCTTGTATCTGATCCAGTCCAGTGGATATGCGCAATGTCCCGCCCGCCGGCATAGCGTCAATGGCGTTGAGCACCAAATTCAGAAAGACCTGCTTAAGGTGATCGGGATTGGCCTGGATCTCGGGCAGAAAGTCAGCCCACACACGTTCGACAGTCGTGTCACTGTGTTGCAACTGCTTGTTGGTGAGTTCCAGCACACTTTCCAGGACGGCGTGCAGATAGGTGGGCTGCAACCCTTCGCGCGCTGGGCGGTAAAAGTCGCGCATGCGGTGCACGATGGCCGAGATGCGCTCAATTTCGTCCCCGACAGTGGACAGGTAGCGCTCCAGCTTTTCACGACACTGGTCGCTGCTCAGCTCCTCCTGGGCCAGCGTCAGATAGGTCTGCACTGCCTGGAGCGGGTTGTTGATCTCGTGAGCAATGGAGGCGGTCAGCCGGCCGAGGGCGGTCATCTTTTCAGCGTGGATTAGTTGTGCCTGGGCCTGCTCGCGCTCGCGTAGCAGCATCTTGAGCTCGTCGTAGAGACTCGCGTTCTCGAGCGCCACGGCCAGGGTGGAGGCGATGGCTTGCAGGGTGCGCAGTTCGTCACGGGTGTAGGCGCGGGGTTCGCTACTGATTACTTCGATGATGCCGATCGCCCGCTCTGACGTCAGCAAGGGGACAGCCATCAGCGCGCGCGTTTGGCTGCCCACGTGTTGATCGCATCTTCTCAGTAAGTTGGGGCAAAGTTGATATAGTAACTCGCTGATCCCCAAGATGTAGGGGAATGGCATCGCGCAAACACCAGATATGGCGGTCGGATTTACTTTGCGGCCAAGTGTGCCCCAAGATATTGAGAAGATACTGTTGATCCACGTGGCTGGAGAAGCGCAGGTCGGTCTGTGCGTCCTCAACCAGCACTGGCTGGCGATGCTCCAGTGCCCAGCCGGCGATGCCCTCCCCAGATTGCAAACGTATGGAGGTCTCGACCGGTGTCACTCCGACCAGCGTCCACACAAAATGCAACTCACCCGTCCAAGGGTCGGGCTGGAGTAACGAGACTCCTTCGGCCTGAAAGAGGCGTTGAACTTGTCTCATGGCGGCGTGGACCACCATGGTGAAGTCAAGCGTGGAGGTCAGCGCCAGTCCGATCTCGTTCAGCAGCACCAGTTCATTGGCGTGTGCCCGCGTGGCCATGTAGAGCCGCGCGTTTTCCAGAGCTGCGGCGGCGATGGAGGACACTGCCTCCAGCAGGCTCAAATCGTCGTCGGTGAACGCGCCCTCACGTTTGGTGACCATCTCGATCACACCCGTGATCTTATCCCGGTGTTTCAAAGGTGCGCATAAGAGCGAGCGCGTCTCAAAGTCGGTGGCTACGTCCACGCCGTCGTACCAGCGCGGGTCCTGGCGTACATCGCTCACACGCACCGCTTGACCGTGTTGCGCCACCCAGCCGGCGATGCCCTGTCCCGGCGCTAGGCGATGGCCGCGCAGTGAGACTCTTTCGTCCGTCAGGGTCAGTACAAAGACCAAGCCCCCTGTGTCTGGGTCGCTCATCAGGATGGAACCTGCGGACGCGCCCAGTGCCTGGCCGGTCAACTCCAGGATCTGACGTAACACGGTGTCCAGCTCCAGCGATGAGACAGCAGCAGCGCTGACGGTGTTGAGCACTCGCAGCCGGTCCACCTGGCGGGCGGCCTGGTAGAGCTGCGCGTTGTGCAGTGCGAGACCTACCTCCTGTCCGATGGTCATCAGCAGCTTGCGGTCCGATTCAGAGTACGGATGAGGCACGCGCCAGGCGACATCCAAGATGCCCAGTACCTCGTCGCCGGCGCTCAATGGGATGCCGATATGGCTGAGCAGGTTGGCGCTGGTCAATACCTCAGGTGACAGGTGGGGACATTCGCCAAGCGGTATTGGCTCGGTCTGCACATCGGCACTGGCCAACAGGGGCGCGCAGATTGGGCCGGCGCTTAGTGGGGCAGCCGCTTCGGCCTCCACGAGTGATGCGGGGATGCCGCGCCAGGCGACGATGCGGGGTGGCTCGTCCAGCGTAGGGCCGGGCAGCACCACCCAACCGACGTCCGTACCCAGAACGGGTAGCACTGCGTCGAGGACGGCAGAGAGCAATTCGTCTGGGTCCAGCACAGTGGAAGCCGCCGAGGCAACGGCGTACAGCGCTGCCTGCTCGCTGGCATACCGGCTCAGTACCTCCTCAGCCCACCTGTGCTCGGTGATATCTGCGAAGGTACCGACGATGCCCTCGAGCTGACCGGCCTCGTTTATGAGCGGTGCGGCACTGACGTTAACCCAGGAGATGAGGCCATCCGGGCGCTTGATACCCATTACGACATCCTTCACCGGGCGTTTTTCCTTCATCGCACGCGGAGCAGTCATCTCTTCCGGCGGCATCGGCGTTCCATCGGAGCGGAGAGCCTCCCACTCGGGGCCAACGTGATCGCGACCTTCGATTTCGGAACGCCCGAGTCCCAGGATGCGCTCTGCCGCAGGGTTGACCCGGACGATCCGACCATCTGGTGCAATCAAGACCACGCCCTCAGCCATCGTTTCGAACAGACTCCGAAACCGCCTCTCGCTTTCCCGCAGTGCTGTCTCCGCCTCCCACTTCTCAGTGGCCCTGCGGATGGTCAAGAGCAATTGCTCCACGTCGTAGGGCTTCTGCACGTAGGAATGGGCTCCCAGGTTGACGGCCTCAATGGCCGATGCCTGCGAGGTATGCCCGGTGATCACGATGCACTCCGTGTCAGGGGAACACATCCCGATCTCCCTCATCAAATCCAGGCCAGACATGTCCTCTAGCCGGAGGTCAATCAGCGCCACAGCAGGCATCTTCTCCTCGATCCTATCCAGGGCTTCCTTCCCCGTGGCGACGGCTACGGGTGCATACCCATTGGCCCTGAGGACGTCGGCGAGCGTCTTCCTGATGTTGGAGTCATCATCTACGATGAGGATACTCTTTGCTTTCACAGCTCACCTCACGATCAGACAGGCTTGAAATCTACAGAGAGTGTGAATGGTTTCTACATCAGTTTACATCATTTCTGAGCAGTTTACAACATCTCTTACCCGGCCCAGGTGACGGCTCCGTTGCGGTAGAGTGTCACGAAAAGCGGCCAGCGGGGGTCATCGGGAGCTGCCGCCCCCCGACCCCCGCTGGAAAAATCCTGCAAGTTGAGTTCTCTACTGGATTGCAGTGATCTGAAAGACGATCTCTCCTCCTGGTGCCTCCACAGTGACGCTATCTCCTACTTGACGCCCCAGTAGTGCCCGACCCAGCGGTGACTCGTTGGAGACTTTGCCTTTGATGGGATTCGCCTCAGCCGGCCCGATGATTTGGAAAGTCTCCGGTTCCTCGAGACCCTCCTCGACGACGGTGACCCGGCATCCCAGGACAACCTCGTCTGTGGGAACATCCTCCTGGATGATCACCGCGCGGCGCAGCATCACTTCGATCTGCTGGATACGCCCTTCGAGAAAGCCCTGCTCCTCCTTGGCTGTGATGTAGTCGGCGTTCTCCGTGAGATCTCCCTGCTGGATGGCCTTCCGCAGTCGTTCGGCCAGCGCAGGTCGCTTCACGTTGATCAGACGGTCCAGTTCCCGGCGCAGGTCTTCCGCGCCCCCAGCAGTCAAGTAAACAGGTTGATGCACGTTCATCCGTCGTCACTCTCCTCCATAGTCTGGTCCGAGTCCTGGTGTGTTTCTTCCTCCACCAGCAGCCGGCGCAGCACCTTGCCGACGAAGGACTTGGGCAGTTCGCGGCGGAACTCTACCTTCCAGGGCACCTGCCACTCATCGAGCCGACGCTGGCAGAAAGCGATCAGTTCTTCCTCGCTGAGGTCCTCCCCACTGCGCAGGACGACGTAGGCTTTGACCCGCTTGCTTGGCCAACGCGGAGGCTGTACGCCAACCACGGCGACCTCCCTAACCTTGGGATGCTCGTACAGCACCTCTTCTACGTCCCGAGGGTAGACCTGATACGGCCCGGCCAGGATCATATCTCGCTTGCGGCTGATGATCTGGAAATAGCCGTCCCCATCCATGCGGGCCACGTCTCCCGTGTGGAGCCAGCCATCCTTGAGCACACGATCCGTCTCGCCGCTATCTCCCCAGTACCCCTGCATCACCTGCGGGCCTCGCACGACCAACTCGCCGATCTGGCCCGGCGGCAGGTCTTTGCCGGTTGCCAGGTCAACGATCTTTGCTTCGGTACTGGGAAATGGGATACCGATGGACCCGACCTTGCGCAGTCCGTTGAGCGGGTTGGCGTGGGTGACAGGCGAGGCCTCCGTGAGGCCGTACCCTTCCACCAGCCGTCCTCGGGTCAATTTCTCGAACGCCTCCTGCACCTCGACCGGCAGGGGGGCCGCTCCGCTGATGCAGGCCCGGATAGATGAAATGCCATACTTTCGCACGCGGGGGAAATTGTTGATGGCGACGTACATCGGCGGCACGCCGGGAAAGATGGTGGGACGATAGCGGCGGACAGCGCGCAGCACGTCCTGGGTCACAAAAGTCGGGAGGATGACCATCGCCGCCGCCAGGCTGACCGGCCCATTCATCGCCGTGGTCAAGCCATAGATGTGGGATAAGGGCAGCACGGAAAGGAACACCTCGCGCCCCTCCCGCAGATCTGGAATCCAGTGGCGTACCTGGAGGGTGTTGGCGACCAGGTTGTAATGGCTCAACATCACCCCCTTGGGCCGCGCGGTGGTGCCCCCGGTATACTGCATCAGCGCCAGGTCGTCGCAGCCCACGTCCACCTCGGGCGCGGTGGCGGGCTGGTTGCGCAGCAGGTCGCTCCAGCGGTAGCACCCCGGCTCCAACTGAGATGGCAGACGGTGGCCCTCCTGGGCCTCACGGGCGAGCGTGAACAGGCAGCGCTGCCACACTCCCATGTGCTCTTTGATGTGGGCAAAGACGACCCCACGCAACCCGGTTTTGGCCTGCACCTGACGAGCGACGTTGGCGTACAGACTGAGGGTGACGAGAACCTGGCTGCCGGAGGCCTGCACCTGACGCGCCACCTCCTCTACGTCGGCGACGGGGCTGGTCATCACGACCACTGCCCCGGCCTTCAGCGTGCCGTAGTAGGCGACGACCAGTTGCGGGCAATTAGGCATCAGCAGCATCACCCGCTCACCCCGGCCTACTCCCAACTCAAGCAGTGCGTGGGCGAAGCGGTTGGTTTGCCGGTCAAGCGCGGCGTAGTTAATCCTCTGCCCAAAGAAGTAGATGGCCGGACGGTGGGGAAAACGGCGGGCGGCGCTCTCCAGGAAGCGGTGGAGAGGTCGTCGGGGGATAGCGATGGTGTAAGGCACCCCCTCATCGTAGCGCGACAGCCACGAACGCTCGTGCACCAACTGAGGGCGGCCGGTATCACCCCGCCACGACCCACGCTCCTGTCCCACGAAGCGAGAGATGGCCCGGTTGACGGCGTCGGCCCGCTCAAGATGGACCAGGTGGGCGGAGACGGGAACGCGCACCTCTTCGGCGTCGGGGATGGTGCGGGTGACTTCCTCGAACAAGGTGCCGGGCAGCAGCCGGTCACGGTGGCCGATGATGACCAGCGTGGGGACGGTGACGTTGCGGAAGGTGGACCAGCCGTTCCAGGCGTTTAGCGCGTTGTGGAAGAAGGGACGCAGGACGTGGGCCGGCGCGGAGAACGCTTTGCCGGCGAAGAACTTGACGGGGCGCAGGACGGTCAGTGGCAGGTGGAAGATGAAGCGCGCGCCAGGGTGCAGCCGGAACTCACCTCCGGTGGAGACCAGGACCAGGCCGCGCAGCCTGTCCGGGTGAGCGGCAGCATACTCGGCAGCGATGGCCCCACCGAACGAGTGACCGGCCAGGAAGAAGGGCTCCCGGACGCCGAGTTGGTCGAGCAGTCCATCCAGGTCAGCCAGCAATTCTTCAACCGTGTAGATCGAGTGGGGCTTGTCGGAGTGGCCGTGGCCGCGCAAGTCGGGGGCGATGACGCGGTTATCGTCGGCCAGGGCGCGGAGTTGGTGTTGCCACTGCGTGGCCCAGCCGCCAAAGCCGTGGAGGAAGACTATGGTGTTGCCCGACCGTTCCGGCTGGATGTCAATCACGCTCAGTCGCACCGGCGGGTCCTGTGATACGGTGACCCATTCGCGGTAAAGAGCCAGGTCAATGTTCATCTCACTCTCTCTCCCAAAAGTCGTTCCCACAACGGCGGGCCCAGTACCAATAAGCCGACGATGATGGAGATGATAGCCGCCAGCAGCACTGCCCCAGCCGTCACGTCCTTGATCACCTTCGCCAGCGGATGATAGCCGGGGCTGACCAGGTCCACCAGCGTCTCCGCCACGGTGTTCAGCATCTCACTCACCAGCACGAAACCGATAGTCAGCGCCAGTACCGCCCACTGGGTGGCCGATAGGCCTAGCCACATCCCCAGCACAACCACGGCAGCAGCAATAGTCAGATGAATGCGCGTGTTGCGCTGAGTGCGCAGGGCGTACCACAGACCAGAAAGAGCAAAGCGGAAAGCTTCAAAGATATTTCGGCTGCGCATAGCGCATCATACGGGGAGGTCTACCTTGACTTCCAATACCTCAAGGATCTCGGCCTGGGCAGCCCACATCTGCGTCCGCTGCTCCTCCCTGACGTCGTCGTATCCCAGGAGGTGCAAAACGCCGTGGATGACCAACAGTTGCAGTTCTGCATGGACGGCGTGATCCGCCTCCGCGGCCTGAGCCTCGGCGCGCGGGAAAGAGATGATGACGTCGCCCAGGTAGCGCGGGTGACCAGGTGCACTAACGAATGGCCCACGTGTCTCGTCGGGGAAGGCTAGCACGTCCGTCGGCGCGTCCACGTCCCGGTGGCGCAGGTTGAGTTCGCGCGATGCCTCATCATCGGTCACCACCACGGCTAACTCGCACGGTTCCTCCATCCGCTGGTGGATCAGGGTTGCCAGCCCAGCCAGGCGCAGGGGTTCGGGTTGGACCTGCTTCTGGAACTGCTCGTCAATTTGCACTTCGACGGTGTGGAGAGACATTTCTGACTCAGACCCCGCTCTTACGTTTCAGCTACTCTTCTCGACTGTGGGTATTCGATGCGTGGGTGGAAGACTCCCTTCAGGGAAGAGATGAAGACATCGCTTATGACATCAAGATCGCGCAAAGTCAGGTCACACTCGCCCAGTTGGCCATCGGCCACGCGCTGGCCTATGACGCGGTTGACTATCTCCGCCACCTCATCGGCGCTCGTAGGGCGCGTAGCACGCACGGCAGCCTCACAACCATCGGCCAGCATTACCAGAGCAGTCTCCTTGCTCCGTGGCCTGGGGCCAGGGTAGCGGAAGCCTCTCTCGTCAACCAACTTGTCGCTGCCCTCCAGTCGCACGGCCTTGCTGTAGAGAAAACTGACCCGATTCGTGCCATGGTGCTCCGGGATGAAGGCACGCACGCGGCGAGGCAGCCGATACCGCCGCGCCAGTTCCAGCCCATCCTTGACATGGTCGGTGATGACCTCGGCACTGGTATGCGGGTCAAGCCGGTCGTGAGGATTCACGCCTTCGATCTGGTTCTCGACAAAGAAGTACGGGCGGGCAATCTTACCCACATCGTGGTAGTAAGCGCCTACGCGGGTGAGCAGTGGGGCCGCACCGATACGCTCGGCCGCCTGCTCGGCCAGGTTCGCGACCATCAGGCTGTGATGATACGTGGCAGGTGCTTCGCGCAACAGCCGCTGCAGGAGCGGGTGATCAGGCCGGCTGAGTTCGATGAGCCGCATCGTGGTGGTGATGTCGAACAGTGGGCCAATAAGGAATAACACACCCAACGCCAGGCTGGCCGAGACGGATCCATTGGCGACGCCGGTCAGCGCCGGGATCAGCAGACCACTGAGTTGGGTCATGTCTTGTGGAAAATGAAAAGTGAAGACGATGGTGGTGTGTACTAAGGCAGCAAACGCACCAGCGCGAAACAACGCGCTGATGCGCTCGACGCGCCCCATAGTGAGCGCGGCGACCAGCCCTCCTAAAGCGGTGTAGATAGCCATCTCCAGGGAATTATCGGCAATGACACCAACCGCACCGCCGAGAAAGATGGCGGTTGCCACGCCTGCGTGCGGCCCCAAGGCAGCCGCGGCCAAAATCGTCAGTGCCGGTGCAGGAGTGAGGTAACGTAGCACTATGCCCGCCGGCACCATCAGTCCGGCCGCCAGCACTGAAAAAGACGTCAGTAACACCAGGAGAAGAAATTGCTGCCCATCCCATAGCACATCACTCTGAAAGCGTGCCAGATAAAGGCACAGTAGTAAAGTCCCTACTACGGCCAGCAGGCCAGATCCAACAAAGTCGCTCCACTTCACTTGAGACTGCCGCAACCCGAGTTGATCCAGCATCTCTATGTCGAGCGCTGTGACAGGGTCTCCCTCTCGCACGATAATCTCGTCTGCTTTGAGGGGGCGCAATACAGGCCCTACTTCATCGCGAGCGCGGGCTTGGGCCTCGGCCGTCGCTGCGGCATCAAAGAAGGAATTGGGAATCAAGAAACACTGCACAAGCGCGATGGTGACAGCGGCTTCTTCGTCTGAGAGATCCAGACTAACTAAGGCCGGTATCCCCTCACGAGCCTCCTCTAGATACTCCTCCCCCTCCCGAATCTCACGGCGCATCGCCTGATCAATCACAGTTGAGATCTGCAATTGGACCCGGTCCCAACTCGCGTCGGACAGGGCAAGAAAGTCGTTGAGTGTACTGGGGGGAACATCGGCCAACTCGAGCACGGCCCGAACCCAGCCCCGCTTTTGGGGAGGGGAAGCAAGTGTATCGGCACGTACCGACCCCAGGTAGTCGAGCACCTGACGGGCCCGGTCACGTTGTTGACGGGCCAGTGCGGGGTCGGGAAGGGTATAGACCGGCTCGACTGCGGCTGCGGCCCGCTTCTGTGCCTCCGCGTGTAGGATGTCGCTCTCGTAAGTCAGGCTGCGAGGGGCACGTATGTCCTGGGGAGCGACGTCCCCCACGTCTAGCACCACCTGACCAGTAGGCAATAACGGAAGCACCATCACAACGCCCGTGACTCCCACCAGAACTATTCCCAGCAGGATCAAGCGCAGCCAGACCCACCAACGGTGGCCGGTCCGGCGTGGTGAGGGTTCTCCTCCGTTGCTTCTGACATCGGTTGTATTCGTACCCATTGTGTTGAAGCCAGGTCAAAGTGGACAAGAGGGAGCACACATAGCGCGCTCCCTCTTGTCTAGTAGCGTTACGCGTCCCTCGGCGAGTGTGCCTCAGGCAGACAGCAACTCGCGCACGATCTCGTTCACAACGCGGCCGTCGGCGCGACCCTTGAGCTTGGACATCATTTGGCGCATCACTGCACCCATCTGTCCCATCCCGGTTGCCCCGATTTCTGCGATGACCTTGCGTGCTTCCTCCGCGATTTCTTCACGCGAGAGGAGCTTGGGCAGATACTCCTCGAGAAAAGCTAACTCTGCCTCCTCCTCGGCGAGCAGGTCGGGACGGTTGACCTGTCGCAGTTCGGCGATGGTATCACGACGTCGGCGGGCCTCCCTTTGCAGTACGCTGGTCACATCGGCATCGTCGAGATTGCCGCCGTGCTCAACCTCGGCGTTGGTGATTGCGGCCAATGCCATACGGATAACCGACTTGCGACGCTCATCACGGGCACGTAGCGCCTCCTTGAGATCTTCCTGCAACCGCTGCTTCAGGCTCATACGCAGCTCCATACTAATAGCGCATTTGCTTTTCCTTGAACGTCTGCCGGCGGCTCTTGCGCAGTTTGGCTGCCTTTTTGCGCTTGCGGATCACGCTCGGCTTTTCGAAAAAGCGGCGGCGGCGTACCTCCGACATCACACGATCAGATTGTACTTTCTTCTTGAAACGCCCAAACAGAGAATCGAAGGACTCGCCATCCTCAATCATGACTTTGGTCACTCAACTCACCCCTCTCTAGAACCGGTTTCTTGCTTTGGTCCCGGATTCATTATAATAGCGCACCGGAGGCTTGTCAAGCATGGTGGTAGATTGGTAAACTGGTAGGCTGGTCTCCAATCTACTCATCATCTGGCTCCCACACGTGTACGACCTGAATGCCGTCGGCCTCCAGTGCCCGCACGGCGGTCTCTCGATCCACTCTTTCTAGACGGAAGGCGACGACCCGGTCCTCGGGCCGCTCGCCCCAGAACATACCCAGCGAGTGGATGTTGCCACCCAGGGCCGCAACACGGCTCGTGACCCGCGCCAAGCTTCCCACCTTCTCCGGGACAACGACGGTGATGCGCAACGAAGGATGCCCGCCTCCCAGACCCTCGACGAAGACGCGGAAGATGTCTGTGTCGCTGATGATGCCGACCAGTTGATCTCCCTCGACAACAGGCAGGCAACCAATGCGATGGTCTATCATCACGCGCGCCGCTTCCTCGATGGGCATATCGGGGCCTACGGTAATTACTTCCCCCTGGATGATCTGCTCGATCTTTGTGCGTGAGAGGATATAATCCACCTCGAAGACACTGAGTGAGGTGGCCGGGGTAGGAGAGGCGTAGACCAGGCTTTTCTCGGTCACAATGCCGACTAGCTTCCCCTCACTGTCCAAAACGGGCAGATGGCGGAATGACTTGCTGCGGACCAGATCCAGGGCGTCCTTAAGAGTGGTATCGATCGTGATAGTGACGGGGTTAGGAGTCATTCGATCTCTGACTAGCATGGCTTCCCTCCTTCATAGTATTGATAGGGTAGATTGGTGAATTGGTAGGTTGGTGGACCGGTGATCAGTTTCCCAATCTACCAATTCACCAGTTTACCACCCACGCTCATCCGATTGCCTCACCTACCAGATAGCCATTATGCGCGGTCAGCAGCCGCGTGGCAGTGAGCGTGTTGTGCAGGTTGCCTTCTGTGCGCGTGATAACTCGCAGGTAGTTGTCGGTCAGGCCCGTCCAGAGGCCATCGCGCTGACGTTGCTCCCATAGAACCGCCATCTCCCGCCCCACGAACCGCCGGCGAAAGCGGAGGGCCTGCTCAGCGCCCAGTTCACGTACCGCGCGCGCCCGTGCGTTGCGCACCTCGCGCACCACCTGGTTGGGCAGGCGAGCAGCGGCCGTGCCTGGCCGCGGGGAGTAGGGGAAGACGTGCAGCCGTGCGAATTCCATCGCTGCCACCAAATCGTAACTGGTGCGGAAGGCGGCCTCGTCCTCGCCGGGGAAGCCGACGATGACGTCGGTAGTCACGGCCAGGTCGGGGATGGTAGCGCGAGCGGCTTCCACCAATCGGGCGAACTCCGCTGTGGTGATACGACGGCCCATGCGGTGCAGGGTCTCGTCGCAGCCAGCCTGCAGCGGGAGATGAAGTTGGCGGCACAGGCGCGGGGTCTCCCATAGTCTGAAGAAAGCTTCGTCCAGGTCCCAGGGCTCCAGCGACGAGAGGCGAAGACGAGGCAGATCGGTGTGGGCCAGCAGGGTTTCAACTAACGCATACAGACCGTTCGGCAACCCCAGGTCACGACCGTAGGCCCCCAGGTTCACGCCGGTTAGTACGGCCTCCTGGCAACCGGCCTCGACGAGTGCCTGCACTTTGGCGACGACGTCGGCCATGGGGCGGCTGCGGGCCGGCCCTCGTAACAGACGGGTGACGCAATAGGTACAGTGGTTGTCGCAGCCATCTTGCACCTTGACGAAGGCGCG
>CAZMOT010000051.1:0-21821 GCA_964568065.1 uncultured Anaerolineales bacterium
TCAGTGGCCCGCCTCAGCCTTCCTGGAGTTTGTCCCCAATGTGTGACGCTCCCGCAATCTGGACTTGCGTGCCGCAGAACCTATGGTATAATGCCATTGCTTTCAGCGGGCGTAGTTCAGTGGTAGAACACCTCCTTGCCAAGGAGAAGGTCATGGGTTCGAATCCCATCGCCCGCTCTGCTCCTAGCGGTATTGTGACCAAGAGGCGGAACTCGGGTAGTGAATTGGCCTCTTGGTTTTTCTTTCTCTCGCACTTGACTCGATGATGTCCTGCTCTCTCTCCTGATAGTCTATGCTCCATTTTGTCTGCGCTGCGCTAGCGTGTGGCGGCAGATGTGGTATAATCGCCAGCGACGCGGTTGAACCATTTGTCATCCGTTTGTAGATGATGAAGATAATACGCAGCCGGGGGTTCTCTTTCATCCGTTGTGCTTCTCTGGTAACTACGCTGCTGGTGCTGGCGGCCTGTGGCAAGGTGATTACCCCACAGCCGACCGCAGAGACGTCGCTTGCAGGCACATTACCTTCTGAAACTACACCCTCTCCCCGTTCAAACGCCACAGCACCGTTCCTTCCACCTTCCGACACAGCGACACCGACCGTCACCCCCACACCGATCATTCACGTTGTTCAGTCAGGGGAGACATTACTGGGCATCGCTTTGGACTATGGGGTGAATGTAGATGTGCTCCAGGCAGCCAACGGCATTGAGGATCCCCGTTTTCTGCAAGTGGGACAGAGATTGGTTGTCCCCACTGGCGAAGAAGCAGCCGATACTACCCCCGGTCTGTTGCTGCCCACTCCCACGCCGCTGCCCTTCGGCGTGCGGGGTGTCGCCTGCTACGAGACACCCGTCGGCAGCCTGCAGTGCCTGGGGGAAATCGTCAACACCACTGCTTTCACCCTCACGAACGTGCAGGTGCGCGTGACGCTCTTCGACGCGGCCGGTGAGCGGTTGATTGAGACGGACGTGTTTGCAGACGCTGACCTCGTCCTGCCTGGGGGTCGTTCGCCTTTTGGCATCCTGTTCACGAGCCCCCCGGTGGTTTGGGCCAGCCCGCAGGTGACGATTATCCGCGGCGAAGCGGCCGGCGCGCTGGCTGCCTCCTACGTACCGATCGCCGTGACCGATGTAGAGGGTCAGCCTTCCGGCCCGCAGTTCCAGGTGAGTGGGATGGTGCAGAACACCAACGCGGAGCAGGCTGCTGGCAGCGTGAGCGTCATTGTGACAGCCTACGACGCTGAGGGACTGGTCACGGCATCTCGACAAGGAGCAGTGGAACTAGAAGGAACACTTGCGCCTGGTGCCACAGCGCCATTCACACTGCTGCTCACGTATCACGGTGACATCGTCCCCACTGACTTTAACGTCATCGCGCTGGGGCGGGTTCCGACTGAGTAAATCTACCAGCGGGAGCGTATTATGCTATATCGTATTGTGCGCGTCATTCTCAGTGCCCTACTCAGCCTGATCACCCGTCGGGAGTACATCGGGCTGGAGAACATCCCCGACGAGCCACCATACATCCTGGTGATCAATCACCTGGCTGTTTTCGATTCCCCATTGCTGCTGACCGTATGCCCGCACACCATCCGTGCCTTTGCTGCGGCCAAGCACAAGCGCAATCCACTCTACGCTCCCCTGCTGGTGATAATGAGCTCCATCTGGGTGCGGCGAGGGGAGGTGGATCGCCAGGCACTACGAGAGGCATTGGATGTGCTGAAGCGCGGGGAGGTGCTGGGGATGGCCCCGGAGGGCACCCGCGCCCGCGGTCCCTACGCCCTACAGAAAGGGAAGACCGGCCCGGCCTATCTGGCCACCCGTGCCGACGTGCCGATCGTGCCGGTGGGAGTGACGGGTACCGAGCAGATTAAGCGTAATCTGCCCCGGCTGCGCCGCACCCACGTGCGGGCCGTCGTCGGCGAGCCTTTCCGCTTGCCCGAAAGCGGCCCGGTGCGAGGCCAGAAATTGCGTGAGTACACCGATCTCATTATGCACCGCATCGCGGAGTTGCTGCCGGAGGAGTACCGGGGCGTGTATGCTTGAATCCAATGGTGGCTGCTGTCAGGTCAGGCAGGTAATAGAAACGGAGACGCGCAGAGGGCTGCCCCACGCATGGACAGCCCTTTTCTTCTTCTTTCGTCCAAGCGGCCGGTCAAAACGAACCACCCCACGGGGGGCTCGGTTCTAGCTCCAGACCGACCTCTGGCGAAGGCCGTCTCCACCCAAAGGGATTGCTTCACCAGGTGGCTGTTGGGAGAGTTTCAGACGTCGCTTCAATCCGTTGATCACAAGGGTTTGCTGAGGATGATACAGGTCGCTGTGTCGTCAACTACTCGGACGAGTGTCCCGCTGTTAAGTACCCCTTGCTTCTTCGGAGACGGCGATCACCTCTTCGATGTCCAAGGGCTTATAGAGGATCTCGTGGGCCCCCTCCCGCAGTGCCTCATGAACCAGGTCCTCGACCGCCCAAGCGGTTATCATCACCACTACAGCTTCTGACCGAATCCGCTTGATCATCTTATAGGTCTCCACACCATTCATGGGAAGCATCTTGATATCTAGAAAGATGACATCGAAGGGCTGCTCCTTGACACTGACGATGGCTTCAGGCCCATCCTTGGCCGTGGTGACAGTGTAGCCCTTGTGCCTCAGGACAAAGGACAGGGTCTTGCACAGACTGATGTTGTCGTCCACGATTAGCACGTTAGGCCTGTTCTCCATGATTCGTTACCTTTTGGCGATCAGTCCGTTAGCAGATAGGCGCTCACGGCTGCCCGTTAGTGTCTTCGAGGATGTTTAGCGCCTGATCTACGTCTTTGGAGATGGATAGTGCCCAGGCAGTGTTTTGAAAACTCGCTGGTCTTGCTACTTCTTCGGGCCAGCGTGGTCTGGTGGGCCGCCACCTTTGTCTGCACCATCGCTTTTCGGGCCGGCGTGGTCGGGCGGGCCGCCACCTTTGTCTGCACCATCGTCTTTCGGGCCGGCGTGGTCGGGCGGGCCGCCACCTTTGTCTGCATCATCGCCTTTCGGGCCGGCGTGGTCGGGCGGGCCAACGCCCTTATGTTCCTTTGCCCTTATATGTTCCTTTGCCTTTGCCTGCTGCTTTATGTGCCCGATTCCGAGGATAGAGGGCCGGCCGTACTCCTCAAACAACTCGCCCATACCTGTTCCAGATTGGAAGGCTGCCACCAGTTCCTCCACCGGCACCCCGGACTTGGCCGCCATAGCGTACAGTTTGACCAGCACGCCGAAGCCCAGTCCATCCTCGTGGTAGGTTGCGATTTCGTCGCTCCCATCAACGACTCCTACCGTGCCTTCTTCGTCTACTACCTGTAGTTCCCAGTCAACTGCAAGCGCATCCAGCGCCTCCCTCAAACTCTCAGCGGTCGTGGTGTCCTCAACGGTGACAGTGATGGTCTTATCCTCGCCCTCTACCTCTACCGTGGCCGTGAACGAGCCGTCCTCGTTTTCACCGACCACTGTCACGGCCACAGCACCCTCGGCGTCGCAATCCGCCCACTCCCACGTTCCGCTCTCGGGGTCCTGGACAGCGCAACTCTGCGTGGTCTCCAGTGCTGCCGCCAGGCCATCGGCGCTCACGCCGCCGAAATATGACCCCAACAGGGCGACGATTGGGTGGTCATGCCCACCATCAAGCGTCACCACACACAGGCCCTCGCCTGTGTCAATCGTCACCATCTCTGTCTCTTCGTCCACAGCCACGACGGTGCCAGAGACGCTATCCCCCTCGCAGGGAGGGGTCTCGCCATCATCGCCTTGGGCAGCGACTGGCACGACAGTGACCAACGCCAGGACCAGGATCACGATAGTGAAAACTGCCTTGCTGTGCTTCTTGTGAATAAGCATTGCTCGTTCCTCCTTATTCTCTGGTAGACGATGCAGTCGTCTGCACGACACATCTTATCCTCACATTACTCCATTTGTATAACGCACAATATGGCTGCGGGTTACGCTGTCAATAGAACTTTTCATTCTTGCTCCTCTGCCTCGACTGTGCTATAGTACACCTGCAGTGTGAGGTGGAAGAAATGTCCAAGGACGAAGCCAGGCTGGTCCAACGGGCGAAGGAGGGAGACCCGACCGCCTTCGCGGAGATCTACGACCGGCATCAGCCAGCCGTCTATCGTTACATATTCTACCGAGTGGGCGACGTCGCCACGGCCGAGGACCTGACCGGTGAGGTCTTTGTGCGCCTGGTGGAGAGAATTGACCGCTTCAGGTACCGAGGCCGCCCACTGCTGGCCTGGCTGTATACCATCGCCCGCAACCTGGTCACAGACTACTACCGGCGCGCCGGACGGTTCGTGCCGCTTTCCCTGGAAGAGCAGTTGACAGCCGGCACGGTCGGCCCGGAGGAGGTTGTCGAACACAGGCTGGCGCAGGATAGACTGGTCGCTACCATGGCCTGCCTCACCGAGGATCAGCGCCAGGTTATCCTCTTGAAGTTTGTGGAGGGACTTGATAACGAGACCGTGGCCCGAACGCTGGGCAAGTCCGTGGGTGCGATCAAGGCGCTGCAGCACCGGGCCCTGGCCGCGTTGCGACTCACCCTCGAGCAAAATGGGAGCTGACGATCTGGCCAATTGCAGGCCGTATCTTTTTCCGTTCCTCCCCGTTATACAGGACGAGACCATTGCTTGAAGGGAGGACGCAATGAGGGATCACTCCGTTATGACTGAAAGGGCAGAATCGCTTACCGAGGCTTTATTCTCTCTGGAGGAGCCTTGGCGGAGCCGGTTCCTGACCCTGGTAGCCAAACAAGCCACGAGATGGACGTGGGAGGGGACATGGAGTGGGCATGTGCCGACGCGGGAAGAAGTGGCATCCTGGCTGGACGACGGGGGCTTGTGCCGAAGTGTAACGGCGCTACTACAGGCGTGGCACGTGGAGCAAAAGCAGTTGTATCCCTACTCTGGGTAACTTATTGAGAGACTGTCAGATGAAACAGGGCTTGAGCGAAGCGTTAGATGACAGCCTGACCCTGCTGGAGGAGGGCCGGGCTACTCTGGAAGAATGCCTGACCCGCTACCCGGAGCACGCTGGCGATCTGCGTCCTCTCATGGTGGTCGCCCTTGAGATGCGCCGTGTGCCCGTGCCAACCTCCAGTTCCACCGCCTTCGCTGCCGGGAAGCGAAGGATGCTCCAGGCGCTGGCCGAGAGAAAGCGCCAGCAGTCGGCATCTCCCAGCCCGCTCCGCCGCTGTGCGGAGTGGATAGCCAGTCTGTTGCATAGAAAAGAGAGACCCGCCGCGTGGAGGCGCGCATCTGCCTTCCGACTGGCCCTGGCAGCCGCGGTAGTACTCGTTCTGTTCGCCCTCGCTGGCACGTTTCTTCCCTCCTGGTTTGGGATGACTGTCGTACAAGCGGCCACACTAGGCCAGGTAAACGGCGTGGTGAAAGTTCTGCCCGCTGGCAGCAGCACCTGGCGACCAGCGTCGGCTGGCGAGCGGGTGGAAGCGGGAGATCGAATTCGTACCGGCCCGTCTTCCGCCACCACGCTGGTCTTCTTCGACGGGAGCACGACCGACCTGGAGGCCGAGACGGAAGTCGCCGTCATCCAGATGGACTCCCGGCGAGACGATAGCGGCAAGGTCATCGTTCTTCACCAGCGGCTGGGCCGTACCTACAGCCGTGTGCAGCGCTTGGCTGACCTGGCTTCCCGCTTCGAGATTGAGGCCCCCACAGCGGTCGTGGCGGTGCGCGGGACGGAGTTTGCTCTGGCCGTGGAGGCCGATGGCACCGCCCACGTGGTGGTCGTCGAGGGGGTGGTGAACGTGACAGCCCAGGGGACCACCATTGCGGTTTTGGCCGGGCAGGCGACCACAGTTCAGCCCGATCAACCCCCCGCCCCTACGCACCCTGTCCTCGTCGCTACCCCGATGTCGCAACCCACGCCGACGTCCACGCCGACTGACTCGCTCGAACCGACCGAGACACCAGAGCCAACTGAGACATTGGAACCGACCGAGACACCAGAGCCAACTGAGACATTGGAACCGACCGAGACACCAGAG
Source organism: uncultured Anaerolineales bacterium (assembly GCA_964568065.1). Classification (GTDB taxonomy): domain Bacteria; phylum Chloroflexota; class Anaerolineae; order B4-G1; family B4-G1; genus CAZMOT01. The sequence continues at coordinate 6,039 of CAZMOT010000051.1, forward strand.
CCAACTGAGACGCCGGAGCCGACCGAGACACCGGAGCCGACTGAGATACCGGAACCGGCCGAGACACCAGAAGCGGCCAAGACGCCGCAGCCACCTGGTCAAACCAAGACGCCGCAGCCGCCAGGTCAAACCAAGACGCCGCAGCCGCCAGGTCAGGACAAGACACCAAAGCCACCCAAGCCATAGCCGGTCGAGAGTACAGACCAGCTCTGAAGTATATGCAGGGACTGGTTCCGGGCCTGGCTATTGCCAAATAACTCATCAAGCAAAAACGACCCGCCCCGCGACCCACAAGGGCCACGGGGCGGGCGCTCCTCCTTTCGGCGAGAGCCTACGGCCCGCCGCAGATTTCAAAAATCACTCCTAGCACGTAGGAGAAAGATGGCGTCTAGCCTCCTACCACTGAAGCTGACGTGGCTAATTGCGGCGCAAAAAAGCGAAGGAAACCTGGTACTCCATCATGATGATTTTGATATGTGGTTTCGCATCTCCTATGGGAGCTTGATTTAACATGTCAAAATTACCTTGACGAGGTACTAGTCCATCTCTGCCCACTGCTGGTACATCTTGAACCGATCGGCTATGTCTCTCTTGGCTGCTTCTAGGAGCATCGCTGCCCGCTCTGGGTTCGACTGCTTGAGCATCCGGAAGCGGTTCTCGGAATACATGTACTCCTCAAGCGATATGGTCGGCTCTTTGGAGTCAAGAACCAGCGGATTCCTACCCTCGGCCTTTCTCCTCGGATCGTAGCGGAACAGGGGCCACGCGCCCGACTCGACGGACATCTTCTGGTAGTTCAAGCCCTCGGTCATGTTGATGCCATGCATGATGCAGTGCGCGTTGGCGATGATGATCGAAGGGCCATCGTAGGACTCGGCTTCGATGAAGGCCCTCACCGTCTGGGCGGGGTTCGCCCCCAGCGCGACCCGGGCGACGTAGACCGTGCCGTAGGTCATCATCATCATCCCCAGGTCCTTCTTACCGACGGGCTTGCCAGCCGCAGCGAACTTGGCCACCGCGCCCAGCGGCGTCGCCTTGGACATCTGGCCGCCAGTGTTGGAGTAGACCTCCGTGTCCAGAACCAGGATGTTGACGTTCCGGCCAGACGCCATCACGTGATCCAGGCCGCCGTAGCCGATGTCGTAGGCCCAGCCGTCGCCGCCGATGGTCCACACCGATTTCTTGACCAGGTAGTCGGCCACGGAGAGCAACTGCTCGTGGTTGCCGCACGCCGTCAAAATGTCCTTGAGCGTGGCCACGCGCCCGCGTTGTAGCTCAATTCCCTCCTGCGCGCTTTGGTCGGCGTTCTTGATGTCGTCGAAGAGGGCGTGGTTCTTCTGGCAGTGCTCGCAATCGCACTCGTAGAGCTTGTCGAGCAGCTCGAGGGCGTACTCGGACAGCTTGTCGACGGTGAGGCGCATGCCCATGCCTAGCTCCGCCGCATCCTCGAACAGCGAGTTGTTCCAGGTCGGGCCGCGGCCATCTTCGCGCTGGCAGTACGGCGTGGTGGGCAGGTTGCCGCCCCAGATGGAGGAGCAACCCGTGGCGTTGGCGATGATGGCCCGGTCGCCGAAGAGCTGCGTCATCAGCTTGGCGTAAGGCGTCTCGCCGCAGCCTGCGCACGCGCCTGAGAACTCTAGCAGCGGGCGGATGAGTTGGCTGCCCTTGACCGTGTTCCGCTTGAAGAGCGATGGGTCGGTCTCGGGCAGGCCGAGGAAGAACTCAAAGTTCTCGCGCTCCTGCTGGCGCAGTGGGATCTGGTCGGCCATGTTGATGGCGCGCACGTCGGTCTTGTTCCCCTGCTCGTCCTTCTTGCGGGCCGGGCAGGTGTACACGCAAGCGCCACAGCCGGTGCAGTCCTCCGGCGCAACCTGCACCGTCCACTTCATCCCCTTGAAGGCTTTGCCCTTGGCGTCCACCGACTTGAACGTCGGCGGCGCGCTTTCCAGCTCTTTGGGGTCGTAGGCTTTGGCGCGGATCGCCGCGTGCGGGCAGACCAGCGAGCACATAGCGCACTGGATGCAGACGTCCGGTTCCCAGACGGGAATCTCGGTGGCGATGTTGCGCTTCTCGTACTGGGTAGTGGCCGTGGGGTAGGTGCCGTCGGCGGGCAGCTTGGACACGGGGAGTTGATCGCCGCGACCGGCGATGATCTCGCCCAGTACCTCCTGCACGAACTCGGGGGCGTCCTCCGGCACCGGCGGCGGCATCTCAATGGTGCTGGTGGCCTTGTCCGGCACCGCGACCTCCTGGATACCGGCGATGCCGGCGTCAATGGCGTCATAGTTCATCTGGACGACCTCGTCGCCGCGCTTGCCGTAGGTCTTTTTGGCGAATTTCTTCATCAGGTCCACGGCTTCGTCCACCGACAGGATGCCCGAGATCTTGAAGAAGGCGGCCTGCATGATCGTGTTGATGCGCACGCCCAGGCCCAGCTCCTTGGCCGTCTCGTAGGCGTCAATGACGTAGAACTTTAGCTTTTTAGCAATGATCTGCTCCTGCACCACGCGGGGCAAGTTATCCCACACTTCGTCCGCCTCGTAAGGACTATTGAGCAGGAACGTGCCACCCTCGTCGAGAGGGCCGAGCATATCGTATTTTTCCAGGAAGCTAAAGTTGTGGCAGGCCACAAAGTCGGAGCGGTTGATCAGGTACGTGCTGCGAATCGGAGTCTCGCCGAAGCGCAAGTGCGAGATGGTGCGCGCGCCGGCCCGCTTCGAGTCGTACACAAAGTAGCCCTGGGCGTAGTTGTCGGTGGCGTCGCCGATGATCTTGATCGAGTTCTTGTTCGCGCCGACGGTGCCATCGGCCCCCAGCCCCCAGAACATAGCCCGGTGCGAGCCTTCCGGTTCGGCGGAGAAGTCGGGGTCGTATTCCAGGCTGGTGAACGTCACGTCGTCGGTGATGCCGACGGTAAAGTGGTTCCTGGGTTTCTCCGCCTTCAAGTTGTCGAGCACGGCCTTGCACATGCCGGCGTTGAACTCGCCGGAGCCCAGGCCATACCGCCCGCCGACGATGACCGGGTAGCCCTCGCGTTCAAGCAGTCCGTCGGCCATCGCCTCGCCGATGGCGTTGTGCACGTCGAGGTAGAGCGGCTCGCCCTGCGCGCCTGGCTCCTTGATGCGGTCGAGCACGGCAATGGCCTTGACCGTCTCCGGCAACGCCTGGATAAAGTGCTTGGTTGACCACGGGCGGAAGAGGCGCACCTTGACCAGGCCGACCTTTTCGCCCTGCGCCACCAGGTATTCGATGGTCTCCTGCATGGCGTCCGCGCCGGAGCCCATCATCACCACCACGCGGTCGGCGTCGGGCGCGCCAAAGTAGTCGAACAGGTGGTACTGGCGGCCAACCACCTGGGCGAACTTGTCCATATACTTTTGGACGATGTCGGGCACGGCCAGGTAGTACTTGTTGACCGTCTCGCGGGCGGCGAAAAAGACGTCGGGGTTCTGAGACGTGCCGCGCAGGACGGGGTTCTCCGGGTTCATGCCCCGTGCGCGATGCTCCAGGATGTACTGGTCCTCGACCACGGCGCGCATGTTGTCTTTGGTGATCATCTCCACCTTTTGAATCTCGTGCGAGACGCGGAATCCTTCAAAGAAGTGCACGAAGGGCACCCGCGCTTCCAGCGAGGCGGCGGTGATAATCAGCGCGTTGTCCACGACTTCCTGGATGCTGCCGGAAGCCAGCAGGCCGAAGCCGGTGCCGCGCACTGCCATCACGTCGCTGTGATCACCAAAGATGGATAGCGCCTGGCAGGCCACCGACCGGGCCGACACGTGGAAGACGGTGGGAATCAGTTCTCCCGCGATCTTGTACATGTTGGGGAGCATCAACAGGAGTCCCTGGGAGGCCGTGAACGTGGTCGTCAGCGCCCCGGTGGCGAGCGCACCGTGGACCGCGCCCGATGCGCCAGCCTCGGACTGCATCTCGGTCACGTCGGGCACGGTGCCCCAGATATTGGTCTCGCCTTTGGCCGATAGCTCGTCGGCCAGCTCCCCCATCGGCGAGGATGGGGTGATGGGATAGATGGCGACGATCTCGTTGAGTGCGTGCGCGACGGTCGCCGCTGCGGTATTCCCATCAATCATTACTTTTTCTCGTGCCATTTCTCTCCTTTATCGTGATAAAAGTTCGCTCGATTGAGCGCGCCTATTCTACCACCGTTTTTGCTAAAGCGGAAATCCCTTGTTTCCGATTACTCATTGTGCCACAAATTCGCGATTCGCCACGGTGAGGAAGGCGCTACTTCGCACGTGAGATTTGTCATCGGTGTGGACGTGGGGGGTGAAGCGTGAAACGTCAAACGTGAACTCACGTATCACGTTTCACACATTAGGGTTGCGGAGCGAAGGCTCCTTCACGAATGACGCGCAACATCTCATCGTGGATAGCTCCATTTGAGGCAACGATGTACTCGCCGGAGATACAGTCGGGACTGCCCTCAAAGTCGGTCGCCCTCCCGCCTGCCTCCCGCACCAGCAGCGCGCCCGCCGCCACGTCCCACGGCTTGAGACGGATCTCCCAGAAACCGTCGAGCCTCCCGCAGGCGACGTAGGCCAGGTCGAGGACGGCAGCCCCGGCCCGGCGCACGCCCTGGCTGCGTCGCAGAAAGTGGTCCAGCCGCTCGGCGTTGTTGTCGGGCGCGGTGCGGCGATCGTAGGGGAAGCCGGTGGCGAGGAATGCGTCCGCTAACCGCTCGACGCCGGAGACGTGGATAGACTGACCGTTGAGGGTCGCGCCACCCCCGGCGGTCGCGGTGAAGGTCTCCTCCCGCAGCGGGTCGTAGGCCACGGCGACGATGATCCGTCCCTCGGCCAGCAACCCCAGCGAAACGGCGACGTGGGGGAAGCCATGGATGAAGTTGTTGGTGCCATCCAGTGGGTCAATCAGCCAGATAGGCGGACCAGGTGCGCGCCATTCGTCACCCCCTCCCTCCTCAGCCAGGATGCGGTGGCCGGGAAAGACGGAGCGCAGGCGTGTGACGATCAACTCCTCGGTAGCGGTGTCGGTCTCGGTGACGGGGTTGACCGCGCCTTTGAAACCGACGTGAGCAAGCGCGGTATGTGGAAAAGCGTCACGCACGACGGCGCCAGCCTCATGAGCGACAGAAACCGCAGTCTGAAGAACAATATCATAGTTCATTCGCTGATTCACCGATTCGCTGATTCGCTGACTCGATATGCCTCCGGACGGCGGTCCTCGTAGACGGGGAGATATCGGCGGACCTTGCGAATCTCCCGCAAGTCGGCCTGGGCGATCAACAGTCGCTCTTGGTCGTCCCCCTCCACCAGCACGCACCCCAGGGGATCCACGACGCACGAGCGTCCGGGGAAAGTGACCTGGCCATCGGTCCCCACGCGGTTGCAGGCGGCGACAAAGAGCTCGTTCTCCACGGCGCGGGCGCGGGCCAGGACGAGCCAGGCCTCGAGACGCGGCACCGGCCACTGGGCCGGCACCAGGAAGAGCACCGCCCCTGCCAGCGCCATGACACGGAAGGGCTCCGGGAAACGCAGGTCATAGCAGATGGCCAAGCCCGTCGGCCCCCAGGGGGTGGAGCAGAGAGTGAGGTGGTCGCCGGGGACGAGGTAATGGTGCTCCTGCATCATGCGGAAGAGGTGGATTTTGCGGTAGGCCCCCAGGAGCGCGCCGTCGGGTGCGTAGAGGGCGGCGGTGTTGGAGACGGTTCGACCAGGCTTGCCGGAACCGCCGCCTATGTGCCGCTCCAGGGTCGAGCCGATCAGGTACAGACCAAACTCGTGGGCCAGTGCGGACATCTGGGCGAATCCCCCCTCTCCTAGCAGCGCGGCCCACTCCTCGGCCCGCTCCAGGTCGTAGCCGTGGAGCCACAGTTCGGGCATCAGGAGCAGATCGGCGCCAGCCTCGTGGGCTTGGGCGGCGAACTCCCGTGCACGGGCCAGGTTGACCTCTGGCTGGCCGGTGCGAATGTCTATCTGGGCTAAAGCGATGGTCAGTATTGTCTTCAAGCTAGTCCTTCTCCGATGTCACTCTCTACAGCGGCGCAGTGTGCCTGAGCACCTCAGTCCGAGCGCCGTTTATTCTACCACATCGAGTGTAGCGGGCAACCGTCGCTAGCCACTTGTCGAGCCCAGGTAACGGTTGTATAATCGTTCCTGAGTTTGCCGGGCATCGCCAGGAATCATTCCCGATGTCTCCAATTCTTGATGAGCACACGTTGGAATTTGTGAGTCACGGCCCCGATCAGACGCGCCGCTTGGGTGCGCGTCTGGGTGCGCTGCTGCGAGGCGGGGATGTGCTCTGTCTGGAAGGGCCGCTGGGCTCGGGCAAGACCTGTCTGGCGCAGGGAGTGGGGCGAGGCTGGGGGGTGAGTCAGACGCTCATCAGTCCCACTTTCGTCCTGGTTCGCGAGTACGCGCGCCCCGAGGATGCCGTGAGGCTCTATCACGTGGATCTCTACCGCATCTCCAGCGTAGAAGAGGCATTGGGTACGGGAATGGATGAATTCCTGGGGGATGAGCAGGCGATCTGCGTGCTTGAATGGGCGGAGCGGGCGCGCTCTCTGGTGCCACCCGAACATCTATGGATCAGGTTGGATTTTGTTGGCCGGCCGCTGGGGTCGGCCCACACTGACCAGACTCGGCGGGCTCTCTATTTCGTGGCGCAAGGGGAGCGTCATACAGCGCTGCTGCAGGAATTTCGCGGGGCAGCCTTCGGAGCACGGTCAAGATGTTGATCGCAATTGATACCGCTACCGCCAACGCCAGCCTGGCACTGCACGATGGTTTCCAGGTGCAGGTCGAGCACACGTGGACATCGCCACGCAGACACACCGTCGAGTTGTTGCCCCGCTTGGTGGCGGCGCTGGAACAACTGGGTCTTGGGGCCGAGCACCTCAGCGGGGTGGCGGTGACGCGAGGGCCGGGTTCCTTCACCGGACTGCGAGTGGGCATGGCGGTGGCGAAGGGGCTGGCGTTGGCGCGGGGCCTGCCGCTGGTCGGTGTACCGACGCTTGACGTGGTCACGGCGGCCCAAGGGCGGGACCGGAGGCCGCTGTGTGCGGTATTGCAGGCCGGACGGAGGCGCATCTGTGTCGCCATCTATCGCTGGCGGAGCAGAGAGTGGCGCATGCGCGAAGAGCCACGCCTCACAACCTGGTCGGCTCTGGTAGAAGAGACGACCTCCCCAACCTTGTTCTGCGGTGAGGTCAATCCTGCAGGAGCCGAAGCCCTGGCTACCCTCGGCGAGCTGGCCGTGCTCTTACCAGCGGCGGCGAGGTTGCGGCGGGCCGGTTTTCTGGCGGAGGTGGCCTGGCGGCGGTTGAGCAGGGGCGAGACCGACGATCCGGTCACGCTGACCCCAATTTATCTTCAGCATCCCACGCAATGAACCAGCACTTGCTCTATGTTATCCGCCCGATGGAGCCGGGTGACATCCCGACGGTGGTCGCCATTGACCGGCTTTCTTTCCCCACGCCCTGGTCTGCGTCTTCCTATTCGTACGAACTGAGTCATAACACGCGATCCTCCTATTACGTCTTGTTGAAGCCAACGGTGGGCGAGGCTGCGCCTCCTGAGCAAGGATGGCGTCACTGGTTGCGTGACATAACGGGCCTGTCAGTAGGGAGCCAAGTGATCGGGTACATGGGCCTCAGGTTGCTGGATCAGGACACCGAAGTACACATCAGCACCATTGCCGTGCATCCCGACTGGCGCGGGATGGGGTTGGGAGAGCTATTGCTGCTGACGGCGATGGAACACGCGCTGGAACGAGGGACCAATGTGGTGTCGTTGGAGGTGCGCGCCTCCAACTGGGTGGCCCACCGTCTATATCGCAAGTACGGCTTCCGATTCAGTGGCGTCCATCGAGGGTATTACCAGGATGGCGAGGACGCCTGGCTGATGGAGATCGAGGTGGGTGAGGATGCCTATCGGGCGCTATTAGCCGAGCGGCATCAGGCTTTGGAGGCGCGGATTCGCCGCCAATGGGCAGAGGTTGGACAAAACTTTCAGAGTAGGCTATAATCAACCGTGAAATATGATGCGTGAGAGGGGACGTGGCGACCGGGTCGCGTTTTACGTTTCACGGCCTGGAACGTAGCGTCATGCGGAAGTCATTCTCAACTTTATGTCAATGTCAATAAGGAGGGGAAGCGTGTCAGAGTTGAAGGCGCTGGCGGCAGAGGTTGCCGAGTGTACACGGTGTCTCTTGCACCGAGGGCGGACCAAGGCGGTGCCCGGCGAGGGACCGGAGGATGCTGAGATTATATTCATCGGTGAAGCACCGGGCTTCCACGAGGATCAGCAGGGACGCCCGTTCGTGGGAGCGGCAGGCAAGTTCCTCGAGGAGTTGCTAGAGATCATTGGCCTGAAACGCGAGCAGGTTTTCATCGCCAACGTCATCAAGTGCCGCCCACCAGGCAATCGCGACCCACTGCCCGAGGAGATCGAAGCCTGCAAGCCGTTCCTCGACCGGCAGATCGAACTGATCCAGCCCAAGTTGGTAGTGACGCTGGGGCGCTTTTCGATGGCGCGGGCCTTTCCAAAAGCGCGCATCTCCCGCATTCACGGTCAGCCGCGCAAGATTGGCGGCGTGATCTACTATCCGATGTATCACCCGGCGGCGGCGCTGCACCAGCCCAGCCTGCGTAGTGCTGTGCAGGACGACATGCGCCGCATCCCTGAATTGATCGAGCAGGCAGCGCAGATCGCCGAGTCCTCACTTCCCACAGAGGCGGAACAGTTGAGGCTATTTTAAGATTGCAGGTTGCAAATTGCAGATTGCGACTTGCGAGAGGCTGGCAGGCGGCAAGTGATCGAGTTTATCTCTATCGTCGTGCTCACGTTTGCGCTGGCGTTGATCGTGCTGGGAGCCATCACGATGTGGCTGGAACGGGGCCGGGGACGTCTCCAGGGCGTCACGCTAGCCCTGCTTGGGCTGCTGGTCGGCGCTGGATATGCCTTTCTGGGGAGTCGCTTCTCACTGGAGATTTTCGACCGTCTGATCGTGCTAGTGGATTTGCCGGCTTTGATGGCTATGGCCTTTACCTACACGGCGGGCGTGTTGAGTGGCACAGCGGTGGCCGTGGGGCTCTTTCTGTGGGCCACGGGCCGCTTTCGGCACCGAGTTGAACGGACGGTGGTCGCCTTTATAGTCGTTGGCGTGCTGGTGGCATTGGTCGCGACCTTAATCGCTGTGGCCCTCAGCGCGCATTAGCAGCGCCGCTTCGGCCAGTATGGCCGCCCCGATAGATAGACATCATCAATGTCGAAGTGGGAGCTGTCGGTCTGCGCTAGTCCCCCTTGATCCGGTAGCTCAGTCTGAACACCACACCCTCCCCCACGGTGTTCTGTGGCGACCTACCGTCAGGTCTGCCACTACTCCATCGCTGACCATCGGCAAACCGCCAGGTTTGACCCAGAGCGTATAATCGCTGTTCTGTGGGATTTGGAACAGGCCGTCGAACGGACGCTTTCGGGGAGGCGCGAACGTGCAAGAGCCGAACACAGACGATCGACGGTTGGCTGGGGAAGCCAATCGCATGAAGAGCCGCTTCCTCTCCACGGTGAGCTACGAGTTGCGCACGCCCTTGAACCTGATCGTGGGGTTGAGCAAGATAGTGCTGCGATAAAATAACCTCCCTGCTCAATCAAATCATCGAAGAAGGTAAAGTCATAGAAACGTCGGTCAAAGATGAACAGCACTTGACCCAGCGCAGCGGGAAGAACAAGTTCATTGAGATGCTTTGCTATGACTTAGTTATGGCGATAAATTCTAGGAAATCTTTCACATATTTTCTACGCTATGTGAACAGAAGTGTGCTACGATAGCAATGTGACGTGGTTGGTTGTAGCTGAGTCAACTGACACAGCCATTGCCATAGCCAAATGCCTAGAGCACATTGACACGGACAGAAACGCCCCACGGTAGCGCAACACCTGGGGCAACAGTCAGGGCGGTGGGAGCTGCCTTAGCAGTAGACGTCGGAGCACAAGGCCCGCTTACCGCCAAGTCGGAGGCGGGTGTTTTGCTATGCCCGAAAGGGGAAGAACCAATAGACTGCCCGAAATGTGGCCGGGGAATCCCCGATGATTCTGTCCTATGCCCCTACTGTGCCGGCAAGGCAGTGGCTTGGTGGTGGGTGAGGAATGAGGTAGCATAGAATAGAGCAGGCAAGTGAACGAACGTGAGCTTATCAAGCTATACGAGGCAGGGAAGCGTGACTTCTCCGCCGCCGGTCTGGAAGGGGCCGACCTGAGTGGGACCGACCTGAGTGGGACCAACCTGAGCGGGGCCTTCCTGACCGTGGCTGACCTGCGCGAGGCCAAGCTGGCTGGGGCTTTCCTGATCGGGGCCAACATGGTAGGTGCCAACCTGAGCAAGGCCAACCTGCACAAGGCTTTACTGTTCGGAGCAAACCTGAGTGGGGCAAACCTAAGTGGGGCTAATCTGAGTGAGGCCAACCTGGTCTGGGTCAACCTGGAAGATGCCCGTGTGACTAATGAACAACTCGCTCAGGCTCAGTCACTCCGATTTGCGATTATGCCCGACGGCACAAGACACGACTGAACTACTGGACGCGCTGGCCCTGCGGCGGCGGTGTAGGAGGTTCTGAGAGCGCGATCTGCGGCGAAAAGGCATAACACAAGACCTATAGAACGGGAAACGACCGCCCCAATCCGCACGGGTTGGGGCGGTTTGCGTTGCTTGGCTTGGGCGCTGTAAAGTCTTGACTTTCGGTCACAGTTGGACTATACTGGGATTGCTGATGTGGCCCATCGCTGCGACAAGATCCAGAAGTGGGGGTATGGCTCGTTGAGTCTCGTGAATGAGAGCTGGACTTTTACTCTCTTTTCACTTCCAGGGACACAGGGCTGCGGGAAAATATCCAAACAAGAGGGCTGGCGATGAATATGAGTTTGTATCCTCGGCGCAGCCGAGGCCGTGACATATTACTCGTCGTGGGATGGCTTTTCCTGGTGGGGTTGGGGATTGCTCTTACCTGGTATGGTTTTACGTGGACCGAGGAGGCTGACCAGCCTGAGGGCACCCCGTCGTCGGTCGCGGTGTCAGACACGTCGCCACAGGCGACTGTCTGGCCGACCATCACCTCGCTGCCGTCACCGATGCCTACGACACAGGCCGAGCCTCTGCCCGCCGGCACTGAGGGGTGGGCGGATGAGGTCTTTCAGCTCATCAATCAGATACGGGCCGAGCACGGTCTCACGCCCTACACGCGCAGCGAGGTTCTGGAGTTGGCTGCTCAGCTTCATGGGCAGGATAGTGCACAACGCGGGGAGTTGAGCCACATTGGCTCCGACGGCTCGAACGTCACGACGCGTGTCCAGCGCGCGGGCTATGAAGCCGCTGGGGTTTCGGAGATCACGGTTACGGGGAACTCGCCCCAGTGGGCCGTGGACTGGTGGATGGACGAAACGCCCCCCAACGATCCGCACCGGAGCGCCATACTCAGCACCTGGTACACGGAGATCGGCATGGCGGTAGTGCCCGCTGGTCACACCCACTACTTCATCGCAGTCCTCGGCCGACCCAAGACGCCATAGCGTGCAAGCAAACGACCGCCGCCCCGACCTGCAACGGTTGGGGCGGTTTTGTGTTGCCTGGCTCGCGGTGTTGGCGCTGCTGCTGCAGGTCGCCATCCACAGGCAGGCCCAGGTGGGTGATCCGGCGCTGGCGGCTGAGCCGCTGCCTCCTTAGATCATGGAGTTTCTATTGTTTTCTTGTCCTGCTTTCACCCACGTCATACCACCGTTTGTTAGAATAATCCTTACACTGCACCTGCACACGAGTTAGCTGAAGTAAGGAGATTTTGACGTGGGTGGCCACAAGGAACAGGTAATCAACCCCGATCACATGATAGCCCAGGGACGCGCACTTGTTCATGCTATTGAGGGCCTGGACACGATTGAGCCGAGAGGCCGCATCGAGCGTGCGCTGGTGGCACTGCTGGTGGCGACCTATGTGCGGCGTCTGCGGGCAATCGTGTCGACATTAGTGCCTTCGGCCGAGTTGTAAGTCTACAGTGGCGTGCGGGCGTGGAAGTGGGCACGGACCGGGCTGTTCAGGGCCGCCTGCAAGCGCCGTCTGCGAGGATTGTTGTGGGGCTTTGCGCCTGCTTGGGTGAGCGAGGAGATACTGAGTGTCAGAACACATCAATGACCGGCGGTACAGTAGCTGAGTAACAACCGAGTGAACGAGAGCGCGGCGCAAAGGCAACGGGGCGATTCAATCGCCCCGCTTTTTTGTGGCAACCTCGGAGGCTTGGAGTCAAATCTCCTCCCGTCCCTCCAATGCCCGCGCGAGCGTCACCGCGTCGGCGTACTCCAGATCGCCGCCCACGGGTAACCCCCGTCCCAAACGGGTGAGGCGCACCCCCAGTGGGCGCAGCCGGGTCAGCAGATAGGAGGCTGTCCAGTCCCCTTCACTCGTGGGATTGGTCGCCAGAATCACCTCTTCTGCACCGCCGCTTCTTATGCGGGCCAAGAGCTCGCCGATGCGCAGGTTCTCGACGAACATCCCCTCTGAAGGAGCCAACACGCCGTGCAAGACGTGGTACACCCCCTTGTACACGTCGACCTGCTCGATCGCTAGCACGTCGAGCGGCTCCTCGACCACGCAGATGGTGCTGTGGTCACGTCCCAGGTCGGCGCAGATGGGGCAGGGCTCTTCCTCGGTGATGTTGTAGCAGACGGAGCAGAAGCGAGTGCGCTCTTTCAATTCACGAAAAGCAAGGGCCAGTCGCCCTGCCAGATCCGATTGGTCGCGCAGTAAGAAATAAGTGAGGCGGGCTGCCGTTTTGCGGCCAATGCCCGGTAGTTCCGAAAGCTCCTCGATGAGGCGCGTCACCGAAGCAGGAGTCGCCTGCATTGTGATCCCCTAGCCCAAACCTGGGATGTTGAGCCCGCCGGTGAAGGCCGACATCCGCTCGGCCGTGGCCTGATCCACCTGCTCCAGCCCTCCGTTCACAGCGGCGATGACTAGGTCTTGCAGCATCTCCACGTCTTCGGGATCCACCACCTCAGGCGCGATGGTGAGCGACTGTACCCGCCGCTCGCCGGTGACAGTGGCGGTCACCGCACCACCGCCAGACGTCGCGGTGACGACCATCGCGGCGATCTCCTCCTGCGCTTTGAGCATGTCCTCTTGTAGGTTCTGCAATTGCTGAAGCATCCCAGCCCTACCCTTTCGCGAACCAGTACGTTTGCGTTTGATTTTCCTCGTCAATGCAACCTCCTCAAACCACTCCTACCGTTGCACGATCTGTGCTCCCAGGTCCTCCACCGCTGCGCGCACCACCGGGTCATCGGCGATCATCTGCTCCGCTGATGAGGCGGCCTTACTATCCCGCTGAGCCAGAACACATCGCACACGGTACCGCTGACCGATCAGATCACTCAGCGCCTCCTCCACAATCTGCTTGTTGTGATCTTCCTCCACCTTACTGCGGTGAAAGTTGTGGGTAAATCCCAGCACGACGACATCCCCTTCGACAGCGACTGGTTCGCATGAGCGGACCAACGCCTCCAGAGAAAGATTGCGTGGGCGGAGGACGTTCAATAGTTCTGCCCAGCGGTTTCGCAATGCCTCGGGTGTCAATGAACCAGCGCCAGGCACAAGATCACTATATGTCGGTTTCGATTCCTGGACCGCTTGGGAAGGCTGGGGTGGGGGGAGTGATGCTGGACGGGCAGGTGCGGGCCTGGATGTCGTAGGTTGAGATGTCAAACGGCGAGCGGAGGGAGACGTGCTGGGGCTGGCCGAGGCCGGCTGTTGGCGAGGCATAGGGTTCTCCGGCTCAGGCGGGAGCGTGGCCTCGATAAAAGCCATCTCCAATGGCAACTGGGGCTGCCAGCCACCTTTGGCCTCGGCGGCCGCCTGGTTGAAGAGCCGTACCGCTCGTATCAGAGCCCGGGGCGAGAAGTCGGTGGCCTGAGCTTCTAACTGAGGACGCAGGTCTTCCGAGACGTAGGCCGGAACGACGCCGGATTTCAGCCGCAGCAGGAGCAGCGCCCGCAAATGCTCCACCATCTGGCGTGCGAATTGCCGGGGATCGGCTCCCTCGTCCACGGCCGTGTTGATGGTGCTCAGCCCCCGTGCTACGTCGCTCTTGGCCAACGCTTCGGTCACCTGGATGATCGTCTCGCTGGTTCCTGTACCCAGCGCTGAGCGCACCTCCGTGACGGTGATATCTTCGGCATCGTAGGAAGCCAACTGGTCAAGCAAACTTTCTGCATCGCGCATACTGCCAGTCGCCTGACGGGCGACGAGGGCCAGCGCCTCCCGGTCGGCCTCAATGTGCTCCTGCTCGGTCATCCATTCCAGGCGGGCGACGATTTTGCTGACAGGAATGCGGCGGAAATCGAAGCGCTGGCAGCGCGAAAGCACCGTGGCCGGAATCTTATGCGGTTCGGTGGTTGCCAATACGAAGATGGCGTGGGGTGGGGGCTCTTCCAGCGTCTTGAGCAGCGCGTTGAAGGCAGCATTGGAGAGCATATGCACTTCGTCAATCACGTAGACCTTATAGCGAGCCTCGTTGGGGCGAAAGCCAACCCGCTCCCGCAGTTCTCGCACGTCGTCCACGCCAGTGTTGGAAGCAGCATCAATCTCGATCAGGTCGAGCAGTCGCCCCTCGTTGACTGCCTGGCAGATGGCACACTCATTACAGGGGCGCTGATCCTCCGAGGCCAAGCAGTTGACTGCCTTGGCCAGCAAACGCGCTGTAGTCGTCTTGCCGGTGCCACGGGGTCCAGCGAAGAGATAAGCGTGACGAATGCGCCCGGAGGTAAGCGCATTACGCAGCGTGCGGACGACGTGCTCCTGCCCCACCACCTCATCGAACGTTCGAGGTCGCCACTTTCGATACAATGCCTGCACTGCCATCGTCGCCTCCTCTTAAAGTCACTGATAGTCTAACACCGTCGGGCGAGAAAGGCAAGTCAGTTGAAATTACGGAAAGGGTGTGTTATAATACCGCCGGTGTCTTAAGTGGACTGTAGAAGTATTATATACAAGGAGGAATAGAGAACATGTTATTCAAGCAACTTGGTGTCACGGAGCTACTGATCATACTGGTGATCGTGGTGCTTGTATTCGGTGTGGGTCGGCTGGGTAAGCTGGGTAAGGATTTAGGAGAGGGTATCCGCGAGTTCCGGAGAGGTATTACTGGCGGAGATGGGAGCAAAGAAGAAGCAGAGGAAGCGGGGGAAGAAGCAGCATAAGGACTTGTTATCTCCAACAACTATGGCCGATTGTTGAAGGGGCATAGAAGCAAGAAGTCCCTTGGCAATGACCTACTCTCCCAGGGGGTCGCCCCCCCAGTACCATCGGCGCTGGCGGGCTTAACTGCCGGGTTCGGGATGGGACCGGGTGTACCCCCGCCGCTAGAATCACCAAGGGACTTCTGTTATGCCTATGATTTGTCAACTGAACAGCGCGAAAACTCTAAATTCTCCGCACCACGCATTAAGCCCTCGACCGTTAGTACGGGTTGGCTGAATGCATTGCTGCGCTTACACCTCCCGCCTATCAAACCGGTAGTCTTCCGGCGGTCTTACTCCCTTAATGGGATGGGGGACCTAATCTTGGGGCGAGCTTCCCACTTAGATGCTTTCAGCGGTTATCTCTGCCAGACGTAGCTACCCAGCAATGCCCCTGGCGGGACAACTGGCACACTAGAGGTCTGTCCACTCCGGTCCTCTCGTACTAAGAGCAGCTCCCCTCAAGTCCCCTACGCCCACAGCGGATAGAGACCGACCTGTCTCACGACGGTCTGAACCCAGCTCA
>CAZMOT010000052.1:0-21699 GCA_964568065.1 uncultured Anaerolineales bacterium
CGATGGCTTCGGGCGCTGGATGGGATTGGGTGTCATCGCCGGCAACCTGGCTGTGATGGGTGCGGCTCTGTTCGCCAGATGTTCTCTTGAAGAGGAAGAGATTGTCATATGAACGAACTGCTCGCCGCTTTGATGGCCTGCTTGCTGGTCGGTCTGCTCGTCGTAGCAATGACCAGCAGTGCAGGAATAACATCTTCCTACCTGTCGGTGCTCTCCGCTCTCTGGAATCCCAGCAGGTGATGCTCCCACATCTGTGCTGACCGAACTGAGTGGAAGTTCACAGTCGAGAAGTGGCGGTGGAGAGGTGTACAGCGCCAGATCGGATGGGGCAGACTAACAGCAGTGGCAGGTTTCTCTGTTCAGCAGGGAGGTGCCGATACCGGCAAGTATAGATTTTCAAGGTTCAGGCAGTCTCAGGGGGCAATGCACCCCCCTGGGCAGTTTTGTACCGAGAACTAGCTAAGGAGTCGTTCAAAAATAACTTTAGTTTGGGCCGCTTTTCCCTAGGGATTTCCAGGAAAAAGTTGGGAGTTATTTCTGAACAGAGCCTACGCATTGTCCGGGACTGCGCCCGGAAAATGAGGCCCCTTCGGGGCAGTTGCCAAGAGGGCGCTTGGAGTGCAATGGTTTGCACTTATCGACAAAAATTTGTCGATGTCGCGCTATAAGCGCCTAAGTCGTATTGGGACTGGGGTGCGGCGAGTGTTGAAGCGGGTTCAGCGAGGATCATCCAGCGGGCTGCGAACGGCCAGGCCGCCCCGGTTGAGGACGTGGGTGTAGGCCAACGAGTACGTTGGTCATCGTCGTTCTCACATTCTTGTGCCCAAGGAGCTCTTGCACGGTGCGAATGTCGTAGCCATTCTCCAGCAGGTGGGTGGCGAAGGAATGGCGAAAGACGTGCGGCGTGACGTGCTTGGGGATGCCTGCCGATCGAGCCGCTGATTTAACGACCCTCTCCACTCCTCTTGGATCCAGGTGGTGACGGCGCACCTTGCCCGTGCGCGGGTCGACCGAGAGTCGTTTGGAGGGGAAGACATATTGCCAAATCCACTCGCGGTTGGCGTTGGGGTACTTGCGTTCCAACGCGTCAGGCAGGTACACGAAGCCAAGCCCTTTCTCGATGTCTTCCTCGTGCAGCCGTTTGACGTAGTTTCCGCATAGAGCCCCGTGCCGTACATAGACGTCCAGCGGTTTATCCGAATTTGAAAGATTCTAGAACCGAGGCCCGTCAGCGCCTCGTGGAGCTCCTGAGGGAACCCATGAAAAGTTAGTGCCATTGGGCTTTAGCCCGGACGCTCGTGTCCGGGGCTCTTGCCGAATTCACCGATCCGCGGTCCAGCCTCACTCAACAGATAGAACCACGTCCGGTCCAGCAAGTCGTCCCATTGATGCCGGATTACAACCGGGCCTCCACAAAGCTCTGCACGTGAACTCGTTCCAACTCTACAATACTCCCCACTTGCTCCTCGTCCACCAGCTACTGCCACATTCGACGCAGTGTCCTCAGATGAGCCCTACTGTGGTTGTGCACCTGGCTGGGCTTCCATCGTCGTTGCCGGTGGGCAATGTACTCCTCCAGGGGAGACACCAGCCAATCGGGAAATTCTTTCCAATAACAGCCCGGGGCTATCTCTTCCACTCCCGTTGACTGCCACGATGGGGAAACCCGGAGCTTTACCCTGCCAATGTTCACACGTCCAACGCTTCGCCTGCTCTACTCACTCTCTCCTGTTCATCCTCGGGAGCAAAGGTGACTTTCAGACCTCTGGCTCTCGGCCGCTCCATTGCAGCCTGATAGTCAGCCTGTATCTCTACCCCTGCCCCGGCGATGTGGACGTTGCTGGTGCGCAAGCCTAAGCGATTCTTCCTCGTTGTGAGGATGTACCTGATCCACGTCTGGTGATGTTGAACGTCAAGTACAAGTCCCGCTTGTCTTGACCACCCGCCTGGTGCTCAATTCTGCCCCGCCCCGCTCACCCGCGCAAGTCCCCATGCTGGCCCTGCCCGACTTGCCCTCAACAGTGGGATGGAGTATAATTCAGTCGTTCCACGTCATAGTGCAGGCGGCAAGGGAAGGGAGAGTGCATTAGTTGACGCCGGTCTACACCATCCTGTTCGTGGAGGGCAGGAAGCCCACGGCAGAGTATCTGGCCCCCGTTCTTAATGATCAGGGGTATAATGTCGTCACGGCTTGCACGCGAAGGGATACCTTGGCTAAGGTGCAGGAGGTACGCCCTGCGGTAATCGTATTCGATTCTCCCTCGCTGCGTTTCAGTAGCCGGCGTTTTTGCAACGCCTTACGGGACGCCAATCTCGAAATCCCAGTGCTGATGCTCCTGCCAGAAGCGGAGAAGATTGACCGCAGTCTGGGAGCGCGTGCCTATCTGCGCTATCCTTTTTCTGCCAAGAAAGTGCTCAACCGAATAGTCAAGCTGCTACCTGCCCCTGACGATGAAGTGCTCCGAGTAGGCGACGTAGTTCTAAACTTCAAGCAGCGATATGTTGTTGTTCAAGGTAAGCGCGAAAGCCATCTCACTCCCAAGCAGGCTCATCTCCTTGAGATCCTCATGCGTCATCCAGGTGAAGTTTTGACTAGGGCTCTCTTGATGAAGCAAGTGTGGGATACCGACTATCTGGATGACACACGCACCCTCGATGTCCATATCCATTGGGTGCGCAAAGCGATTGAGGATAATCCCAAGTCGCCAGTCTATCTGCGCACGATCCGCTGGGTCGGTTACTGTTTTGAAGTGCCAGAAAAGAGATAGGGCGACCCACGTGCACATTTGCTCAAATCCCACTTTATGGTACAATCATAACAGGGTTGACCCAATACACACGCCTCTTGACCGGCGAGACCGTGCCGAGTGGACAGCCAACCCGGCTTCTCAATGGAATGATGGAGGCGAAGGACAATAACGGTATTAAGGAGGTTCCTCTATGGCTGTCGTTTCCATGAAAGCACTCCTGGAAACTGGGGTGCACTTCGGTCACCGCACCCGGCGCTGGAATCCGAAGATGAAGTCCTACATCTTCACAGAGCGCAATAGAGTGCACATCATAGACTTGCAGCAGACCATTGCCGCGATCGGCACGGCCCACAACCTGATCCAGGAGACCGTTGCCGCTGGAGGGACAGTGCTTTTTGTGGGCACGAAGCGGCAGGCTCAGGAGACTATCGCTCAGGAAGCACAGCGCTGTGGAATGCCCTATGTCAACCAGCGCTGGCTGGGTGGTACGTTGACCAACTGGCGCACCATACGGCAGCGCATTGACTACCTGCTCAATCTAGAAGCTCGCCGTGACCGGGGTGACTTTGACCGTCTGACGAAGAAGGAAGCCCTGGGCCTGCAGCGTCAGATTGAGAAACTCAACAACCGGCTTGGGGGCATCAGAGAAATGCGTGACCTCCCCGATCTGCTCTACATCGTGGACGTGGGACGGGAAGCCACTGCAGTGAAAGAGGCCAACAAACTGGGTATCCCCATCACCGCGATCGTGGATACCAACTGTGATCCCGATCCAGTTGACTACGTGATCCCGGCCAACGACGACGCCATCCGCGCCATAAAACTGATTACTTCGAAAATTGCCGACGCCGTGCTGGAAGGAACTGCTCAACAGAAAGCCTACGAACCGACGGGTATCGAGGTTGAGGAGCTCGGTGTCGAGGACGAAAAATATCTTAGCGCCGCTACCCTGGCTCGCTTGAAGGAATTGACATTCGAGGAAGGGAAGGAAGGGGAAGTGGGAGAAGCAGAGCCTGTTGCGGAGGCTTTGCCAGTTGAGGAACTGGCTGAAGAATCGAGCGAGCCGGTCGAGGAACCAGGCGAACCAATGGAAGATTCGGTGGAGAAGCCTGCCGTGGAGAGTGAGACTGTCACAGGGGAAGAATAGCCCCGACCCCTCCTGGCACCTGGCACTTTGTGGATATAAACCTGCAAACAATAGGAGAACAAGGCTTGGAAATCACCGCTGCAATGGTTAAGGAACTGCGGCAGGCAACCAGTGCTGGAGTGCTGGATTGTCGCAAAGCGTTGGAATCTTGCGATGGCGATATTGAAAGCGCAGTTGCTCATTTACGCAAGAAGGGCCTGGCCGCAGTAGTCAAGCGAGCAGGTCGCCAGACCTCTGAGGGAGTCGTAGAGACGTATGCCCATCCCGGCAACCAGGTAGCCGTGATGCTGGAGTTAAACTGCGAGACCGACTTCGTTGCTCGCACAGATGACTTCAAAACCCTGGCCCATGATTTGGCGCTCCACATCGCCTTTGCTGTGCCAAGCTACTTCACCCGCGAAGATGTGCCTGAAGAGATGATTGAGAGCGAACGGGCTATCTACCGCACTCGGGCATTGGAAGAGGGCAAGCCCGAACGCATCGTGGACCGTATTGTTGAGGGACGGCTGGAAAAGTTCTACAACCAGGCCTGCTTAATGGAGCAGCCCTTTGTCAAGGACGAGGACAAGACCATACAGGACCTAATCACTGACGCTATCGCCAAACTGGGCGAGAACATCGTCCTGCGCCGCTTCGTGCGCTACGAAGTGGGAGAGAGTGTGGCGTAACCGAGTGCCCAGAGCGCAATAGGATGGCCGTCGCGAAGTACAAACGGATCTTGCTCAAACTGGGGGGCGAGGCACTGGCTGGCCCCGGTGGTTCTGGCATCAGTCCTCACATGGCAGAGGAAGTCGCTGCAAAGGTGTCGGCCGTGCGCGACCTGGAGGTAGAAGTCGCTATCGTCCTGGGAGCGGGCAACATCTGGCGTGGTCGAGATGGTCTCGTGCATGGGATGGACAGAGCTACGGCGGATCACATGGGTATGCTGGCGACTGTGATGAATGCACTCGCCCTGGCCGACGCATTAGAGCGAATGGGGGTCACCACCCGCGTGCAGACCGCTATAGAGATGCGAGCTCTTGCCGAACCCTATATCCGCTTGCGGGCCATCCGTCATCTGGAGAAAGGGCGCGTTGTCATCATCGGCGGTGGCACGGGCAACCCTTACTTCACCACCGATACGGCGGCTGCGCTCAGAGCGATGGAGATTGACGCCGACTTATTGATCAAGGCCACTAAGGTAGATGGCGTCTACGACGAGGATCCGCACGAGAATCCCAACGCTGAGCGCTTCGATCTCCTGACCTATATGCAGGCACTCGAACTGCGAGTGGGTGTGATGGACGCCACGGCGATTTCACTGTGTATGGAAAACGACCTGCCTATCCTTGTGCTCAACCTGTGGCAACCCCACAGCCTGGAGCGGGCTGTGCTGGGGGAGAAAATAGGGACGTTGGTCTTTCGATAACGATGAGCAAAGAACTACTCCGCGAGATAGAGAACCGCATGCGTAAGACCGCCGAGGTGCTGGAGAGCGATCTGCGCGCAATCCGTGCCGGAAGGGCCTCCCCAGCGCTGGTGGAACGGGTGATGGTGGAATATTACGGCACACCCACCCCTCTCAACCAGTTGGCTGTCATATCTGCCCCGGAACCCCAATTGCTCACCATCCGGCCCTACGACCCAGGGTCACTGGGGGACATTGAGCGGGCAATCCTCAAGTCCGAGCTGGGCCTCACGCCTTCCAACGATGGCAGAATCATCCGCCTCCCCATTCCGCGTCTGACCGAGGAGCGGCGGCGAGAACTGGCAAAAATGGTGCGCCAGCGCGCCGAGGAAGGAAAAGTGGCATTGCGAAACATTCGCCGCGAGGCGCTGGATGACCTGCGCGAATTCGAGAAAGAGAAGCTCATCTCCGAGGACGATTTCTATCGTGGCAAGGACGATATGCAGGATCTCATCGACCGCTGCGCGAGGCAGATGGACGAGATCAGCGCTCGTAAGCAGCGGGAGATACTAGAAGAATAGACCCTCTCTCCCATCTCATTTTAGGTTACCTCGGACAGCCTACGAAAATGTCCTCTCGATCACAGGACGACGAGCGATATCCACCTCTAGAACAGGTGCCCCAGCATATCGCCATCATCATGGACGGCAATGGCCGCTGGGCTCGAGCACGAGGGCTACCTCGGCCGGCCGGACACCGTGCAGGGACCGAAAACCTGCGCCGCGTGCTGAGGGCAGCAGTTGAGTTTGGCATAGAGGTTCTGACCATCTATGCGTTCTCGACTGAGAATTGGAAGCGTCCGGAGAGCGAAATCCAGGGCCTGATGTCCATCTTTGAACGAATGATTGACCGTGAGTTAGCAGAATTGCACAAAGAAGGCGTCCAGTTGCGCCACCTTGGTCGGTTGGAGCGTATTTCTCCGAGGTTTCGGCAGAAAATCCTGGATGCCATCGAGTTGACCAAGAGCAACCAACGACTGATTCTCAACGTGGCTTTCGACTACGGCGGACGGGCCGAGCTGGTGGATGCAATACGCCGCATCGTCGCCGACGGTGTGCCTGCTGAACAAGTAGATGAGTCGCTCGTCGGTCGCTATCTCTATACCACAGATTGCCCCGATCCTGACCTGATCATTCGCACTAGCGGGGAGATGCGGCTCAGCAACTTCCTTATCTGGCAGGGTGCGTACGCTGAGCTATACGTGACTCCCACGCTGTGGCCTGATTTTGACAAGGACGAACTCTACAAAGCCCTGGGGGACTACAACCGGCGCGAGCGCCGTTTTGGCCTGGTACCCGGGTGAAACCTGCTTAAATGACCTACACCGAGATCTCCACTATTGGCGCTCTATACTCGCGAAGCAGAAACCCATTCTCAAGTACTTCTTGACCCGTGCTGCGTACACGCTTACTCACTGCCATCGTCCTGATCCCGACCGTCATCTACTGCATCTACCTGGGCGCATTGCCTTTCTTGGCCCTGGTGGCATTACTGCTGACACTGGCCGAGATCGAGTTTTGCCAATTGATGGCCCGTGATGGTTTTCGCACCGCTCCCGCCTTTGGGCTTGGGCTGGTATGGCTCTTCCTGGTAGACGCTCAACTGGGCGCTCAATTCCCAACGTTGAAGTTGGAGTTGCTGCGACCTGGCATGGCGCTAATCATGTTGGGTTCCCTGGCCTGGCAGTTGTTTCATCGGCAAGGCTCCCCGGTGGCCGATTGGGCGCTGACCGTGACGGGAGGCTTGTACCTGGGGATGTGTGGAGCCTGTGTGCTCAGGCTACGGGGCCTGCGTGATGGTCTCTGGTGGACGCTGACCGTCATACCAGCCATCATGCTGGCCGACACCGGCGCATTCGTCGTCGGGCGGGCATGGGGACGGCACAAACTGGCGCCCACGCTGAGCCCTGGCAAGACGTGGGAGGGATACTTAGCAGGAGTGGTCATTGGTGGGCTGTTGACCGCACTACTGGCCTCGCTCTGGCGCGTGGCAGGAGCAGCGACTGTTGTCAGTGGTATACACGGCCTGGTTTTGGGGATACTGATTGGTACCTTGGCCCCACTGGGCGATCTGGCTGTCTCAATGATCAAGCGGCACGTTGGCGTGAAAGACAGCGGCAGTGTCATTCCTGGTCACGGCGGGGCCCTGGATCGGGTGGATAGCATCCTATGGGCAGCCGTGATTGGTTACTATTACGTTGTGATATCTGGACTGGGGTAGTCAGGAAGATAAGCCATGTACATGCACGGGCAGGTCATCACTATCGAACGGCACATTATTGAGCGGCAGCGAGGCTACCCTGAGGCGACGGGCGTATTCTCCAGCCTGCTGTACGACATTGCCCTGGCAGCCAAAATCATCGCCCGCGAGACCTCGCGCGCCGGCCTGGTCGAGATCCTGGGACTGGCGGATAGGACAAATATTCAGGGCGAGCAGCAGATGAAATTGGACGTCTTCGCCAACGACACGATGGTCCGAGTGAACAATTACACCGGCCGGCTGGCAGTGATGGCCTCAGAGGAAGAGGAAGATATCATCCCTATCCCAAAAGATTACGGAATCGGCAAGTACGTGCTCGTCTTCGACCCTCTTGACGGCTCTTCTAACATTGACGTCAATGTCAGTATCGGTACCATCTTTGCCATCTACCGCCGCTTGAGCGCGGGAGGGCCAGGCACGCTGGAAGATTGTCTTCAGAAGGGCCGGTACCTGGCTGCAGCGGGCTACGTGATCTATGGCTCCAGCACGATGATGGTTTACTCGACCGGGCAAGGCGTGCACGGCTTCACACTTGATCCCGGCGTAGGGGAATTCCTGCTCTCTCACCCCGACATTTGCATATCTGCCAGGCCAAAGTACTACAGCGCCAATCAGGGATACGAGCAGGATTGGAGTACAGGTGTGATACGATTCACCCGCTGGCTACAGGGAACGGACCAGGAGATTCCTAGCAAGCCGCTCTCGAGCCGCTACATCGGCTCATTGGTGGCCGATTTCCATCGCAACTTGTTGGAGGGGGGGATTTTCTACTACCCTGCCGGTACCAGGAGACCAGGAGGTAAATTGCGCCTGGTCTACGAAGCCATCCCACTGGCCTTCATTGCCGAACAGGCTGGAGGCTACGCTTCGGATGGGCGTCGCAACATACTCGATATACAACCCGAAAGCCTGCACCAGCGTACCCCGCTCTTCATCGGTAATCGGGAACTGGTTGAGCAAGCGGAGGAGTTCATATCCCGCTACGAAGGATAGAAGGATGACTGAGAATATCGTGAGCCAATTAGAAATATCGGACTTGGAAACCAGAAAGCTGGCCGAACTGCGCGAACTGGCCAAGGAGTGGGAGATTTCCCGCTACAGCCGGCTAAAAAAAGAAGATCTCATTCTGCGACTGCTGCGTGCCAAAGCGGAGCGGAAGGGCCTGCTGTTCGGCGGTGGCGTGCTGGAGATCGTGGATGAAAGCAAGGGCTATCTACGCAGCGATCATTACAAGCCGGGGACTGAAGACGTGTACGTCTCGCAGTCTCAGATCCGTCGCTTTGGACTGCGTACCGGTGACATGGTGGTCGGGCAGGTGCGGCCGCCGAAGGAGAGCGAGAAGTACTTTAGCCTCCTGCGCGTGGAGGCTGTAAACGGAATGGACCCGGAGGCGGCGAAACAGCGGCCATATTTTGAATCACTGACACCGATCTTCCCCGAAGAACGCTTCAGGCTAGAGACCTCACCAGGCAGTCTGACTACACGGCTGTTGAGCATGATTGCGCCAATCGGGAAGGGGCAGCGCGGGCTCATCGTATCACCACCGAAGGCCGGCAAAACCACCGTGCTCAAGCATATCGCCAACGGCATCACCGCCAGTCATCCCGAGGCACACCTGATGGTCGCGCTCATCGGCGAGCGGCCCGAGGAAGTCACCGACATGGATCGTTCGGTGGATGCCGAGGTGATAAGCTCAACCTTCGACGAGCGAGTGCAGACTCACACACAGGTGGCGGAAATCGCGCTGGCTCGGGCCAAGCGGCTGGTAGAGGGGAAGCAGGATGTTGTCATCCTTCTCGATAGCATCACCCGCCTATCGCGTGCTTACAACCTGGTGGTGCCGCCCAGCGGCCGCACCCTCTCCGGTGGGCTCGATCCAGCGGCGCTCTACCCGCCCAAGCACTTCTTTGGCGCAGCCCGCAACATTGAGGAAGGGGGCAGTCTCACCATCATCGCCACCTGTATGGTTGATACCGGCAGCCGGATGGACGACATGATCTACGAGGAGTTCAAAGGCACCGGCAATATGGAACTCCATCTGAACCGCAGACTGCAGGAACGGCGTGTCTTTCCTGCTTTCGACATCGAGCGCTCCGGCACGCGACGGGAGGAGTTGCTGCTCGATGAGGATACGCGTCAGAAAGTATGGCTGATGCGGCAGAGCTTCTTGGACTCCCAGGGGTCCGGCTACAGCGTTACGAAGGCGATGCAGGATTTGCTCCGCCTTCTCAGGAGCACTCAGAGTAACGAGCAATTCCTCAGCCTCGATATATGGCAAGTGTAATGGATTGAGCAGCAAACTCAGAAGCATTCAGAGTAACGAGGAATTCCTCAACCTGTTCGCAAGAATAGCGGGGATGGAGAGCCATCAAGTATGAAGCGCCAGCCTAAAGTGCTAGTGCCTCGAGTTTTCACCCTCTCGTAGAGCGTTCAAGCGTTCCCTATGTTTTCAGGAACTCTTGCATCGCTTTTCCTACCTCTACTGATCGCTCCAGCATCACCATGTGCCCTGCCCCCTCGATGATCACACAGTGGGCGTCAGGGATATGCTCGGCCAGAAAGCGCGTGTACTTGACCTGCGTAAGCTGGTCAGAAGACCCTACGATGACCAGCGTAGAAGTTTCGATCTCCCCCAGCCGTTCCATCACATCGAAACGATCGCAGGCGGTAAAGTCGCCCAGGAGCACGTCGGGGCCAGTTTCCAAAAGTGCCTGCCGCCCCAGTTCAGTCAGTGCCGGGGCAACCTCCGCCGACCAGGCGAAGCGGGTGATGAGTTCCACGGTTCCCTCGAAATCACTGCGGATCCCCTCCAGAATGACGGGGGCCACGCGCAGCCGTGCCCCGGTCGCCACCAGCACCAACCCGCCCACCCGGTCGGCAAAGTTCAGCGCCAGTGTCAGCCCGATAGCGCCCCCCATCGAGTGTCCTACGACGACAGCCCGTCCGATTCCAGCCGCGTCAAGAAACGCAGCAACGGCCTCCGCACAGCCCTCGATGGTATCCCCCCCTCTTTCTCCCCCATTGGGGAGGATGAAAGGGGGGACTTCCGAACTCCCGTGGCCGGGCAGGTCGATGGTGTAGACGGTGGCTCCAGGTAGGCGGCGCAGTTCAGCCGGCCAGTGCAGGCGCGTGCCTCCGGCCCCGTGTACCAGCACCAGCGTGGGACTGTCTGCCGGCCCCTGGCTCAATGTATAAAACATAGTTCCTCTGGCAGTTTCCGCGTAAGGCATAGTTCAATTCCAATCTCCAATCTCTAATCTCCAGTCTCCAATCTCCGCCTCGCCGTCGGCAGCGTATCCAGCACCTCCCCACGCAGCGCACGCCGCATCGCCTCCCGGTCGTCCCACGGGTACTCAGTCGTACCGAAGCACATGCTCTGCTCGTGTCCCTTGCCACAGGCAATCACCACGTCGCCTGCACGGGCCTTATGGCACGCCTGCAGGATTGCCTCCCCCCGGTCGGGCACGCGCCATAGGTTCACTCCCTCGCGCTTGCCCTCCACTGTGGCTGCGATGGCACTCTCGGCCATAATCTCCTCCAGGCTCTCGGTGCGGGGGTCCTCGGCGGTGACGATCACCAGATCGGCCAACTCCCCGGCGATACGACCCATCATCGTTCGCTTCTCTCGGTCGCGCAGCCCTGCACAGCCAAAGACAGCAATCACTCGGCCATCTTCTTCAACCATTGTGTTTGCCGCCTGCAACGCTCGCTTGAGCGCGTTGGGCGTGTGGGAGAAATCCACGATAGCCAGGAAGTCCTGTCCCGCTTCGATGCGCTCCATCCGCCCTGGTATCCCTCGCACTGCCGCTATGCCCTCGGCGATGGTCGCCAACGGCAAGTCCAGCGCCACGCCGACAGTTGCCGCAGCCAGTACGTTGCTGACATTGTAGGCTCCCACCAACGGAGTCTCAATGACTACTTCGCCAACGGGCGTGTGGTGGGCTTGCCCTGAGCTCCTCGACTTTGCTCGGGATAAACTCCGAAGGGTGAAGCAAGTTCGGTCGGGGGAGAAGTGAACGTCGTGGGCGGTCACGACTTCGGTGAGCTCAGTCGAGCCGTCAGCCTCGCCTTCCACCGCGTAGACGACCTGCCGGTCGGCGGGTATGGGACTCAGGTAGTGGTAGGAGTCGTCGTCCTGGTTCAAGACCGTTACCTTAGGTACCCTCGGCTTGCGGAAGGAGCGCGTCAATCCCTCGAAGAGCCGGGTCTTGGCCTGCTGGTAGGCCTCCAGTGACCCATGGGCATCGAGATGCTCGTGGGTGATGTTCGTCACGGCGGCCACGTCAAAGTCGCAGCCGGCCACCCGGTGCTGGGCCAACCCGTGGGAGGTGACCTCCAACACGGCGTGGGTGGCCCCGGTCTCGACCATGCGGGCCAGGTAGCGCTGAACGTCGGGGGGATCGGGGGTGGTGGTATGAAGACCGGTATCTATCTCCTCCTCGCCAATACGCGCGTTCACTGTGCTGACCATCCCGGCGTTGAGGCCGGCGGCACGTAGGATGGCGCAGACGAGGTTGACGGTGGTGGTCTTGCCGTCAGTGCCGGTGACGCCGATGAGGGTCATCTTACGGGAGGGGAAGTCGTGCCAGGCGGCGCACAGCCAGCCCCAGGCCTCCCGCGCGTCGGGGACGCGCACGTAGGTGAATGTGCCCCAGGGTACACCGGATAGCTCCTGTGGGGCTCGCTCGCCGACGACGGCCACCGCGCCCTCCTGCAGCGCCTCGGCGATGAAGCGATGGCCGTCCACGTTGACGCCCGGGATGGCGACGAAGAGGTCGCCGGGGCGCACGCGGTGCGAATCGGCGGTGACGCCATGTATTTCGACGTCGCCGCCGATTTGGCCCAGGACGGTGGGCAGGGCTTTGATCAAATGATTCAACCGCATTTCTTTTGCCTGTCGTCCTACCTTTCCTTCAGCGCCAGTGAGACCAGTGCACTGGTGTCAGCGACGCTCTTGATAGCCGATGAGCGCCCTATCGTGACCGGGCTTCCCAAAGTTCGCCGCGCTGTCGCTGTCAAGTCACCCTCTCGTATCCCAACAGTACGGCGATGTCCCAGTTCACCAGCGACCCCGTAGCACCTGTGTCCAGTGCCAGATGTGCAATGGTATCCGTATCAGGCCCCCAAAGGCGAACCGGCACGACAATCAAGCCTGCTTGCGAATCAAACGGGAGACTCATAGCACCACCACTGTGTCTTCCGGCAAGCGACCCGTGTAGAGAATAGCCGAGTGTTTGGGCCAAAGCTCCCTGGCCTTGTGGTAGACTTCATCTTAACCATCGCCGTTCGCTGTCCAGTGTAGGGCAAATATGTAAGAATGTCAAGTAGCATTGTTGCCGAAAGGGAGGAGAGCGATGCCCAAGGGTTTGTTTCAAACTGTCGAGGAACGCATGACAGTCGAAGGGTACAGCCGCAGAACGATCAAGACTTATTTGCGTGAACTGCGCAAGTTCGTCGAGTACATCCGCCCGCACCATCCTCGCGACCCTTCGGGCTGAGCCTCAGGGCGAAGCCTGGACGCTGACGACATTCGCGCTTACTTGCTCTACCTGATCGAAGAAAAGGGCGTCTCGCGTTCAGTGGTAAACCAGGCCATCAGCGCGCTCAAATTCCTCTACGTGCGGCTCTATGGCCAGGATGACACGTGTGCAAAAAGAGGTCTCCTGTCACGACCTGCGCCATTCCTTCGCCACCCACTTGCTGGAATCCGGCGTTGACATTCGTTGCATTCAAGAGCTTTTGAGCCACGCCCGCCTGGAGACCACGCGCATCTACACCCATGTGGCCAACCCTGGTGGCCAACCCTGCCCGACGTCAGATCAAAAGCCCTCTTTAGTACAATGCAGCGTCAATGCCACTACCCTTCTCCTGGCTGTACGGCAGGATGACAATCAAGCTCCCTCTACCCCCAGACCGGATCCGGATCGGCGCAGCCACGACGACTTCCTATTCCTCCATCCCCACCAACGCTTTGCCCCCCGCCAGCGCCTTCAAAAGATCGCGGCGTTTGAGCGCCCGTTTGCTATCAACCTCGACCGCACCTGCCTTATCGTCAGCCATCTTGGTCAGCGCCTCGATCCACGCCGCGCTCTGGACCGGCGTGTGGCGGACGCGCCACCGCTCAACCCAGACGGGCAGAACGCCCGCGTTGGTGATCCGCTGGCGGACTATGGTCTTGGTCACGCCCTGCGACTCGACGGTGACCTCGTATTCCTCGACCTCAGGCTTGATCGGGCAGACCTGCATACACGCGCCGCACTTGATGCAGTAATAATCAGCCAACACCAACTCGCCCTCGTCACTGATGTGCAACGCGCGGGTGGGGCAGATGTCGGCGCAGGCCAGGCAGCCTTCGACGCATTTCTCGCGGTGCAGTTCCACCTTGCCCTGCCAGGGCTGTACCACCTGAAGCGCGCCATTGCTGGCGATCTCGCATTGGCGGCAACGGATGCAATACTCGTCGTCCACTGCCAATGTATCCTGTGCCTCGTCGTAACTGATGACGTCGGTCGGGCAGTTGTCGATCACAAAGTCCTTCTGGCTCCAGTCGAACTTTTCTCTGGCAAACGTCGTAGACTGGATCAGGTCGGGGAACGCTCCATAAGTCAGCACAGGGTTTTCACGCTCGTCGTTGATGGTCAGTGTGATGGCGTTCTTGGGGCACATCACCTCGCACATGCCGCAGAGTATGCACTTTTCCGAGTCTACGTCCACCGACGACTTTTTCACCAGCCGCCCATCCACGATCTCGCCCTCCACGTGGATGACGGCATCCTTGGGGCAGACCAACGGCCCGATCTGGCATCCCACGCAACGGTCGAAGTCCCAGGTCATAACGTAGTGCCGTGTGACCATCCGCCGTTCCAGGACGAGTTCTTCATCTGTCTTGTGTTTGATTGTTGTGCCGCGACTCATGATCTGCTCCTCCTACCATGTTCAAGTATCCAGTACCCAATATCCAGTACCCAAAGGGGGTTCCTGTGGCAGGAAAAACCGGGTTTCTTTGCTCCCAACTGAATGGCTGTCAAAAGCCCAGTCGCTCCAGCAGCGGTGCCGGGGAGACGATGTGCCGCTTAAAGCCCAGCCGTTGTCTCTCCACACCCAGCGCCAGCGCCATCAACTGGGTAAAATAGAGTATAGGCAGGTCAAGCCGCGTACCTAGCACCCTCTCGGCCTGGGACTGATAGGCATCGAGGGCCACGTGGCACATGGGGCAGGCAAGGCTGATGCAGTCTGCCCCCGCCTCTTTGGCAGCCCAAAGCACCTTGCTCGTGAGATCAACAGTGATGTGTGTGTGCGACAGCAGCACGGCGCCGCCGCAGCATTTCGTCCTGGCGGGGTAGGGGACAGCTTCGGCACCCAGCGCCCGCATCAGCCGGTCCATCGCCTGCGGCTTCTCGGGACTGTCGAATTCATCCCGCGGCCGGGTCAGCACGCAGCCGTAGTAGCAGGCAACCCGCAATCCCTCGAGTGGCCTGGTCACCTCCAGCCGTTCCAGGCCGTAGTCGTTCACGATCACGTAGAGGGGGTGCAGGACCGTGACGTCACCCTCCAGTGTGTGTCCTGGGAGTGCGTCGTTGACCTCTTGCCGCAGCGCCGGGTCGGCCTGGATGGCCAGGCTTGCGGTCCTCAAGTTCTTGTAGCAGCCGCTGCATGGGGTCACGATCTCCGTCAGTCCCTGCTCCTCGGCCAGGGCCAGATTCCGCGCCGGCAGGGTCATGGCCAGGAGAGGATCGGTGACGGAAGTGTGAACAGCGCCGCAGCAGTTCCAGTCCTCCAGATCCCTCAACTCGATGCCCAGTCGTTCACAGACCAATCGCGTGGAGATGTCGTATTCTTTGGAGCCGGATTCCTGGGTGCAACCGGGATAGTAGGCATAAGTCAACACTCTGTATCCTTCTCCTTTCCTCCTGCCGGAGTAAAGATCTTGCGCCAGGCCCGCGTGTTCTCCACGTTTTTAGGCAGCAGAGGTAGTTTCCCCTTGTATAGCATCTTCAAACCCAAGGGTATCTGCCGCAGCAGGCCCAGCAGGTCAAGCGTGCGAGCGTAGTAGCGGGCCAGCAGTTCCGGCTCGAACGAGCGTCCGTGCTGCCGCACCGTTTCCGCGAAGGCGCGGCTGAGCTTGGCCTCCTTATCCTGGATAAATCCCTTCTGCAGGCTCAGAGCGCGCAAGGCGGCCATCACGTCGGTGATTTCGATGCCGCGCGGGCAGCGGCAGGCGCAGGAGTAGCAGGAGACGCAGTACCACATGTCGGGACTGGAGAGCACCTCCTCTTCCAACCCCATGTGGATCATGTGCATGATCTGGCGTGGGCCGTATTCCATCTCCAGGAGCACGGGGCAGGAACCGGAGCAGGTGCCACATTGGTAACATTCTAGTACCCGTTCCCCTCCACGGGTGGCCAGCACCTGAGCGAGAAAATCATTCTTATGGGCCATCCCCTCCTCCTCCCAGGACTTTGGCGACTCCTGGCACCTCGGTCCAGCGGCGCAAACGTTTGGCCAGTTTATCACGTGTCTGCTCGTTCTCCGCCTTGATGCGCTCTGTCCCCAACTGCTTCAACGTCCGGTCCATCTCGGTGATCACACGGGCGTATTTCTGCCCTTCGGCAGCCGAGATCCACTCCACGCGGAAACGCTCGGGAGAGATACCCATCTTCGCCAGCGCAGAAGCGACTTTCTCGAAGCGTTTGGCGGCGTGCTGCTGGCCGGTGATGTAATGGCAGTCCTGTGGATGGCAGCCGGAGGCCAGCACCATCCCCGCGCCCAGGCGGAAGGCCTCGAAGATAAAGTCCCGGTCCGTCCGCGCTGAGCACATGACGCGGATGCCCCGCGAGGTGGGCGGGTACTCAAAGTGACTGACGCCGGCCGTGTCGGCCCCCATGGAACTGCACCAGTGGCACATGAAGGCCATGATCTTTTCCTCCGGCCTCTCGGCCAGCAGAGCGTGTATCTGGGCCAGGATCTGGGCGTCGGTAAAGTGCATCTGCGTGATAGCGTTCTGGGGGCACTCGGACACGCAGGCCCCGCAGCCGTGACACTTGGCCGGGACGATCCTGGCAATCTGGCCCTTCTCACCGATGATAGCGTTGTAGGGGCATTTGTCCACGCAGAGGCCACACTCCTTGCACCTGTCGGGCCAGACGTAGGCCACGAGGGGCTCGATCTCCCAGTGGTCGGCGGCCATGATCCGCCCGGCGCGACTTGCCGCCGCGCTCCCCTGGGAGACACTGGCGGGAATGTCCTTGGGGCCCTGTGCACAGCCGGCCAGAAAGATGCCCTCGCTGGCCGTATCCATCGGCCTGAGTTTGGGATGGTACTCCATGTAGAAGCCATCAGGGCTGTTAGGGATGGTCAGTGTCTGCCCGAGGGCGACGGCCTCCCTCCTTGGCACAGCAGCGGGCGAGAGGACGACCATCTCCGCCTCCACCTCCAGTGGCCGGCCGAGCGAGCGATCCTCGGTATGGACGATCAGATTCCCGCTCGTTCTTGTTTCGACGATCTCCGCCGGCCGCCCCTGGATGAACTTGATTCCCATCCCACGGGCCCGCTCGTAGAACTCCTCGTATCCCTTGGCTGGCGTGCGGATGTCTATGTAAAAGATATAGACGTCGGCGTCGGGGTATTTTTCCTTGAAGACGAGTGCGTTCTTGATGGTGTACATGCAGCAGAAGCCGGAGCAGTACTCGTGGTAGCGGCTATCGCGCGAGCCGACGCACTGGACGAAGGCTATGCTCTCGGGAACCTGACCGTCGGAGGGACGGATACACCGGCCGTCCGTCGGGCCACTTTCGCCGATCAGCCGCTCCAACTCCAGTGTGGTGATGACGTTCTCGTAACTGCCGTAGCCGTACTCCTCGATGGGTGAGGGATCCCACACATCGTAGCCGGTGGCGACGATGATCGTACCCACATCCAGCGTGACCTCCTCCGGCTCCTGGGAAAAGTCAATCGCGTGCAGGCTGCCGCAGGCTTCCACGCACTTGTAGCACTCGATGCAGTTCTCGAGGTCAATCGTGTAGACCAGGGGGACGGCCTGCGGCTGCGGAACGTAGATCGCTTTGCGGGGCGCGATGCCCTCCTCGAACTCGTTGGGCACCTCGATGGGGCAGACCTCAGGACAGAGGCCGCAGCCGTTGCAACGATCCGGTATAACGTAGCGGGGCTGCTGGAGGACTTTGACCTGGAAGTTGCCGATGTAACCGCTGACCTCCTGCACCTGCGCATAGGTCAGGAGAGTGATCTTTGGATGACGCGCCGCGTCAACCATCTTGGGGGCGAGAATTCATATCGAACAGTCCATGGTGGGGAAGGTCTTGTTCAGTTGCGCCATGCGCCCTCCGATGGAGGGCTCCTTCTCCACCAGGACCGTTTCGACCCCCATGTCGGCCAGGTCGAGCGCGGCGCTGATACCGGCGATGCCCCCGCCGATGATGAGCGCCCGCCTGGTGACCGGCACCTCGATCATTTCCAGCGGGGCGAGGTAGCGGGCTTTGGCCACGGCGCTGGCGACCAGGTCCTTGGCTTTCAACAGCGCCGCCTCCGGCTCGTGGGAGTGCACCCAGGTGTCCTGCTCGCGGATGTTGGCCATCTCGAAGAGGAAGGGGTTGAGGCCGGCCGCGGTCACGCAGGCACGGAAGGTCGGCTCGTGGAGGCTCACGCTGCAGGCGGCCACCACCACGCGGTTGAGGTTGTGCTCCTTGATATCCTCTCGAATGAGAGCCTGACCGGGGTCGGAGCACACGTAGCGATGGTCCTTCGAGATCACTACCCCGGGCAGCGTGGCGGCGTAGTCTGCCACCTCTCGTGGGTCAATCACCCCGCCGATGTTCGCCCCACAGTGGCAGACGTAGACGCCGATACGCAGGTTTTCGTTTCCGTTGTCTTCTGCCATATTTTCTCCTCAAAAGTCTGTTGATTCGTGGCCCACGGCGTCAACTCCAGCGCCAGTTTTATGCGGCCACCGTCAGCTCATCGCTTATGTTATGGTCTCAGCATGCGGGTATTCAAGAAGCCTGCCATCGGATGTCACAACTCGAATCACAGCGTGTCCACGCGGATGCGAGGAAGTACCTTCGCCACACGATAACCTGAAAGCGCGTGGAAAACTTAAAGCGCCGAGATTAGCCCGGTCGGCTCCAGCGCACTGTTGGGCGGCGATGTATGAGCCGAGAGCCCCCACCGCCTCAGAATGCGACACAGAGCCGAGTTCACGGGACATACTGCCTCACAACAAGCGGCAGATACATATACACCCTGAGACGACTCGCGTAGATGTCGTCGTCGGCACCCCGCCTGTCTTGCCAGACCACGACGTTGCCGTAGATGGCTGGGTAATACTGGTTGCCCCCAGCAGTGCACACCGTAAACTCGCGGCCGGTACGCAAGTCGTAGCCGTAGATATCGTAGTCAATGCCGCTACGGAAGTCTTCCCAGACTACAAAATTGCCGTAGATGGCTGCATCTGCCTGCTCACCTGCGGCCGTACAGATCGTGAACTCCTGGCCCGTACTCAGGTCATGGCCGTATATGTCGCCATCGTCGTTCCGCTCGTCTTCCCAGACCACAATACTGTCATATATGGCCGGGTGCTGCTGTTGCCCCGACGCCGCGCAGACTGTCAACCCGCAACCAGCACTCAGGTCATAGCCATAGATGCCCTCGCTAAGGCCATGGTCTTCCCAGACCACAACGTCGCCATAGATTGCCGGATACAACTGATCCGCCGACCGAGTACAGACCGCGAACTCCTGACCCGTAGTCAGGTTGTAGGCATATATGTCTCGGTTTGACCATCCGTTACGGTTGTCATCCCAGACGACGATGTCGCCATAGAGCGCTGGTGACAACTGGCGATTCGTCTCGGTGCAGACTGTAAACTCCTGACCGACGCTCAAGTCGTAGCCGTAGATGTCATAGTCGATGCCACTGCGGTAGTCCACATAGATCACGACATCGCTGTAGATGGCCGGACGCTCTTGATTACGGATGGCTGTCGATACCGTAAACTCCTGACCGGTGTTCAAGTCGCGACCATAGATGTCGCGATCAGTGACGCTGCGCCGATCCTGCCAAACAACAGTGTTGCCATAGATGGCCGGATGTCGCTGATCGTTCGCAGCGGTGCAAATCGTGAACTCGGAACTGGAAGGGACCTGTGCTGGTTGCATCTGTTGTCCGCCGCGCGTCGCCACCAGCGAGGCGGGGGCTGGGCTGGCCGAGGCACACAGGTCCAGCAGAAGGTACGTCAGGGCCAGACTGAGTGTAGGTGCCAGAATCGCCAGCAGGAAACGAAACGATCTTCTCATCTCAGCCAGCCGTCGTATTCGCCTGGAAGCTTGCCAAGCAGGAGCACAGGGCGAAGCTTTCCTTCTCCCAGGTCGGTGCGGGGAAAACGAAACAGCACAATCTGCCCCGCTCGTTTCATGAAAACACCACCTAAGTCACCAGTGGTGTACGTTGGAGTATCTTCGTCTTCCATCCCGCGCATAGCAAAGGACAGGGACAAGTTCGACCAAGCCTTCTCTTCTTGCCGAACTACTTCACGCTCTGCCTTTGCCAGAAGGTGCTCCACGAAGTCAAGCACTTCTACTTGAAAAGATGTAGGTAGTCTTTGCACATACTGTTGGATTCTCTCGGTGATAACCAGCGCAGTCTCCTCCTACACTGAGCAATTGTGTTGGATTACTCTATCTACCTCAACTCACGAATGCGTGGAGCTGGGATTAGAAACGGGCGGCTAACGATTCGAGATTGTGCCAAATGGCGGCCCAGGCCCGGAGCCCTCGCCCACCAGTCCGTTGGTAGGTTCTAACGAGAGTTTCAGGCGCTCGGCGTTTTCAACCCGAAACATCCTTTGTTTGTAACCAACCTTGAAATATCGCGCTGCTTACCTCTCGGCGTAGCCGAGTCGCCTGCAAACAGGGTTGGGTGGCTCATTTCATTCAAAAAATGTTAGACTTTCTGCTATTTTTAAGCGTCCCCTCATACAACGACGCCTGTGTTTGCAAACAAGAGCCGTCAACAAAATATATATTTCCTGCTTTGAGAACTAGTATAAAGATAGCTCGAAAAGCGTTGTCATTTTGATTGAAATCGAAACTCCAAAGCATTGCCTCCTCACCACTTGTTAAGGTCAACGCTTGTTCCCACAATCGCTTATAACCCTGGAAAAACTTGTGTTGGTCAGCCAGAAATTGATGATAGAACTGCGATGGGCTCATTTGGTGTGCAGGACTAGTCGGTTTTAGCGAGTCAACCCTCACACTTATTGCAGGGCTGCGTATGATTCCTGATTGGCTGGAAACGGATTGATAATCACCTGGATATATCACAAGTTGACCACTAGTAAAGTCACGTTCCCAATCACTAGGGTGTGCCACAGAAAAACCCAATTCCTCGTTGTGGTATTTTGCCCATTCTTCGTAAGGTTCGGCCGAAACTTCTGGCTTGGGCGGTACTTTGGTTGCCAGCCGGTCTATTCGTTTTTGAGCCACAGTATCTTCTTGATACTTCCAGAAAATGATGAAGTCAAGGCTCTCACAACTAGGATTTACGCAAGTAATCTCTCTAGAACCTTGGAGGATTTGTCGTTGGCTCAAGGCTATCAACTCATTCATGGTCATTTGCCTACCACACATCGGACAGATGCCCAAAATATATTGTGATATCTGTTCTGATACCTGTTCACTGGGTAGTTTTAACTTTTTTTGATAGGCTTTGTTCAAAAGGATAAGGAATGGAGCTGTTTCAACGATCCATATATATGTGCTGGCGGGGCCTTCGAATGTTCGTTTTAGGAATTTTTTGTACATCCTAACCCGGACAAGCCGGAACCAAGCAGGAAAGACTCAACGCAAAGACGCCAAGGCGCAGAGGCGCAGAGATAACTCTTTGCGACTCTGCGTCTCTGCGTTAGATTCTTGCTCAATGTACAAGAATTTCAGTGTTCAGGTACTACTGAAAGGGGAAACTTGAACCCCTGGTGCTTGTTTCATTGAAGCTAATAACGCCCTTGGTTGTTTTAATTCCCTTGTTACCATACCGGTGAGTTAGTCAAGAGGTGTCGCCTATTTTGCGGGAGCATTTTTCGGCCC
>CAZMOT010000053.1:0-21585 GCA_964568065.1 uncultured Anaerolineales bacterium
CCCGGCGCCGAGAACCGCAGCTCCAGCGGCTCGCCCGCCACGGCCGGGGCGTCCCATCCTCACCATCCGTAACTACTCCGTCGAACCCAGCCGCGTCGTGGTAGGGCGTGAGTTCGTCGTCACCATCGAGATCTACAACACTGGCAGCCGGGCCGGGGAGAACACGATGGTCACCTTCCCTGGAGGCACCTTCCTGCCGCTGGGTGAGACGGGCCATCTCCTATGGCAACTGCACATCAACCACACCGCCGTCGTCACCCAGCGAATGCGCGTTCCCAGTGGCCTTTCGTCCGGCAGTTACAACCTGCAGGTCAATCTCAGCGCCAACGATTGGGAGGGGAACCACTACGATTACCCGGAGACCGTCGCCGTCGAGGTCATCGGCGTCGGGCAGGGGCGACCGCAGTTGGTCATCGAGGCCGCGCAGACCGAGCCCGCCGTTCTAGGGCCTGGCGATGCCTTCAACCTGACGCTGCGCTTGGCGAACCGAGGCAGCCGCACGGCGACCCAAGTGGTGGTCGGAGCAGCCTCCGCCGACCTGGCTGTACCGGCGGGCGGGAGTAACGTGGTCGCCATAGATCGCATCGGAATCGGCCAGGTGGTGACGACGACGCTGCCGCTGGTGTTGGGCGAGGTAACCCAGGCAGGCCGTCTCAACCTGGAGATCGCGCTGGAGTGCTCCGACTACAGTGGTGGCTCCTACACCGCCCGTCAGGGCGTCGGGCTGGAGGTCAGCACCGCGCTGGCGGACCGCCCGCAGTTGATCATCGCCAGCTACCGCACTACGCCGGAATCCCTGGCCCCGGGCGATACCTTTACTCTGACGATGGAGGTGAGCAATGTCGGTGGTGGAGAGGCTCAGCGATTGATTCTGACGCTGGGCGGCGAGGGAGAGGGTGGGATGGAGCCATTCGCGCCCCTGCACTCCAGCAACGTCAAGTTCGTGCCGCGCCTGGCAGCAGGGGACACGGTCAAGGTGACGCAGCAGTTGGTCGTGGATGGCGGGGCGGATGCCGGGGCCTACAGTCTGCCGGTGGCGCTGGCCTTCGACGACGCCCGTGGCACTCGCCACACCGACAGCCAACTGATCAGTTTGCTCGTGCGCCGACGGCCTCACTTCCAGATCGGCTTCTACCGGTCCGTAGAGGTGGCTACCGTAGGCGTCCCCTTTGTGCTTCCGGTCGAGGTGACCAACATCGGGCGCACGCTGGTCAACGTCAGCACGCTGGAGGTGACGAGCGAGCAGTTGGAGATCAGCGAAGGCTCTCTCTACCTGGGGCCGCTGGACGGGGGCACGTCGGGGTCGCTGGAGCCAACGGCCGTGGCTCGTGAGGGCGGGACGGCCGAGGTTGTGGTGAGTGTTCATTACCTGGACGATTTCGAGCAGCCGCAGGTGGTGACGAAGACGCTGACGGTGGAGGTGGAGGAGCCACTGGATGTCGCTCCAGAAGCCGAGCAATTCCCTGAGGAGGAAGAGCAGGAAGGCTTCTGGGATAAGGTGCTGCGCTTCCTGCGGGGACTGCTGGGGTTGGGGAGTTAGGGGAATGGCGACGCGCGACTTGCTGCGCCTGGTGTGGAGCAACCTGCGGCGGATGAAGGCCCGCGTGGCGATGACGGCCATCGGCGTAGTCATCGGTACGGCGGCGGTGATCGTCTTGATCTCGCTGGCGGCCGGCCTGCAACGCAGCGTCACCGAGGGCCTGGGCTCCATCGGCGAACTGACCACGATCACCGTCTATGCTCCCACGTTCATCAGGTCCTTCGGTGGACCGCCGTCGAGCGGCACTGGCGAGGAAGCGGTGCTGAACGACCGCACGCTGGCCGAGTTCGCCGACCTGCCCGGCGTGGTGGCCGTCACGCCCTGGGAACCGTTGATGGGCGGGGGTATGCTGCGGCTGAACCGGTTGGCAGGCTCTGCGCAGGTCGTAGGCATTGACCCGACACAGGTGGAGAGATTGGATTTCCCATTGGCGAGTGGAACAGGCCGGCTAGGGCGCTGGCAGGTACTGGTAGGGGGCCGTGTGACGGAGAATTTCTTCGACCCCCAAACAGGGCGCCCGGCGACAGAGCCCCCTGACTTGCAGGGGAAGGTGCTGCAATTCGTCCTCAGCCGGATGGGAGATGACGGACAACCGGTGGAGCGCGTCGTGCGCCTGCGGGTGACGGGCGTACTGGAGGAATCGGGCTGGCGCGAAGACTACACACTGTTCCTGGCGCTGAACGACGTGCTGGAGTTGAATGGCTGGTTCACCGGCCAGCGCTCCAACCCAGGCCGCGACGGACATAGCCAGGCGTTGGTCAAGATCGCCACCTCCGAGCAGGTGCTGGCCGTGGAGCAGGAGATTCGGAATCGTGGGTTCTATCCATCCTCGCCGCGCAGCACACTGCAGGAGATGAATGTCCTTTTCCTGATCATCCAGGGGGTCTTCGGCGGCATCGGGGCCATTGCACTGATCGTGGCCGCCTTCGGCATAGCCAACACAATGACGATGGCGATCTACGAACGCACGCGGGAGATCGGACTGATGAAGGCAGTGGGAGCGACCAACCGGGACGTGATGTCCGTCTTCCTGGCCGAGGCGGGAGGCATCGGGTTGCTGGGTGGGATCGGCGGCGTGCTGCTGGGCGTGGGTCTGGGAGCATTGATTGACCTGGTCGCCAGCACCTACCTGGCAGCGCTGGCCGTCCAACAAAGTGGAGCAGCGGGCTCCGACGTAAGCTTCACCCTGATCCACACACCGCTCTGGCTGCCCCTCTTCGCGGTGATCTTTGCCACGCTGGTGGGGGTGGCCTCCGGGATCTATCCGGCGATGCGGGCGGCAGCCCTCAGCCCCGTCGCCGCGCTGAAGTATGAGTGAGCACCAGACCTGGACAACACCCACCTCACGCCTCCACTTCTAACTGCCCTTCGCGCCAGCGAACCGCCCGCACCTCCGCACCTTCCCCTATGGAAGGGAGCAGTCGTTTGATCATAGCGGCGAAGGCCGCCAGGTTTCCGCTGGTGTAGAACACGTGACGGCTCACACAGCCTCGGGTGGTCTCTAACCCCCGTTGGGCTAGCACGCGCTCGGTCTGGCGAGCGACGGCTGGGGCGGGGTCAATCACCGCCAACCCTGCTCCCACTACTCGCTCGATAAGCGGTCGGAGGAAGGGATAGTGGGTACAGCCGAGCACCAGTTGGTCCGCCCCGGCCTCGATTAGCGGCGTCAGGTAGTGGCGTAGCAGCGCCTCGGTCTCGGGAGTGTCCAATGCGCCGGCCTCCACCGCCTCCACCAGCCCCTGGCAGGCCTGGATGAGCACTCCTACGTCGCCCGCGTATCGCTCCAGCAGGCTGGCGAAGAGTTCACCCTGAAAGGTGGCTTGTGTGGCGATCACGCCCACGACGCCAGTGCGAGTCCGTTCGACGGCGGGCTTTACGGCCGGCTCCATCCCCACGAAGGGGACATCGGGGAAAGTGCGCCGCAGGTGATGTAGCGCAGCAGCGGAAGCGGTATTGCAGGCAACGACGATGATCTTTGCGCCCCAGCCCAGCAGAAAGCGCGTGATGCCTTCGGAGTGCTCTCGCACCTCATTCAACGAGCGGGAGCCGTAGGGCACGTGGGCCTGGTCGGCCAGGTAGAGAGTGTCTTCGAGGGGGAGTTGGCGGGCAATCTCACGCCACACGCTCAATCCTCCCACACCGGAGTCAAAGATGCCGATGAGTTCTGGGGCACTCACGTTACTCTATCTTCTGGGATGTCAGGGTTTTGCTCTCCCCGTCCACGGCGTAGGGCAAGATAGATGCCAAGGAGAAGGGCCAGCCCCTGCAGCAGTCCGAGCAAGCCTAAGGGCATGGCAGGTTCGTCGCTTGCCTGGGGCGCTGCCGTAGGGAGCGGGGTCCAGGTGGGGAAAGGCGTCGCAGCAACCTTGTCCGGCATCGCTGAGGAGAGCGGAGTGGGAGATGGCAACTGGGCGAGAGTTGGCTCCACAGTCGGGGTCAACTCGGACGTGGGGAGGGTGGTTGGAGCAGGGGTAACGGTGGGTTCGGTAGTAGGGCTGGGCGGAACGGGGGTAGCTGCCGGCTCAGGAGTAGAGCTGGGTGGAACGGGCGTCGGCGCGACGTATGTTCCCTCACTGAGGAAGATCGTATCCGGCGAAGCGGCGGTACGGCTGGCTGCGTCGCGAAACTGGACGTAGACAGTGTGCTCGCCTGGGGTGTCCGGCAAAGTCCAGGGGACGAGCGGTTCCCAGGGCTGCCACGGCCGGTCGTCCCAACTGGGTTCGTTGCTGATGCAGATCTCAATTGCCCGCCCCATGAAAGCGGCCCCTTCTCCTCCCGGACGGGCCTCCTCGTTGGTCAATCGGATCGCGACCTGTGGGTTATCGGTGCTATCGGCTCCGTCATTGATAAAGATAGGCAGCACATTGGGACGTACACCGAAGACGAGCACATAGTAGTTACGGCCAGCGGTATCGGCAGCGACACCGATCCCGATTTCCCGGTAGATGGAACTAGAGATATTGTTGCGATGGACCTCACTACTCAGGAAGAAGGTCATTGCGTCCTCGATCGTGCCCTGACCGGACCACATGTTTTCGTCGACGGTCAACTCCCCACTGTTCCAGGTCCAGGCAGCGTATCCGGCCTCCGCGACACGTTGCTGCTCGTGTGTGCCGTCGGAGCCCAGATGCACATCGCTGGGATCTGTAAAACCGCGGACTGCAACGTCGTCGGCGTGGCGCTGTGCCGCGATGGTCAGCAGGCCAGAGAAGCCGTATGGAGCCAAGCCTTCATCCAGGCGGGCCTGGTTTACCACAATCTGCCAGGTGATGACCGGGTCAGGCTCCTGAGCCTCGGCGTGGGCGCTCAGTCGAACGGCACTGGTTGGGAGGAAGACCAGGACGAAGCCGACGACGAAGATGGGGATGAGGACGGGCAGTGAGTTCCGCATAGAGAGAATTTTAGCACACAGTTGGAAGGATGCAAGAAGCAGGAGGCCAGGCCCCAGTCTTCATCCGACTGAGCGACTGAGGCCTGGAGCAGGGGCCTATTCACGCCGCTATGGGATGCAGAACACCTCCCCGGCGCGAATGTAGTGTAGGTTGAGGATATAGTTTGCCTCGGCGATGGTCCACATACTGACTCCGTAGCGCAGCGAAATGCGGTACAGGTTCTCGCCCGCGACGACAGTATGATACCAGCGACAGTCAGGAGGCGTGTCGCCATTGAACTGGCGCGGGCAGACCCAACCTGCCGGCAATGAACGCGGCACGTTGGGGATCGCCAGTACCTGTCCGGTGTAGATGCGGTTGGGGTTGAGGATTCCATTCTGCGTGGCTATGGCATAGGGGTCCACCCCGTAGGCCCGCCCGATGCAGAAGAGCGTCTCCCCTGGCCGCACGGTGTGGTAGCCGATGATACCCGCCGCTGGAGGGGTGGAAGTGGGCGTAGGTGAGGGACCGGACGTGGGTGTGGGAGTAGGTGTCAGCGTGGGACCGGGCGTAGGGGTGTTCGTCGGAGTTGGGGTATCCCCGCCGGTGACAGTGATGCTCCCGCTTTGGGTGGCGGTGCCGATGGACTCACCATCACGGTTGGCCAGGATGGCGCCGGTGAAGTTGAGGGCCGAAGTTCCGGCCGCTTTTCCCCGGAAGGTGACCGTGGCCAATACCCCGCTGCCGCTGACCGGATCGCGGGGCGACATTTGAGTGACGGCGAAGTCAATCTTCCCAGCCGCCTGATCAACGCTATTCTGCGCCGGGTAGTCCGGGCTGGGGAACGTGCCAGGCTGAATCTGCACGCCGGCTGCGCCTGAGTCGGCATCCACTACCTCCAGCAATGCCGGGTCGAAGGTCAAGTGCACTTCAGCGCCGTACAGGTCATTCACGTTCTCGATGCGAATGTCCACCGTCGTCGTGGCTCCCAGTGCTATCTCTATGCTTGATGGGGCGATGATCACCGTCGTATCCTGGGCCAACCCGTAACCGATGGGTGTGGAGAACAACACAGCCAGCAGTAAGGCCAGGCCGATCCAGCGGCGTGGCAATGTCGAAGAATGTTTTTTCATCTTACTCTCCTCTCTGATCCTCTCTGATGATGCACCAATTAGCGTGCCTTGACTGCACGCCACACAACTGCAGCAAAACCGGCTGCGACCGCGACCGCAACCAGCCCGATCAACGCCCAGACCGCCAGAGATGGACCGGGGTGGCTGACGACTATGCTGGAGCCGGTTTCGACCGCGATAGGTTGACCCTGCGTGCCGGACAGAATGACACTGCGGATGGCGACCTCGGTTTCTCCCTCGGCCAGGGCGCGGAAGGTGATGCTAGCTAGCACACCGTTACCGCTGACCGCTTTGTCCAACGGCATGCAGGCGATGGCGTAATCTATTGTGCCGGTGATGTAGGCAGTGTTTTGAACGACAAAGTCGGGGCTCAGGAAATCCCCGTGGGTGATCTGCGTTCCCTCCATCGCGGGATCAGCGTCCACCACCTCCAGCAGCGCCGGGTCAAAGGTCAGGTGCACCTCGGCCCCTGCCAACTGGGCAACGTTTTCCACGTGGATGCCTAGCGTTCCCACGTCGCCGGGAGCCAGGGGCAATGTCTCCGGGTCGAGCCAGATTCTTGTCCCCTGGGCAGCCACAGGCCCCGCGATCCAGGCAGCGAGCCACCAGCAGACGAGCAGTATCGGTGTGGAGCGACGAGGGTTAGATTTCATTTTCTGGCTCTTTAGGAAATAGCGGGGTAAACCCTGCTCGAAGGGGACGACAGTCCCCGTATTTGGCGATTCATGCAAGTCATGCGACTGTCGTCCGCTAGCACCTCACTGTTTCCCTGACCCCATTTTATTCATGGGCAACTGCTGCACAAACCAAAGTTCCCGGCAGCCTGGGCCAGGTCGAGGATATTGACCCGACAATCACCATTGATGTCGTGTGACGGTGCGACGTTGGGTGGTGGAGAATCGGGCGGGCACTCCGTGCAGGGGACGTAGCATGGTACCTCAACCATCTCACCATACTCCCCGACGATGCGCACGATGTCTAGAATGTTGATGCAGCCGTCCCTGTTGACGTCGCCTCCTTCCAGATCGTGCCAGCCGATGTC
Organism: uncultured Anaerolineales bacterium; assembly: GCA_964568065.1. Lineage (GTDB taxonomy): Bacteria > Chloroflexota > Anaerolineae > B4-G1 > B4-G1 > CAZMOT01. The sequence goes on from CAZMOT010000053.1 coordinate 7,087, forward strand.
TCGCGCGTCACCATCGGCACATTCCCAGTAGCACTCGCTCAGGTAGTTGGTAAAGTCAAGCCGCACGAAGGCCCACCGAGACGTACAAGTAGTTGAGGTGGGTGGGTTATCCAGGGGCAGAATATCAGACGGAGGAGGTTGCGGACTGCCCACGATTTCCAGTGTGAAGTAACCTTCCATATCAGTGCAAGCGCGTCCCCAAGAGGTAGGCTCATAGGGGGGTATAGCTGGGTAAAGGGCCGCGTTGACCACCGAGCGCTCATCACCGCCCCAGCCCTCGCGCGTGAGCCATCCGGTCAGCGTGACCAACGGCGACGGCAGAACGAGCACCGAGTCGGTAAACTGAGTCACGGTGATGGGGTGACCTTCGCTATCGAGAAGCCGGGTCACTGTCTGGTCGAAGGAGACGGTGTAGGTGCTCGGCTCAATCGCCGTGACTAAGAGAGTGATGTAGGCCGCGATGCCGCTGCCGGAGAAGGGACCATCAACGGGATCTCGTTGGGCAACAAAGTGAATTTGTCCATTGAGGGCCTCGTTCCACGGGTCACAGGTTGCGCAGAAGATAGGACCGGGAGCGATCTGCACACTCGCACGATCTGGATCAGCATCTTGCACCTCTAGCCCAGCCCAGTCGTAGTTCAGGTGTAACTCGGCACGGTAGAGGCCCTCGACATCGTCCATCCAGAGTGCAAGGGTGAGGGTCTCCCCGCTCATTACCTGGGCGGTGGTTGGGTAGAGCCGCAACGTGGTTGCAGTGGGTGCGCTTTGTGCTGGGACAGCCGTTCCTACCCCCACAACAAGCGCGAAACATAGGATCAGAATGATGGGACGCAGTCCTTTCGACAGACTCGCAATGGTCATTGTCGCTGTACCTCATTCTAGCAGCCATCTACAATTTTAGCCTGCCCGCGACCGGTTGTCAAGTAGATTCATTACCCGACATTGGGAATCAGAAACCAGGTTTTTCGCTTGCTGAGGCGTTTTTGGTGCTCCAGAATGCTCAAAAAGCAACGATTAGCTTGGTTCATAAGACAAAAAACCTGGTTTCTCTCCGCGTGTCGGGTAGTGAGTCAAGTAGACACAAATGCTCGCAGCCTCGCCCTCGAGGACGGTGGCTGCGAGCATTATGTGTGAACTGTGGCTGGCTCACACGCCCAGTTGATCGGAGAGTTTCGCTATGGTGCCCAAGGCGTCGGGCCGCAGCGCGTGAAATTACCAGCCGAGATCGTCAGGTCAAAGATGTTGACCGTCCCGTCGTCGTTGATGTCGTATGGATCGCTAGCAGGCAGTTCCGTCTGGCCGAACCTGCTGACGATGCACACGATGTCAAGGATGTTGATGCAATTGTCGGCGTTGACGTCGCCTCCCACCAGCTTCGTCGGGCCGATTTCCACGGTAGCACCCCAGACGTAGACCGAGCCTTTTCGCGAGTGGAGGTAGCCGGGGTAGCTGGCATCAATATCAAAGGTGCCGCCCAGCGGGACATCCAGGCTGAAACTGCCGTCGGCGGCTGTCGTGGTTGTGGCTAGCACGCCGTCCACCTCCAGGGCGATGATTTGCACACCCGCGTTGTCGGTACGGGTTCCCTGTCGCCGCACGACGCCCGCGACCGTGCCAGGGTATATCACGGTGATGTCGGGCACAGAGATGTTGTCAATGGGAATGAACTGGCCGTCGGGGTCGGCGAGGACGGAACCCGGCAGGATGCCGTCCCCCACTATCGGAATACCGATGGCGGGTGACCCCTCCTCCAGGCCGACCCAGGTGATGGTGGCCACAGGCCCCGAGTTGTCGGTTATCGCCCCGCTCCCGCCGGTGTGGCTGGCGGCGATGTGGATGCACGCCTGCGTGTCGCACTCCGTAGGATGGGGAATGGTGGGTGTGGTGTAGTAGACTTTGTTGGCTACTACTAGCAGGTTGCCGTCGAAGAAGCCATTCTTGACTTCAACCTGAGTGCCGTTACCTGCGTCGCCGTCAAAGTCGTACACACTCACGACGGTTGGGTCAAAGCTCACCCAGATTTCGACGCCCATCACTCCGACTGTAGCGGTGACAACGTTGTTGGTGATTGAGACCTCGAGATCGGTAGTAAAGTTCTTGCCGACGTAGGGGGCCCCAGCCACAATATCCGTCACCGTTATGGAGGTCTCAGTGTCCGGGGATTGCGCTCCCACGGAAACAGGTACCAGGGCTACGAGGATGGTGACTATGACCAGACTCGTACTACAAATTCGTACTTTCATCGTTTGTTCCTCCTGTCTAATATGGTGTGTTTTACCGGCGGAGCACCCACTGTGGGGCTCCATAGTGCCATTATAGCATGGGTTTCTAGTCTGTGTGTTACGGTAGTGTTACGGTCTCCATACAATCTGTAATATTTTCCCCAGAACTTGTCATTCGTGTGTCTAATGCAAAAGTGCCATCGTATACATACACATCCCGGTGATGATCTATGGTATCTCACACGAGTCGTGTGCAGGCGCATCATAGGGAGGATGGATTATTGAGCGAGCGTCGGCGTCGCCACTTGGCAACGAGCCAGGCGTGGTGTATACTGAACAGGAGGAGGTGGCCCATGACTCACTCGAACGACTCGCGAGCCCTGGTGCTTTCCGGCGGTGGAGGACGGGGGGCCTATCACGTAGGCGTGCTCCGCTTCCTCGAGGAACACGAGTGGTATCCCGACATCATCGTCGGCACGTCCATCGGGGCCGTGAACGGGGCGGCTATCGCCTCGGGCCACACGGCGCACTCGCTGTGGGCGCTGTGGCGACGATTGACGACCGACGACGTGCAGCGTCGCGCCTGGGACTTGTTTTCGCTGGACGAATGGGATCATTTGCTGGATACCGCCCCTCTGCGCAAGACCCTGGTCGAAGAAGGGTGGATAGACCTGTCGCGCATCAACGCTGACCCACCGGCCAGGCACATGCGCATCACGGTCGTCGAAATGGAGACTGGCCGGCTGCGCGTCTTTGGCAACAGCTCTGATCCCTCGCCGGCCAGTCGCTGCGAGCACGTGGATATCACTCTGGACCACATCCTGGCCAGTTGCAGCATCCCGATGGTCTATCCGCCCACGAAGATTGACGACGTGGCCTTCTGGGATGGCGGCACCGTGGCCAATACGCCGCTAGGCCCGGCCATTGACGCGGGTGCCGAAGACATCGTGGTGGTGCTGATGACTCCCTGGGAGGATGCAGAGGGCCGCCCCCGGTACACCCCTGTTGGCGGCGTGCAAGGGCTTCTGGCGGCTGCCCAGGCCGCCTTCGAGTGGGCGCTGTTGGCTTCTTTCCAGGCCGACCTGAAACTCTTCCATCGCACCAACCAGGTGGTCCGGCTGACCATCGAGAATGCCCGGCTGCAGGCGGAGAACGAGGCCCTGAAAGCCCAGTTGCAGGGACAGACCTCTCCCTCTCAGGCGGAGGCGGTTGACCTTCGACACCAGGAAATAGCCCCGCCGGTCATCGTCTCCCCTCAGCGTCCCATCCCGCTGGTGGACATTATCCGCTACAACCCGGAGAACCACGAGTGGCTATATCAGATGGGCTATGAGGATGCTAAAGCGGCCTGGTCTCAAGCGGGGAAGTCAGTGGAGGGACAGTAGACGTTTGCCTCTCACTCACCGTTCGGAGGCGGGCCGGGAGTGGGGGGGTACGTCACAATTCCCCCTCTTACCTCCCACAGCACCGCCCGCTGGCGGAAGTCGGCGCTGAACATCTCGGGGTCGGTGGCGGTGAGCAACGCCTGTTCGACGCTATCCACCTGCGATAGCAGGTAGTGCCGCCGCGTTGCGTCCAGTTCGGCCAGCACCTCGTCCAGCAGGAGCACCGGTGTGTCTCCCGTCCGCTCCCGCATCCACTCCAGTTCGGCCAGTTTGAGCGCCAGCACCGCCGTGCGCTGCTGTCCCCGCGAGCCGTAGGTGCCCAGGTCCACCTCGTGCGTGCCCTGGGCGGGGCTGCCGACGACGAAGCGCATTTCATCCCGGTGCGGGCCGGCGAGCGTCATCCCGCGCGCGATCTCGTCCGCCCGCCGCGTCAGGAGCGCCTGCCGGAAGGCCTCCACCAACCCCTCGGCCCCAACTCCCGGTGGAGGGCCTTGGTAGGATTGCAGACTTAGCCCCATCTGGTACCTCAGCACGGGCGGCGCGGCCGGGTCAAAGTTGGGCTGATACTCCAGCCGCAGCCACTCTGCCCCGCCGGTGAGTTGCTGATGGATGTGGTCGGCGCGCTGCGAGAGCGCGGCCACCAGTTCGCGGCGGCAGTTGGCGACGACGACACCCTCGCGGGCCAGCACCTCCTCGAAGGGGGCCAGTTGAGCCGGGTCTCCTCCCTCGTCGCGCAGGTGACGCAGAGCGGCGTTGCGCTGGCGCAGTGCCTCGTTGTAGTGCTCCAGCGCCGTACAGTAGGCCCCGTCCACCTGGCACAGTGTGTCGTCCATGTGACGGCGGCGGCCGGCGGGCGGCCCGGCGACTAACTCTACGTCCTGCGGCATGAAAAGCACGACGTTCAACTGCCCGCTCAGGTCGGCGCGGCGCTTGCGTGCCCGGTCTACGCGAATGGTCTTTTGCAGCCGCGTCGTGCCGTTCGCCAGCGGCCTCTTCTCTAGGACGATGTCCACCTCCTGGATACGGTCACGGCGCACGATCTCGGCCCACACGCGGGCGTAGGGCAATCCCTCCGCCTCAGCCTCCCACTTGATGAGCTGGCGGTCGAGAGTGGTGAGGGACGAGGAACCGGTGGCGAGGAGGTAGATCGCCTCCAGCAAGCTCGTCTTGCCCTGGGCGTTCGCGCCGTAGAGGAGCAGTGGACGCTCCGGCAAGGTCAGCTCCAGGCGGGCGTAGTTGCGGAAGTTGGTCAGGCTGAGGTAGCGTATGTGCATAGTGGTTCTATTGTACACCGAGAGGGCCAAAGGGGGAAGATGGGATTTCGCGCCGCGCTCTTGCCTGAGCGGAGTTGTGTGCTAAAATGGGTGCAGGAGGCTGCTATGCCCATTCGTGTGCTGTCGGAAAAAGTCGCCTCGCAGATCGCCGCTGGCGAGGTCGTGGAGCGCCCCTCATCTGTGGTCAAGGAGTTGGTTGAAAATAGCATAGATGCGGACGCGCGCGACGTTCGGGTGGAGGCGCGCGGTGGTGGCAAACAGTTCATTCGCGTGACCGACGACGGCTGTGGCATACCAGCCGCCGAGGTGGAGTTGGCCTTTCATCGCCACTCAACCAGCAAACTGACCACGGCGGACGATCTGGCGCGGATCACCACGCTCGGTTTTCGAGGTGAGGCGCTGGCCTCCATCGCCTCCGTCAGCCGGGTGACCTTTGTGACACGGGCGGCCGATGAGCCGGTGGGAGCGCTGCTGCGGATAGAGGGGGGGCGGCTGGTGACCCGCCAGGAAAGCGGGCGACCGCCGGGGACGGCAGTGACGGTGGAGGACCTGTTCTTCAACGTCCCGGCCCGCCGCAAGTTTCTGCGCACCGACCGAACCGAGCGCAGGCACATTGACGGTTGGCTCACCCGCTATGCCATGGCCTATCCGGGGGTGCGCTTCACGCTGCTCCACGATGGACGAGTTGTCTTTCAGTCGGCCGGCAACGACCGCTTGCGCGACGTGCTGATCGCGGTCTACGGGCTGGAGGTCGGCGCTGCTGTCCTCGAGATTGCGCCTGGCGATCAACAGCCAGCTCCCGGTATCCAGGTCACAGGCTTCGTCAGCCCCCCCTCGCTGCATCGGGCCAATCGGGGCTACATCACGCTCTTCGTCAACGGGCGCTGGGTGCAGGATGCCAGCCTGACGTACGCGATCATCCAGGCCTACCACACGCTTCTCCCCACCGGCCGCTACCCGTTGGCGGTGGTGATGGTGCGCCTGCCGCCGGAGGACGTGGACGTGAACGTGCATCCCACCAAAGCAGAGGTGCGCTTCCGCGATGGCGACGTGGTATTCCGGGCGGTGCAGAAGGCGGTGCGACGCACGCTGCTGGAGCGGTCCCCCGTGCCCGTCGCCATCCGCCCACCGACTGCCTGGCCCACCTCGTCCGCTCCCGGGAGAGAACAACGGCTCGAACGACTGGCCGGGTTGAAGACTCACCCCACCGGCGAGCAGTTGCGCTTCGAGCCCCAGCCTTCCGACGTCATAGCCCCTGCCGGAGGTGTCCTCGTGCCTGCGGTAGAGCGGCTCCCGCCGTTGCGGGTGATGGGGCAACTGGGCGCGACCTACGTCGTGGCCGAGGGGCCGGAGGGGATGTACCTGATTGACCAGCACGCTGCCCACGAGCGGGTGCTGTTCGAGCAGTTGCTGGCGGAGCGAGAGCGGGCAAGGGTGGCATCGCAGGCACTCTTGGAACCAAGGCCCGTGAAATTGGCGCCAGAGACGGCAGGCTTGTTGGAAGAGCACCTGGAGGTGCTGGGCAGCCTGGGCTTCCAGATAGAGCCCTTTGGTGGGACGACGATGCTGGTGCGGGCGCTCCCGTCAATCGTGGCAGAGACGGACCCGCGCCAGGTGTTGGAGGATGTGGCGGCTGCGCTAGAGGCGGGCGATGCGCCACTAGCAGGCACGATCGAGGAGGCAGTAGCGCGCCAGGTCTGCAAGCGGGCGGCGGTCAAGGCCGGGCAGGTACTGACACAGGTCGAGATGGAGGAATTGATGCGGGCGCTGGAACAGTGTGCCAGCCCACGCACCTGCCCGCACGGGCGACCCACGATGATCCACCTGAGTGTGGAGCAATTGGCCCGCGAGTTCGGACGATAGAACGGTAACTTTCTGCACACTTTCGATGCCCCCCACGGCTCTGACGACCGCTGACTTTGGTATTAGCCGTGGCCGCTGATCGTTCAACCATAGTCAATGTGCCGTGCGATTTCGCCCCCTGCCCTTCAGACCGTGCCTCTCAAGCAGCACCCAGCGCCAAGACTCGTCAGTTGACCTTCGGCGCAAATTCGTGTATATTAGATATAGAACAGGAGGAACTGTGGCAAAAGAACGCGTTCTGATCATAGAAGATAGCCCTGAGACACAGCAATTGCTGGCCGAACTGGTACTTGAGCCCGACGGCTACAAGCCTATCGCGGCCCTGGACGGGGAAGAGGGGGTCCGGCTGGCCGTAGAGGAGCAACCCGATCTCATCATCCTGGACATGAAGTTGCCCAAGCTGGACGGGCTTGAGGTACTGCAAGAGCTGCGACAACGGGAGGTAGATATCCCCGTCATCTTCACTACCGTCCGCGAGTCTGCCGAGTTGGTCGTACAGGCATTCCGACTGGGAGCGCGCGATTACGTCATCAAGCCTTTCGGCCCTGAGGAGATGAGGGAAGCGATCCATCGCACCCTCGCTGCTACCAGCTTGCGTGAGGAACGGGATCAACTCACAGAGCAACTGCTGGAAGCTAACCAGCAACTGCAGCGTCAATTCCAGGAATTGAACGCCATTTATACAATTGGGCGATCGGTCACGTCGCTGCTGGATCTGAACCGCGTGCTCAACCGCGTGGTTGAGGCAGCGGTGTACGTGGCGGGTGCTGAAGAGGGCATGCTCTTGCTAGTGAGTGATGAGGGGGATGAACTCTATCTGCGGGCGGCCAAGGATCTGGACGAAAAAGTGGCACGCAGCATGCGTATGCTCGTAGAGGACAGCGTCGCAGGACAAGCGATTCGCACAGACAAGCCCGTGCTTGTGACCAGTGAAAGTACCAAGGTCGTCACCGGCTACCTGGCGAAAGCGCTGCTCTACTTGCCATTGCGGGTTCCTGAGCGCGGAGTGATTGGTGCGCTAGGGGTAGTCAATCGCGAATCGGATCGCTCATTCTCCAAGCGAGACATCTTCTTGCTGTCGGCCCTGGCGGACTATGCGGCTATTGCTATTGAGAATGCGCGCCTGTTTGAGGCGGCTGAGATTGAGCGGACCAAGTTGGAGACGGTCCTGCGAGAGGCTCAGGAGGCGATCATCGTAGTTGATGAGGAAAACTGTGTTCTGTTGTGCAACACGGCAGCGCACGTCGCGCTGGACGTGGATGAAGCCGCTGTGCTACATCGTCCGGTCGCTGAGGCCATCCCCAGTCACACCCTGCGCGAGATATTCGTCCAGATAGGCAAGACAGGGCGACCAGTACACAGTGAGGTGTCTCTAGAGGATGGGCGCACGTTTAACGCACAACTCACGCCTATTGAAGGGGTTGGTCGGGTATTGGTAATGCAGGACATCACACACCTGAAGGAATTGGACCGCATCAAGTCAGAGTTCGTATCTGCCATTTCTCATGAACTGCGCACACCCATGACCAACATCATAGGTTACGTCGAATTGCTGCCACGGGTAGGATCGCTGGATGCACAGCAGCAAGAGTTCATCAAGCGCGCCCGCGAAAGCATGCGAACTATCACTGAGCTGATCAACTATCTCCTCGACATTGACCGCGTCGAGGCCGGGCTTGACCTGGAAATGGAACCCTGTGACTTGGCACAGATAGTCGAAGAAGCGGTCAAGGACATCCGGCCGCGCATAGAGAAGGATAAGAAGCAAGAGTTGCGCTGGCAACCACCCGAGGCGCTGCCGCTGGTGCATGGCAATCCTTATCGTCTGCGCCAGGTGATGGACAATCTGCTCGGCAACGCGGTGAAGTATACACAGGAGGGAGGATGGATCGCCGTCACCGTGGAAGAAGATGATGACCACGTCATCGTACATGTGGCCGATAACGGCATCGGTGTCTCCCCGGCTCGACAGCCCTACATCTTTGACAAGTTCTATCGTGTGGAGTCGGAAGAGTCGTTGGATGTCGCAGGCACCGGGCTGGGTTTGGCTATCGTCAAGACGGTGATCGAAAAGCACAACGGCCGGGTGTGGGTCGAAAGCGGGCCGGAGGCAGGCAGCGTCTTTAGTTTCATACTGCCCATATTGAGGACATGATGCAGAGGCAGCCAATTTCTGCATTTGTTCTTCTGCATTTGTTCTTCTGCATTTGTCAAGGGGGTGCTCCATCGAGAGCACCCTTATGTCATTAGGGTGTGTTTCATTTTGGTTGTAGCTTAGGGCCTTGTGCCCGCTGTGAAACGCCCACGAGGGGCTATGCTACCAAACCCTCAACTCATTTGAAACACACCCATGTCATTATTGCCCCAGGATTGTGAATGACATTCAGAATGTCGAGACGCTTTTTGTTCATTTGTCATTTGTTCATTTGTCATTGGAACGCAGTTCCCTATGCATTTTTGCGACCGGTACACGTTGGTAGAGGCCGGTTTACTTCCGCCTGTTTACTGGTGTAGGGTTTCCGTAGGGTTAGCGTAGGGTTGGCGTCAAGTTCTACAGAGCGAGGCATGGTAGGATATAGGCAGAGTCAGGGGTGGTTTTTCTTCTTCTCCTCCTTTTTGGTGAGAGCCAGGGTGCGGTATCCTGGCTCTCTTGCTTTTGGGGCCGGCGGGTAGAATCCGGCAGTTGTTCGAGGAATGAAGAGTTGTTTCAACACCAGGAACATAGGGAACTGCGTTCCAAAGCCCAAATCCCAAACTCCAAATCCCAAAACTGCTCAACATTCCACTGCGAGTACTCGTGGCAGGCTGAATGTCATTCACAATCCTGGGGCAATAATGACATAGGAGGTATTTGCAATGACAAAGATGATAGGTTATTGTGGTTACAACTGCCACTTGTGCGCAGCACGTTCTGATGACCCCGCTGTCAGGCAGAAACTGGTCGACGGTTGGAGAAAGATATTCGGCCATCAGGACTATACTGCCAAGAATGTCAAGTGCGACGGCTGTCCCAGTGATGGCAGAGTTGCGGACCAGAAATGCAAGGCCAGGCCTTGTGCAAAACAAAAGGGCGTAGAGAACTGTGCCTACTGCGATGAATTTCCATGTGACAAGATGAAGCACCTTATGGGAAGCCGCGATGGCATGCTGATATGGTGCTATCCGAGAACGTCCTCTGTTACCGAGGAGGAGTACAACCTGTGCATGAGACAGTTTGATAGCATGCCCAATCTACTCAGGATGCTTGCCAGCTCAGGCAAGCTTCCTCCGTGGGTGGCAGATCGTCCCGAGACTCTGGGGAACCCCGATAGAGAATAGCGCAGACCCGTGTCGGGCGGGTCTTTGATCCCACAGGCAGTCCAGGTTGTGGCCGGCAGGGCGGTCGCCCACCCCGCGAACTCTGAACACGCTCCGCCTGAAGCTGCCTCGTGTCATCCCTACCCCAACAACCAGTCAGCGCAGCGACCAGAGCTACGCTGCGCCCCTGTGGGTTTTCTGCACGCCCTCGGTGTGTTAGTGGGCAATATGAATAGGGTGTAAACGCTCTTGTTTCTCCGGGGGGCATTTCGCCACGAATTGCACGAATTGACACGAATGTAAGAGAAAAATTAGTGAAAATTCGTGTAATTCGTGGCAAGAACGCAAGCAATGTGCCGTTGGGAAATGAGAGCAACTGCACCCATATGAATACAACCTGAGACCCCACGTGCCGGCTGCTGCTGTCAAAGTTTTGACTTCCTGGCAAAGTTGGCATATACTGTACAAAGTCAAGATCAAGGGAGGGTGAGAACAGAGGCCACTACCGAACCACACGCCGGGATCCGTGGGAGGGCGCGGGGAAACCCGCGTTCCGACCCCGACGGCGCTGTTCCAGGAGGACCTTCGTTGGGAGGGCAGATATGACAGATACTGCGGACAGAGTTGATGTTACAACGAGGCGGGTGCGTCGGGTCGCTCGAATCTGGAGCATTGTCATCATTGGAATCACTCTGGTGGCGGCTGTCGCCCACATAGTTGTGCCAGAACCAGAAGCGACGGATTATCCTCCCCTTGAGAATCTACTACCAGTGGTCATGTTTTTGAGTGTCCTTGGCCTGGCGATTGCCTGGCGCTGGGAGGGAGTAGGCGGAGCGATCAACGTGGGTCTCTTCCTGGCGCACCTTGGTCTGTACTGGATCATCAGGGGAAAGTTCTTTCCGCTTAGAGCGCTACCGATGTTTTCGGCCGCTGTCGTTCCTGGGGTATTGTTCCTGGCGTGTTGGTGGAGGACAAAGTCGGCGGGTCTTGTGAACAGCGCCAAGTTACGGTAGGCCGGGGCCTCCCGACCCCAGCCCCTACTACAGAACCACACATCGGGATCCGTGGGGGGGACGCGGGGAAACCTGCGTTCCTACCCCGACGCTGGCGCTGGCTTGTGCCGGAATAGGTGGCTTGCCGGATGAACTGGCGCTGATGGAACTGTCTGGAGGAGTATGGTCATGGTCACATCAGAACTGAAGGACGGGATTGTGTGGCTAACTGTCGAAGGAGAGTTGGTTTCCCAGGATGTCATGCGCGAAGCAGGCCAATGGTTGTCACAGAAAGATGCTTTCAGCGGATTCATCACCGATCTTTGTGAGATGACGTCCATTCCATCTACGACTGAGCAGAAGAAACTGGAGGAATGGCGCAAGCAGAACGAATCTGGCAAACCTCACGCGCTATTGGGCCGGACCAACGCTCTGGGAGCATTGATCAAGATCTATATCCGTTTCACGAAAGCGGAAGACACTCGATACTTTATGAAACCCGAGGCTGCCATAGCCTGGGTGAAGGGCTTTGGTCAGAGATAAGGAAAAGATGGGGTTGAGGAGGTGCCTGGCTACCTGTAGGGAACTGCGTTCCAAAGCCCAAATCCCAAACTCCAAATCCCAAAACTGCTCAACATTCCACTGCGAGTACTCGTGGCAGGCTGAATGTCATTCACAATCCTGGGGCAATAATGGCATAGAACCGGGCGCAACCGCGATCACCGCCGGGATGAGAGCAGCCGGGGCACACAACCTGCACCGGCCCAGGCGCAGCCGTTGCGCGTGGTGGCCCTGGAGACCCGGCAGGCGTCGCACCGAATTGACCTATCCGCGAAAACGGCTATACAATACAAGGAGGGATGACGATGGCTGTTCAGGAACAATTTGAAACAGATGTGATACAAACATCTGCTGGTGACCTAAAGATCACGTTTCTCGGTCATGGAACCTTGATGTTGACCCTTAACGGGAGGAATATCCACGTTGATCCGTTCAGCAGGGTAGCAGACTATTCAAAGCTCCCCAAAGCTGATGTCATTCTGATCACTCACGAGCACCGCGATCACCTTGACCTGAAAGCGCTGGCGAGTGTGCGGACTGAAAAAACAGAGGTGATATTGACCGAGACCTGCGCAAAACAGGTCGAAGGTGGGATTGTGATGCAGAATGGGGATGTGCATACCGTTAACGGGGTGACCATTGAGGCTGTGCCGGCTTACAATCTCGTCCATAAGCGCGAGAATGGACAGCCCTTTCATCCCCAAGGTGTCGGGAATGGGTACGTTATGACCTTTGGTGATAAGCGAGTGTACGTCGCTGGGGACACTGAAAACATTCCAGAAATGAAGAAACTTGAGGGCATCGACTGTGCATTTTTACCGATGAACCTGCCGTACACAATGACGCCGGAGATGGTTGCTGATGCCGCGAAAGCATTTCAGCCGAAAATCTTGTACCCCTATCATTATGGCAACACCGATACCTCAAAGCTGGTGGAATTACTGAGAGAGCAGAAGGGAATTGAGGTGCGCATTCGTAAGATGGAGTGAGGGGATGAACGATGGCGCCAACTTTTAGGGTATGGAGTTAAAGTTAAAGGGCGCTATGCTGTGAATGACGCCGAAACGACCGCCCCGACCGCAACGGTTGGGGCGGTTTTGTGTTGGTTGGCTTGCGGCGTTGGCGCGGTAAAGTTTTGACTTCCTGGCAAAGTTGGCATATACTGTGCCAAGATCAAGGGAGGGGGAGAACAGAGGCCACTACAGAACCACACGTCGGGATCCGTGGGGGGGCAGCCGGGAAACCGGCTGTCCTACCCCGACGGCGGGGCGCGGCCGTCGTAGGTGTCAGGGCTGCGGTTTCGGACAAGATTTATTGGTGTAAAAGCACGGCGGGCAACGGCCGTCATCATGCAAGGTTTGGGTGGAGAAACGGCCGTTTTTCTGCTTTCTACCTTTTGCCTGCACACAAGTGGCGCGGCGGGACGCCGGCGCAGCGGGAGTTGGCTTGACCGGTATCTAATCGGGATCGGTATGGGATTGTTTCACCGGTATGCTAACCCCATGGTATTCACGTCTAAAAGGGGGTAAACTCAGATGAAGCGTGTAATGGTTTTTTTGGCCCTGATTGGCATTGCCTGGCTGATCACGGGGTGTGGTGAACGAGAGTACGTGGCAAAAACCTTTGACGAGAATTTTTGTGACACGTTGGGTGACGACAAATTCATTCAGGTGAGCGGCGTGTTGAAAGCGCCGGATACCGTCATTGACGAAGGAGATCGGCTGCTGGTGCTTATCGTCACCGATATAGACAAAACACAACCGTGGATTCAGGTGCGTATCAAGAAAGGAAACGGAAACAATGAAATTGCACCGCTGCCGGATCAGTTCACATTCGCTGATTTTAAGGTGAAGACGGATGACGGCCGTATTCTTTCCCACGGTGATCCCATCACCATCTACGGTCAGGCGTTGGGGTGTACCAGCCTGTCGGCCGATAAAATCAATTGAAAAAGATCGCCATTCCCTCCCGCTCTGGCGCGGTGTTCCTCTTAGTGTGCTGGGACCGCCTCTCAGCCTGTAGGGATGCTTTCCTGACCGCGCCATCCGTCGTTGGGCTGTTTGCTGTTGGCAGGAGACTCCCCGATGTTGTGATTCAATCCTGTCCAATCGTGCGGCAATAATCAGATGGGATACGGCCGTTTTTCTGCCTTCTACCTTTTGCCTCAAGTTACGGTCGCTGGACCGGTCGCCTGACCGAGGCCCTGGACACCATTGAGCCGAGATGCTACCTGGCCCTATGCCGTTATTGCCCCAGGATTGTGAATGACATTCAGCCTGCCACGAGTACTCGCAGTGGAATGTTGGGCCGCTTTTGTTCATTGTTCATTGTCTCATTGTTCACCTGCCGTTGCGCGTGGTGGCCCTGGAGACCCGGCAGGCGTCGCATCGAATTGACCTATCCGCGAAAACGGCTATACTTCAGTTGTCCCGTGACAGCGCAATAAAAGGCACCTCGCAGCTTTGCCGAGCTCGAGGCAGCGGTCAGGGCGGGCAGAACGCCCCGACGGGTTTACTCTAGCATGCAGCCCGCCCGCCGCCAGGAACTACGGGCGTTTTGTTGACCGCATAGCCAGGAGTTCCACAAAGTGCCAGACCGGCCGAGCTTGACGATGTATAGAGAGGCTACTTCGCGCCCCCCAATATATGGGCATTGGAGGCCCAGAATTGGGCCGGAAACCAGTATATATGGGGGGTGCACAAAAGGCTGTCAGAGAGGTCGCCCCGATGAGTAGGGGATTGCTACTTGTAGTTGAACGGGCCAGTGGCATCGGCGGGCTGCGGGTCAGAGAGGTCGCCCCGATGAGTAGGGGATTGCTACTCAGAAGCGGGAAGCAGTCCCAGTTGCCGACTCCGAATGTCAGAGAGGTCGCCCCGATGAGTAGGGGATTGCTACTCCGTCGGTG
>CAZMOT010000054.1:0-21291 GCA_964568065.1 uncultured Anaerolineales bacterium
AGCCCGGTACGGAGCAGATTTTGTGCGAAAAACTGGGTGTTCTTCATTGCTGCTTTAAGGTTATGCCTATTGACAACGGAGAAAATCTGGCGTAAAATAGTAATGAAAGCTGAAGCAAGCGTCCTGGAGCCTCCCGTCGTCGCCTGACCAGAGCGCATCTCGACGATCACCGATGGTCGAGAGCGAGAGCTAGACGGGGCAACCGTCCAAAAAGGCGAATACGCCGGGTGGTGACGCGGGGCGATTGAGAGCAGCGGCCTCATAAGTGGGGCCGCTGCTCTGCTTACTGCTCCTGTTCTACTGGGGCCGCTGGTTCGACCGAGCCCTTGGCCTGAGGCCCTCGGCTGAGCTCGGTCGAAGCCCTCGGGCCAAAGGCTCAAAGTCTCCGACGGTGCTCTCTGGACGCTCCTACTGTTCCGCCGCCCCCACAATCCACTGCTCGTAGAGGATGCGGTATTCGTCACCGGTGACCGCTTCCACGGCCGCCAGCCAGTCCTCCGGTGTGGCGATACCGTAGCGATTGTGAGCAAAGTATGCTTGCATAATCGCCCAAAAGTTCTCGTCTCCCACCTCCTGGCGCAGCGCGTGGAAGTAGAGCGGACCTTTCTGGTAGACCACCGGCCCGTAATCCTCCTCGCTATAGGCGGCGACGGGCAATCCTACCGGTGCGTCGTGCTTGGTCTCCATCAGTTCCTGGTAGGGCTGCTGAAAGACCTGTTCCAGCAGTTCGGCTGCCACACCCGCTCCGTAGCGATTCTCGTAGTAGAGCAGCGTGCTGTACTGCACCAATGCCTCGTCCAGCCACGGCTCGTCCACCTGATCGTTCCCCACCAGGCTGTACCACCACTGGTGTCCCACCTCGTGCACCACGACCCACTCCATCCGCCCACCAGGGATTTCGTAGTACAGGTTATTGATGACCACCAGCCCAGGGTATTCAATCCCGCCGGCGCGGGTGGGGGTCTCCACCACGTCCAACTCGGCGAAGGGGTAGGGACCAAAGCGCGTACTGAAGAGACGTACTGCCTCGGTCGCCCAATCCAGTGCCTGTTCGCCTCCCCAACGATGCTCGAAGTAGAAGACGCTGTTGACCGTTACCCCTTCCACGATTTGGCTCTCCACCCAGTACCGGTCGTCGGGTCCCAGGACGGCGTTGAAATCCCGCATCGGGCCAGTAACGCAGGTCCAGGTGGCGCTGGCGTCGGAGTTGAGGGTGGGCGTGGTGCAGGTGCCGGAGGCGATGATCGTCATCTCAGCCGGGGCCGTGACGCGCACGGTGTGGAACGACGTCTCGGAGTAGACAGCGTCGCCGTAGGTGGACGCCAGTTCGACGTTCCAGCCCTCGTCGTCGTAGACCGGGATGAGAGGATAAGCGTTGGCCAGGGCGAGGATTCTGTCGTAGTAGCCCAACTGCCGGTAGCCCTGGGCGGTATCGGTGGGGACGGCGAGGGTGAAGTCGAGCGTCAGGTCGAGCCGTGCGCCAGGCTCCAGTGGCGGGTCGAGGGGGAGGCGCAGCGCGGAACCATCCAGTTCAACGACAGGTACAACCGGCTGTCCGTCAAGCAGGATGTTTGTCGTCGTCATCGCGCCGCCGTAGCCGGGTGTGTTGGGAAAGAGGCGCAGGTAGAGGGCATCGAGGATGCTATCCTCGGTGTTGGTGTAGCCCACGCGCTCGTGACCGGTGATGATAGTCGTGTCGAGGTCAACGATCAGTTCGATCTCGTAGCGCGTGGCACCAGGGAACAGGTCCAGGTCTGCGACGAACTCGGGGCGTAAGGCCAGCGCGTGGTTGGGCGGGAGAGGGATAGTGGCGGGCGGCGAAGTGGAGGAGGGTGTGGGTGTATGAGAGAGAGTGGGTGTATGAGAGGGAGTGGGTGCGGGTGTATGGGAAAGGGTGGAAGGGAGGCAGGCGATGAGAAGCAGGAGACAGAGAACAAGGGATAATTGTCTGACGGTCACTTTCACTTTCCGCCCAGCTTCACTTCCTGCCACAGTGCTTCTAACTCGTCAATCGTCAGCGTCGCCACATTCAGCCCTCGCTCACGGGTCATCTGCTCCACACCACGAAAGCGACGCGCAAAGCGAGCGTTTGCCTTTCGCAACGCTGTTTCTGGATCCACCTCTAGCCAGCGCGCCCAGTTGACCACCGCAAACAGCAGGTCGCCTAGCTCCGCCTCCCATTGCTCTGGAGTGGTCGCTGCCTCCACCTCGGCAACCTCCTCGCGAATCTTGTCGGCCACGCCAGTTGCCTCAATCCAATCGAAACCCACGCGGGCAGCGCGTCGGCTGTAGATATCGGCCTGCTGCAATGCCGGCAGCATCGCCGGGACACCATCCAGCACCGAGTGTTCCTCACCCCTCTCCTCCCGCTTCAGTTCCTCCCAGCGCTGCAACACCTCCTCGGTTCCACTTACCCGCCGCTCGCCCCATACGTGCGGGTGGCGATGCTTGAGCTTGGCGTCAATTCCACCGATGACCTGCGCCATGTTGAAGTGACCCTCCTCCGTGGCGATTTGGGCATGGAGCACGATCTGCATCAACAGGTCACCTAACTCCTCTTGCAGCGCCCGCAGGTCGGCTCCGTCAATCGTCGCCACCACCTCATACGCCTCCTCCAGCAGCCCCCCCCGCAGGCTCTCGTGGGTCTGCTCGCGATCCCAGGGGCAGCCATCCGGCGCGCGGAGGTGAGCTACCGTGTCCTGCAAGCCCTCAAAACTGGTCATGCCGGGAAGCGGCGGTACGTAAAGCGTGGTCAGGTGAGCGCGGCGACCGCACCAGTCGCCATCGCCTCGGCGGTCGAGTTCATAGAGCGACAAGCGAACGACGCGCTGCTCGGGGGTACCGGCGGCCTGCACCAGTGTCACCTCGTGGTCGTCGGGGTACTGGTTTGTCAGCGTGAGTTTCACGTCGGCGGCGAGCGCCCGGCTGTAAAGCTGCCCCACCAATGCTGGCATATCCGGGTTGAGTGGCGGGTGATAGCGAGCTGCCAATTCCACTCCATCGTAGACCTGCAAACCAGTCAGCGCGTCTATCTGCAGCGCCGTGAGTGTGGGCCCAACGAAACTCAGCCCTTCTACGATGTGCACCGCCAGACCAACATCCTCTGCCTGCGATAGAATCTGCTTGACCGTAGCTTCCCCCACCAAAGGGTGGCCCGGCACGGCGTAGATAACTCCCTCCGGGCGCTGCCCCAGTCGCAGCACCTCATCGGCGATGGCACCGTAGACCTGCAAGAAATCCTCAGCTTCCTCGTAGAGGTGGTCGAAGGAGTGCAACGTCAGGTGGGGCGGCAGTCCGGCCACGGTCGGGTGGCGCTTCGTGCGCAGCCAGACCTCATCGGCGGCTTCCAGTGCCGCCCACGCTTCCCGAGTCAGGTGGCGCGGATCGCCAGGGCCCAGGCCAACGATAGTGATGGTGCCCATACAACGCCTCCGTGAAACATAAAGACGAAAGGGGCAAGGCAATTCTGCCCTGCCCCATGATGTACTTGCTTCTCTTTTGCCTAGCGTTTCGTGTACTGGGGGGCCTTCCTCGCTCGTTTAAGCCCGGGTTTCTTACGTTCCTTCACCCGTGCGTCGCGGGTGAGAAAGCCACCCTTGCGCAGGATAGGCCGCAGGTCCGGGTCCACCTTCAATAGCGCCCGCGCGATACCCAGCCGGATCGCCCCGGTCTGCCCGGTCATTCCCCCACCATTTACCCTGACGCTGATATTAAAGCGGCGCTCCGTCGCCGTCGCCTGGAGCGGCTTCTTGAGCAGGAGAATGTCCTCAGCCCGTGCAAAGTACTCCTCCAGCGAGCGCTCGTTCACGATGATAGCACCCTCGCCTCCGGGAAAGAGCCGCACCCGTGCCGTAGCCGCCTTGCGCCGTCCAACTGCCTCGTAATACTCCATACCGTCTTCCCTCCTGTAAGCACTCCGACACTCAGGACATTCCGATGCCCTAGGCATTCTGATGCCCTAGGCATTCTGATGCCCGTTATCTCAACCCTAACGGCTTAGGCCGCTGTGCCTCGTGGGGATGATCCGGGCCAGCGTAGATCTTTAACTTCTTAAACATCCGTCGCCCCAGCCGATTTTTCGGCAACATACCACGCACGGCATGCTCGATCACACGCGTGGGGTGCTTCTGCAGCAGGTTGCGCAGTGTGATCTCCTTGAGCCCACCTGGATAGCCAGAGTGGCGATAGTAGATTTTCTGATCCAGTTTGTGTCCAGTCACGTGGATCTTTTCGGCGTTGACAACGATCACATAGTCACCGGTGTCAACGGCGGGCGAGTAGATAGGCTTGTGTTTGCCGCGCAGGATGCGTGCCACCCGGCTAGCCAAACGGCCCAGCGTCTGTCCCGTGGCGTCCACCACGTACCATTCCTGCTGGACGTCTTCTTTCTTCGTCACGTAGGTCTTCTCCACGATCTTGTGCTCCTAAACCAAGATTTGCCACGTCCTGATGGCGTCTCTGGCGCGCTGCAACACTGCTCAGACAATGAGGCCTACGGCCACAAATCGCCCCCCCAGTCACCCGCCTCGTTGTCAGTCAACTGGACCACGTTGCCGCCATCGGCGTCCATCACGTAGATTTCATCGTCACCGTCGCGGTCAGACTCAAACACGATGAACTTCCCGTTTGCCGACCAACCAATTGGCCAAGCGCTCGCGTCTCCGCTGTCAGTCAACCGAGTGACGTTTCGGCCGTCGGTGTTCATCACGTAGACTTCCATATCATCCTCGCGGTCCGACGCAAAGAGAATCTTCTCTCCATCCGGCGACCAGTCAACAAACCAGTTCCACCCTTGCTCTTCAGTCAACTGGACCAGACTGTCCTCACACTCTTCAGGCCGGTCTACACAACTGGCATCCATCAGGAAGAGGTCAATTTCTTCGTATGTCCCGAATTCATCGCCTGAAAATGCAATGTGCCTCCCATCCGACGACCAATGGGGAGAGAATTCGCGCATCTCATTGTCAGTCAGCCTGGCCACGTTACTGCCATCGGCGTCCATCACGTAGATTTCCATGTTGTCGTCATCTCGGTCAGAACGAAACGCGATACGCTGTCCATCCGGCGACCAAACAGGATGCCAGTCGTCGGCCGAGTTCTCGGTCAGCTTGACTACTCCACTCCCATCGGCGTCCGCTCCGTCAGGAACGGCCATCACGTAGATATCATCGTTGCCCTCGCGGTCGGACTGAAACGCGATGCGCTGTCCATCCGGCGACCAGGCGGGAGATCCATCGTCGGCCCAGTGGTCGGTCAGATTGACCAACTCGCTCCCATCGGCATTCACTACGTAGATCTCACGGTCACCATAGTCGCCGGACTCAAACGCGATGCGCTGTCCATCCGGCGACCAGATGGGGGCCCTGTCATTGATCCAATTATCGGTCAGCCTGACCACTTCGCTCCCATCGGCGTCCGCTCCGTCAGGAAAGGCCATCACGTAGATTTCATCGTTACCATCGCGGTCGGAGACGAAGGCAATGCGACTGACCGCAGCAAACTGCGCCTCGGCCACTGTTCGCCAGTAAAGCGGCACATACCACGGAACAATGTCATCCCAACGCACGTCAGCAAGAAGAGCCTCTTCATACAGAATCTCGTACTTCTCCTCCCCATCTGCCCGCACCTGGTGGACCTCCACATCATCGCTCTCATCCCCCGTGACAGCGGTGTAGAGCACGAATCGCCCATCGGAGGTGAAGACACCGTTGTGGAACCCTTCACTGTCGTCGTCTAACTCTACCGGGTCAGCCCCATCCTCGATGGCGATGGTATAGAGCACCGGATTATCCCCCCAGTCCTCTCGCGCCCACAAGACCAACTGAGTGCCGTCGGGCGAACTGTTCAGCACCTCGATTGATGCCCACTCTTCCAGCAAGGTATACCCCTCGCCCCCATCCATCGGAGCGACGAACAGGCTTACCTCGCCATCTTCGTTGGTGATCTGGACGTAGAGCAACGATTCACGCGGCACATACTCGGCCTCGAAAGTGACGTCCTCTTCGCTCAGCAATTCGACCACGTCACCACCATCAACGCCAGCGCTGTACAGCGTGAACTCATCCTCCTCCGTGGACAGAGCCAGCACCCTGGGCGGAGAGGTCTCGAGAACGCTGTAGCGAATATCCTCACCGGTCAGCACTTTGACGTCTCCACCGCCACCCAGCGGATGTACGTACAGCGTTTCCTCACCATCCTCATCACTCAACAAGTAGACCAAATGCTGACCGTCAGGCGCAAGGTACGCGCCAAGTGCTGGCCCTGCGGCTATTGGATCGCCGCTATCCGACACGTAGAGCCGCAACACACCGAAATCGTCCTCCAACTCTTCGGCAATGTAGAATAGAGTGTCGCTGCCAGGCGCGAAGCCATAGTCAACGATGCGGAGCACCTCATCGCTGACCTCGACCTCTTCGCCGCTGCTCCGCTCGACCAGGTACAACTGAGACTCCTTACCTTCGACCTGGACGTAGGCGAGGTGCGAACCATCCCCTGAAATCAGGTATGGTGAACCTACTCCCTCAACCTCATCCAATAGAACCGTTTCATTTTCCCCGTTGATGTCAACTGCCGAAAGGGTAGTCGCCCCTTCGTCTACCTCGCTGAAGATAATCGTCGAGCCATCCAGCGAGATATAGCATGCGTCCGCCTTGGCCAATCGTTCCGCTTCGCCGCCGGGCCTGGCAACGTAGCAGCGCGCCTGCCCCTCTCTGGTCTCGCGCAGAAAAACGCTCTCGGACTCATCGAAAACGGCACCCAATAGAACGTCCGCCTTGGAGTCCATGACGTCGGTGGGTTCATCGTCTCCAACGCGCATCTGCTGGATCACGGTCTCATCTTCGAGCCTGTACCACAAGAGCAACCGGTCTGAACCGGGCACAAAGCTGCCATAGTCAACTGGTACTCGGCCCTGGTACTTTCCCTCTTCTAGCAGCCAAAGATCCACAAGGGGGGCCTCTTCTGCGTCTTCTGCCAGAAGAGTTCCCTCATCTTCATCCTGCCCCAGTTTCAGCAAATAGAGCTCTACGTCGCCGCGCCGGCTCGGAAAGGCGAGTAGGATCTGATCGTCAGATGGGCTTAGTAGGTCAGACAGGAACGGAATAGCCGGTAGAAT
The DNA here is from genome assembly GCA_964568065.1 of uncultured Anaerolineales bacterium. Classification (GTDB taxonomy): domain Bacteria; phylum Chloroflexota; class Anaerolineae; order B4-G1; family B4-G1; genus CAZMOT01. The sequence goes on from CAZMOT010000054.1 coordinate 7,115, forward strand.
CTGTTTGCCAGTCAGACCGGGCACGACCACCCAAACAACCACGGCGGCACAAATGACCAGCAGGACAACTACCGTGGCCACAATGCCGCACGTAAGCCCCTTGCGCCGCTTTGGTCTCTCCTCGCCCGCCACGGATGGTACCGGGCGAGGTAGTTTTGCTCCCGTTCCCATCCTCATCTGGCCCATCTGGACATCAGGCTCTTCATCCACCAACCTCTCTGTTTTCTGTTCATACTCGGGCTGCCCGCTCATGTCAACCCCCCTTTTTTCAGCCGCAAGTCCTGGCAGAACACAGCTACGTCTCCGTGGCAGACCAATGTGACCCTCTAATCCTCAGCCGCCTCGAAAATCTCCTGCAAGTCGGCCACCAATAAGTCCAACTCGGTGTCCAGGTCAAGGCCGGGCGTGCTCTCGTACAGAGTCTTAAAGTCCCAGAGCCGCTCGTCCGCCATGGAGAAATTGGGCATATAGCCTTCGTGGCTGGGAATGTCAAAGTAGTCCAGGCTTTCAAGTGCCACCCACCAGTTCACACCCTGCGGGAATTCTTCGTCGAGCTCTGTGAAGAAATCCTCCTGCAGGCTTTCTTGCGGGGGCATACCGCCCCACACCTCGATCAGTTCTGGACTGTTGGCCAGGTAGTAGAGCGCCTCCAGGGCCTCCTCAGGATACTCGGTGGTGTTCAGGATGCCAAGCATGTCGGTGTGCAAATTGGCAGTCGTCTGCTCCTCGTACGACGGCACAGGAGCGATATCCCAGTTCGGGACTTTATCCACGCAGCAGGTATACCACAAGTGAGAGTGCGTCATCGCCACGTTGCCGGAGTCGAACGGGTTGAAGTCATCCCACAGGTACTCCTCGTTGGGCATAAAATACTTTTCCCATATCCCCTCGTAGTACCAGTGGAACGCTTCGCGCCAGCGGTCGGGGAGCGTGGCATCGCCGTACGCATCCACAAACGAGCCAGCGCCGAAGAGAGTGGCCTGCCCCCGCAGGCTGAGCCACTGTGTGTGGTAGCCAAACTGCACGATGTTCTCCGGGTCAAAGTCCGGACTGGTCGCATTGTGGCCGTCGGCATCCAGCGTCAGTAGCATGGCGATCTCTTCCATTTTCTCGATCGTCCACAGATCGCCATCGGCGTAGGGCTCGCCATATCCATCGGGTGGATAGGCGAGGCCCGCCTCATCGAACAGGTCACGGTTGTAGTAGATGAACGAGGGATAGAGACCAACGGGCAACCCGATTAGACCCTGATCGTACAACCACAAGTGTTCCAGGGCAACCCAGTTGTAGTCACTCAGATCGTAGTCCCGCAGCATAAGATCCAGGCCCAGCCACATATCGGCCAACTCATTGGCCCTCCCCAAACTCACCGGCCCGACGATGTCCGGCGCATCACCAGCGGCCACCTGGAGCAGCAACACGTCGTAGGCCGTATCGTACTCGACGACCTCGAGCACCAGTTCGATACGATCCTGCGAGGCGTTGAATGCGTCGACAACCGCCTCCTCCACCAGAATCTGTTCAGAATCCGCACCGGTGCCCACGCCGACGAACCAGCGAATCACAGCCTTCTCGATCGGGGTTGGGATAGGGGTGACCACGACGGGCGCCTCAGTGGGAGGTGGAGCCAAGGTGGGTTCCGCGACGGGTTCCTCAGTAGGGATCTCAGTAGGGATTTCGATGGGTATCTCAGCGACTCCCTCGGCTGTAGTTTGCCAACCCAATGGCAAGTACCATGGGGCAATGTCATCCCAACGCGCGTCAACCAGAAGGGCCTCTTCATACAGAACCTCGTACTTCTCCTCTCCATCCGCCTGCACCTGATGGACCTCCACATCGTCGCTCTCATCTCCAGTGACAGCGGTGTAGAGCACGAACCGCCCGTCGGAGGTGAAGACGGCGTTGCGGAACCCTTCACTGTCGTCGTCCAGCTCCACCGGGTCAGCCCCATCCTCGATGGCGATGCTGTAGAGCACCGGATCATCCCCCCAGTCCTCTCGCGCCCAGAAGACCAACTGACTGCCATCGGGAGAGCGGTTCAGAATCTCTATTCTGGCCCATTCCTCCAACAGAGTATATCCCTCGTCCTCACCACCCAGCGGAGCGACGAACAGGCTCACCTCGCCATCCTCATCGGTGATCTGGACGTAAAGCAGAGATTCGTTGGGCACATACTCGGCTTCAAAGTTGGCATCCTCTTCGTCCAGCAATTCGATCACGTCACCACCGTCAACGCTGACGCTGTACAGCGTGAATCCATCCTCCTCCGTGGATAGAGCCAGCACCCTGGGCGGAGAGGTTCTGAGAACGGCGTATTGAATCTCCTCGCCGTCCAGAACTTTGACGTCTCCACCGCCGTCCAGCGGATGCACGGACAACGTCTCCTCGTCATCCTCATCACCCAGCAAGTAGACCAGATACTGACCGTCAGGCGTAAAGTCCGCGCCAAGAGCCGGCCCTTCGGCTATCGGATCATCGCTATCCGACATGTAGAGCCGCAACACACTGTAATCGTCTTCCTCCTCTTCGGCAATGTAGAACAAGGTGTCGCTGTCAGGCGCGAAGCCATAGTCAACGATGCGGAGCACCTCATCGCCGATTTTGTCCTCCTCGCCACTGTCCCGCTCGACCAGGTACAACTGAGACTCATCATAATCTTCCACCTGAACGTAGGCGACGTGAGAAGCATCCTCCGAAACCTGATGTGAATCTACTCCCTCAACCTCATCCAACAGAACTGTTTCATTCTCCCCGGTGATGTCAATTACTGAAAGGGTAGTTTCGCCTTTGTCCCTCTCGCTGAAGTAAATCGTCAAACCGTCCAGCGAGATGCCGCAGCCATCCGCCTTGGCTACCCGTTCGGCCTCACCGCCGGGCCTGGCAACGTAGCAACGCTCCCCTCCATCCCGGAACTCCTCCAGAAAAACGATTTCAGGGTCTTTGACAACAGTACCCCACAGATAGTCCGCCTTGGAGTCCATGACGTCAGTGGGTTCCCCGTCTCCAAAGCGCATTTGCTGGATTACGATTTCATCTTCGAGTCTGTACCACAGAAACAGGCGGTTTGAACCGGGCACAAAACCGCCGTAGTCACCGCCTATTCTGCGGCGATGCGTTTCCTCTTCCAGCAGCAAGAAAACCGTAAAGAACCGTTCTACGTCTTCTGCCAGGAACGTTCCTTCTTTTTCATCCTGCCCCAACTCCAGCAGATACAGCTCCACGTCGCCGCGCCGGCTCGGAAAGGCGAGCAGAATCTCGTCGCCGGGCGGGCCTAATATGCCAGGCAGGCCCGGAATGGCAGGTAGAATCTGTTTACCAGTCAAGCTAGGAATAGCAACCCAGAGAACCACGGCAGCACAGATGACCAACAGAACAACCATCCCGCCCACAATGCCGCAAGTGAGCGCCGTGCGCCGCTTCGGGGCCTTCTCGCCCGTCACGGACGGTGCCGGGCCAGGCAGTTCTGCTCCCATTCCCATCTGGGCATCAGCCTCCTCCTCCAATCTCTTTGTTTCCCAACCACGTTCAGGTTGCTCGCTCATATCAATCCCTCTCCTTCGCCTGCAAGTCCTGGCGCAGCACAGCCCGCTGGAACGCCAGGCTAGCCCACTACCTCAACGAGAAAATGGATCAATGTCGTCCCAACGTACGTCAATCAGGCGGGCTTCTTCATATAGAACCTCGTACTCTTCCTCTCCATCCGCCCGCACCCGACGGACTTCCACGTCATCGGGGTCATCGCCCGTGTCAGCGGTGTAGATAATAAACCGCCCATTGGAGGTGAAGACAGCGTTGCGAAAATCATCGGCGTCGTCATCCAACTCCACCGGGTTAGCCCCATCCTTGACGTCTATGCTGTATAGCACTGGATCATCCCCCACGTTCTCTCGCGCCCAGAAGACCAACTGACTACCGTTGGGCGAGCGGTTCAACAGTCCCATAGATGCCCATCCTTCCAGCAGATAAAACCCCGTGTCCCTGTGTACCGGGGTGACGAATAGGCTGACCTCTCCATCTTCGTCCTCCTCATAGATATACAGTGTCGGATCGTTGGGAAGATAGTCGAGGCCTTTCCAAGTGGCATCGTCTCCGTCCAGCAATTCGACCAGATCACTGCCATCTACGTCAGCACTGTACAGGGTGAATTTGTCGTCTTCAAGTATCAGAATGAGCAGCCTGACAGGAGCAGTCCGAAAGACCTCGAACCTGACATCCTCACCGTCCAGCACCTCAACGTCCTCACCGCCACGCATGGGATGCACGTACACCGTCCCCTCGCCATCCTCGTCCTCGACCAGGTAGGCCATGTACCGACCATCCGGGGAGAATTGAGTGCTGATCACCACCTCCTCCACGATTGGTTCGTCGCTATCCGATGTGTAGAGTTGGACCTCGTCATCGTCTTCATTTTCTCTGACAACGTAGTACGGGATGTCGCCGCCAGGCACGAACCCGTATCTGCTGACACGGAAAACCTCGTCGCCAACCTCGACCTCCTCACCGCTGCGCCGCTCGACCAGATACAACTGAGACTCGTCATCGTCCACCAGGACGTAGGCGATGTGGGAAGCATCCCCCGAAACCCGGTACGAATCTGCTCCCTCGACCCCATCCAACAAAATCGTTTCATTTTCCCCATTGATGTCAATCATTGAAAGGGTGAGCTCGTCTCCGTCCCTCTTGCTGAAGTAAATCATCGAGCCATCCAGCGAGATCTCGCAACTGTCCGCCTTGGCTACCCGTTCGGCCTCGCCACCGGGCCTGGCAACGTAGCAACGTTCCCCTCCATCCCGGAACTCTTCCAGAAAAATGAAGGCAAAGTCATTGACAACGGTACCCCATTCAAGGTCATCCCCTGATTCCATAACCTCGGTGGGTTCCTTGTCTTCAACGCGCATCTGCTGGATCACGACGTCACCGTCGAGTTCGTACCACAAGAGTAGGCGGTCTGAATCGGGCACGAAGCCGCCATAGGTACCACCCATCCTACGGTACCGTTCATCTTCCAGCAACTCGAAATCCGTCGAGGCCCACGTCACTTCTTCGGCCAAGAGTGTCCCCTCATCCTGATCCTGTCCCAGTTTTAGCAAATAGAGTTCTACTTCGCCGTCCCGGTCTGGAAAGGCGAGCAGGATCTGGTCGCCGCCGGTCAGCATAGGGATGCCCACAAAAACGGCCACGACAGCACAGATAACCAACAGGACGATCACTCCGGCCACAACGCCCCCAACGACGAGCTTGCGCTGTCCCAAACCCCCTGCCTGGGTCGCGCCTACACCACCACCTCCTGCCACGCCAGGGGAAGGGGGGGGCGACGGTGGAGTCCACGCCACCGGTTGCTCACCCAGAGTCGCGCCGCAACGAGCACAGAAGCGTGCTTCTGGACGATTATCAGTTCCACACTCTGGACAAAGCATTTTACTGCTCCTTTCTGCCCGCAAACCGGCTTGGCCGCAGGCACTACTCAAAGATATGAGGCTGGCCACTATTCCGATAAGCGGCTGTCTGCCTTCTTCCGATGCGTTCCGCCACTAATTATACGACAGCTCTTTGGCCTGTCAAAGCATCTGGCGAACCCACCGACTTGCTTCACTAGAAACACATGAGCGAAGCGACGTCTGCTTCGCACCCAATATCCAAAGCTGGTTTAGCATAGTTCACCGGATGAAGAGCAAAGGCGAAAACCCTCGTGCGCCAAAGTACCCTGGTATCCTCAGTACTTTACCTCCACCAGACAGAGACCATGCGGAGGGGCCGTCGGCCCTGCCCGGCTGCGATCACACGACGCCAGCACCGCCACAAACTCTTCCACGCTCACCTTGCCCCGCCCTACCTGGAGCAACGTGCCGACGATGCTGCGCACCATGCGGTAGAGAAAGGCATTAGCCTCAATGTCAAAGGTCAGCCAGGGCCTGTCCTGAGCGCAGTCGAAGGGCGGCTCCCCACCGTTCGGCCGAGACTTCGTCGAGCTCAGTCGAAACGCGCTCACGAAGTCCCACTCTGCCGCCAGCACCCGCCGCACTGTGACTCCGGTTCCTACCGCGCCCTGCGGTGGCCGTCCAAAAGTGGCAAAGTCATGCTCGCCTACCAGGGACTGCGCCGCCCGCTGCATCGCCGCCACGTCCAGCGGAGCAGCCACGTACAGGCTGTACCGCCGTCCCAAAGGCCAGCGAACCGGCGCGTTGTAAAGCGTGTACCGGTAGTGCCGACTGTGGGCATCGTAGCGCGGGTGAAAGTCCGGCGCGGTCCCCTCAACCTCTGGGGCAGAGATGTCGGCGGGCAGAACCGCATTCAACGCCCGCCGCAGGTCGCTCAACTCATGCCGCCAAACCGTATCGAAGGCGATGACCTGCCCTGCCGCGTGTACGCCAGCGTCAGTGCGGCCTGCTGCCAGGACAGTGATTGTCTCCTGAGTCACCCGCGCCAGCGCCGTCTCCAAGGCCCCCTGAACGGTGGGGGCGTTGGCCTGACGTTGGAACCCGCCGTAGTCGGTCCCGTCATAGGCGATGACCGCACGCACCCGCATCGTACGCGCCTGCCTATCTCCTACTCCCCAACCAGTTCCAACAAGGCCATCGGCGCAGCGTCGCCCCTGCGCGGCCCCAGCTTGTAGATGCGGGTATAGCCGCCAGGTCTGTCCATGTAACGCGGCGCGATGTCCTCAAACAGCTTTTCTAAGATGTCCACCTGCGTGCCATCAGGCTCTGCCACCCAGCGGTTCAGGCGGCCGGCTGCCAACCGACGGGCATGAATGCCTCGCCCCGGATACTCCTGCTCCGCCATCAGGCCCCGTTTTGCCAGTGTGATCAGTTTCTCCGCTTGCCCGCGGATCGCCTTGGCCTTCGCCTCGGTCGTTTCAATGCGCTCGTGGTAGAACAACGCCGTCACCAGGTTGCGGCGTAGAGCCTTGCGGTGACCGCCGGAACGATTCAGTCTCTTCCCTGCGACGCGATGTCGCATTTACGCACCTCCACCCTCTCCTGCATGCTCCCCCAGAAAGCCTCGCTCTTGCAAGTGTACTTTCAACTCAGCCAGCGACTTCTGCCCAAAGTTCCGAATAGTCAGCAAGGTCTCATCCCCCAGCGCCAGCATCTCCAGTACCTCACCCACACTGGTGATGCCAGTGCGCCTGAGAGAGTTGAACACTCGCACACTCAAATCAAGCTGTTCGATGGGGATCTCGTAAACCTCGCTAGGCAGGCCACCCTCTTCTTCAACCGGTTCAGCTTCTTCTTCCAGAGTGAGGCCGGCGACCAGACGCAGATGGGTCACCAGGATACGCGCCGCATCCTTGAGCGCGTCCACTGGCGCAATCCGTCCGTCGCTCCAGATCTCCAGTGTCAGGCGGTCATAATTGGTCATCTGGCCCACCCGCGCCCGCTCTGTATCAAAGGCGACACGGCGAATCGGACTGAAGATAGCATCCACTGGCAGTTCGCCAATGGGCATCCGATCACGCCCTCCGGCTGCCAGGTACCCCCGCCCCTGCTCAACCGCGAACTCAATGTCGAGATCCACGTCGGAATCCACGGTACAGAGGTAGAGATCCGGGTTCAGAATTTCGATCTCCGGCGGGGCCTGAATATCGCCAGCGGTCACCATGCCCTCGCCCCGTACCTGAAGAGACATGCGCATTGGCTCTTGGCCTTCCATCTTGAGGCGCAGTTGTTTGACCTGCAGTATAAACTGTATCATGTCCTCCCGCACGCCTGGGATGGCAGTGAACTCGTGTGCAATATCGGAAATGCGGATAGAAGTTACCGCTGCGCCGGGCAGTGAGGAAAGCAACACCCGTCGGAGCGCGTTGCCCAAGGTGATTCCAAAGCCACTCTCCAGCGGGCCGATCACAAACCGGCCATAAGTCTGGGAGATAGCATCCGTTTCAATTTTTGGCAGCACTGGAACTGACAACCGTCGCCTCCTGTCTTCAGCTAGCCCCCGGCCTGTGTGGAGCAAGTATCGTAGAACGAGTCAAGGTGAAACCGTATTACCGTTAGCGTGAATAGTACTCCACAATCAACTGCTCGTTCAACGTCGTATCAATATTCTCTCGCGCCGGCACCTGCAGCACCCGAGCCATCATAGTTTTCGCATCCAGACTCAGCCAGTTCGGCACTGCTCCTTCATCCAGAAGCTTGGCACGTTCCCTGAAGTACGTGCGTTTGCGGCTCCCCTCTCGCACCGTGATCACATCTTGTGAGCGGACGATGTATGAAGGAATGTTCGTGCGGCGACCATTGACGACAAAGTGACCATGCTGCACCAACTGGCGTGCCTGCGCCCTCGAGTCGGCGAACCCCAACCGGTAGATGACATTATCCAGCCGGCTCTCCAACACAACGATCAGATTCTCACCGGTAAGGCCCGGACGACGCTCCGCCTCGCGGAAGTAGCGCCGGAACTGACGTTCCAGCACACCGTAGATACGTCGTGCCTTTTGCTTTTCACGCAACTGGCGTGAATAGTCAGATGGGCGACGGCGGCGGCGAAAGCGGGCTAGCCGACCATGCTCACCCGGGGGATAGCCACGTTCCCTCTCAAAGGGGCACTTGGACGAAAGACAACGCCCCCCCTTCAAAAACAGTTTCTCCCCTTCACGACGACACAGTTTACAAACCGGGCCGGTATATCTGGCCATACTCTCACTCCGTTTATTCTCTTACTATCCGCTGCAATCCCGGTCTACATCCGGCGCTTCTTGGGCGGACGACAGCCATTATGTGGAATTGGGGTCACATCGGTGATAGAGCACACCTTTAGACCCGCCGCCTGAATGGAGCGGATCGCCGCTTCTCGCCCAGGTCCAGGTCCCTTGACGTAAACATCCACTTCAACCATTCCGTTGTCCATCGCATTCCTGACCGCCCTCTGAGCAGCCTGCCGCGCCGCGAACGGTGTGCTCTTACGTGCCCCCTTGAACCCGACCGTCCCGCCACTGGCCCAATTGATGACGTTCCCTTGCGGGTCGGTCATCGTCACGATCGTATTATTGAAAGTGGCATGGATGTGGGCCTGTCCACGCGGCACATTCTTCCTAACCCGGCGTCCTCCTCGACGCCGCCCCGATTGTCTTTGTGCCATCTTCCCTCCAGCTTCGGATCTGTGACTACTTCTTCTTCATCCCACGCCGCCGTCCACGGCCAGGCACCGTCTTCTTGGGTCCGCGCTTAGTGCGAGCGTTCGTCCGCGTACGCTGACCGTGCACAGGCAGATTACGACGGTGACGCAGGCCCCGATAGCATCCAATATCCATCAGGCGTCTGATGTTCGTCTGCACCTCACGCCGTAGGTCACCTTCAACCTGGCACTCACGTTCAATAGTCTCACGCAGCGCAGTGACCTCCGACTCCGTCAGGTCCCTGACCCGTGTGTCGGGATTTACCCCGGCCTTGTGTAGAATCTCATTGCTTAGGCTGTGTCCGATGCCGTAAATATACGTCAGGCCAATCTCCACTCGTTTGTTTCGTGGCAGGTCTACTCCTGCAATACGCGCCATACTTCCCTCCGGTCAGGAATCCCAATGGCCAAACCCCAACCCTTTGAGATTTGGGATTTGAGGCTACCCCTGGCGTTGCTTATGCTTTGGATTTTCGCAAATCACTCGTACCACACCACGCCGTCGGATGATCTTGCACTTCGGACAGCGCCGTTTCACTGAGGGTGAGACCTTCATCGCACCATACCTCCCTAACCTATTCCTACAATCGCGTCAGAATCTCTGCCTCATCATCGGTGACGACGATAGTATGCTCAAAATGGGCTGTCAGTTTCCCATCGCTCGAAACCACCGTCCAATGATCTTCCAACACCCGAACTTGCCTATCACCGGCCAACACCATCGGTTCTAGCGCTATAGTCATCCCCTTGTGCAAGCGCACACCTTTGCCCGGTTGGCCATAGTTAGGCACCTGAGGATCCTCGTGCATCTTCCGCCCGATGCCGTGGCCGGTATACTCCCGCACGACGTTGTATCCACGGCTCTCCGCGTAGGACTGGATGGCGGCGGAGATGTCACCGGAACGTTTGCCCACCCTGGCAGCGGTGATCCCCGCGTAGAGCGAGCCTTCAGTCACCTCCAGCAGCCGCTGAGTCTCCGGGCCGATTTGTCCCACCGGCAGTGTAATCGCTGCGTCGCCGTGGTAGCCATCCAGGATAGCCCCGACGTCTATGCTGACAATGTCCCCTTCCTGCAGCACACGTGGGCCAGGAATACCGTGTACCAGTTCCTCATTCACTGAGACGCAGATGCTGGCTGGGAAAGGATGAGCGCTGCCGGGCGGGTACCCCTTGAATGACGGGATAGCGTTGTGCCTGCTGATCACCGCCTCCGCCAACTTATCCAATTCCACTGTCGTCACACCTGGCGCGACCCGTTCTCGCATCCTCTCCAGCACCTCAGCCACAATCCGGCCAGCCCGATGCATTTTGTTGATCTCGATTGCTGACTTTAATGTGATCGTCGGACTACTCCTTAGCCGTCGGACTATTCCTAGTCCGCAGACTACTTCTTGGTCACCTCCACAACCGCTCGTAGGTCGGCCTGCACGTCATCGATCATCTGCTCGCCGTTGACCTCGACTAGCAGGCCCTTGGCAAAATAGTAACCGATGAGCGGCGCAGTCTCCTTGTAGTGAGTGTACAGGCGATTGCGTACAGTCTCCATATTATCGTCGTCCCGCTGGTACAACTCGCCAGCGCAGGCATCGCACACATCCTTGACGCGAGGCGGATTGAAGACCAGGTTATACACAGCCCCACAGTCCCGACAGGTTCGGCGGGCGGTGAGACGTCGCACCACTTCCTCATCCCGCACCTGGATAAGCGGCACGACATTCACTTGCTGCCCCCGCTCACCCAGCGCGCCGTCCAGTGCCACGGCCTGGCTCAACGTCCGTGGGAAACCGTCCAGAATGACGCCTTTCTGGTAATCGGGCTGGCCGATCCGATCAGCCACCAGGCCCACCGTCACGTCGTCGGGCACCAACTCGCCCTGCTCCATGTACCCCTTCGCCAGCAAGCCCAGTTCCGTCTCGCGGCTCAGATGGTCACGGAATAAATCGCCGCTCGACACGTGAGGGACACCAAGCGCCTGGGCCAACAGCTTCGCCTGTGTCCCTTTGCCCGCGCCTGGCGGACCCAACAGCACGACGAAACAGCCCACAACAACCTCTACTTGATGAACCCTTCGTAGTGACGCATCAAGAGTTGGGCCTCTAACTGGCGCATCGTGTCCAGCACCGTGCCGACCACGATCAGCAAGCCAGAAGCAGTGATGAGCAGGACGCTCGTTTGCATGAACAGATCCACGACATAGGGCAATACTGCCACACCGCCCAGAAAGAGCGCGCCCACCAGCGTGATGCGCTTATAGACAGAGTTGATGTACTCGGCCGTCCTCCTGCCTGGTCGAATTCCTGGAATGAAACCACCCTGTCGCTGCAGCGAACCCGGTAGATCCTGCTGCTGGATCATTATATCGGTATAGAAATAGGTAAAACCAACGACTGCCAGGAATAGCATTGGGCCGTACCAGACGCCTTGCGGGGTGAAGAAATCCATCACTCCCTGAGCAAACTGGGATGCAGCAACGCTCTCACTGCTGGCAAAAAACTGCGCAATTATCGCCGGGAAGGTAAGAATAGATTGGGCAAAAATCAGCGGGATCATCCCCGCCGTGTTGACCTTCAAGGGGATGTGAGTGCTCCCACCGCCGTACATCTTGGTACCCCGAACACGCTTACCATATTGCACTGGGATCCGCCGCTCACCTTCCTGTACCACTACGATCACGAACATCGTGATGGCAGTTATGGCCAGGAACACCCCCAGCATCAACACGCTCATCCCCGTGCCGCCACCTTCCATCGTCTGACCCTGAAACCAGATGCGCTGGAGGTTCGCCGGCACGCGGGCCACAATACCGCTGAAGATAATCAACGACAACCCGTTGCCAATACCCTGCTCGGAGACCAAGTCTCCCAGCCAGATGGCAAACATCGTGCCAGCCATCATTGCCACCAACACCGAAATGGTGGGCAGAATATTTTCCGCTGGGCTGAAACCGAAGTGGGGCAAAACGGGAGATTCACTCGAAGCGTTGAGATACCGGACCCACCCATAACTCTGTAACAACGAGAGAGGAATGGTGATGTAGTACTGCCACTGATTGAGCTTACGCCGGCCTGCCTCTCCCTCCTCGGCCAGCCGCTCCAACTGTGGGATGATCGGTTGCAACAACTGCATGATAATAGAGGCTGTGATGTACGATTGTACGCCGTTGGCCAGGATCGAGAAGTTGGCCACTGCACCACCGGAGAGCAGATCCAGCACACCTAGCAGCCCAGCACTGCCTCCAGTACCTTCCAAAATCTGCTGCAACTGCGTCTGATCCACCCCAGGCACTGGCACGTGCGCCGCCAGCCGGTACATAATGAGAATCAGCAACGTGTACAGTAACTTGCGCCGCAGATCGGGCAAAGTCATGGCATTACGCAAGGCTTGAATCATCTGTTCTCAAACCTCCAAATCCTAAATCTGCAAATCTCAAATCGCATCACCGTGTCCGATAACCACCTCGCTGCCAGGGCAATTCCTCCACCGCTCCCCCGGCCGCCTCGATCTTGGCCCGCGCGCTGGCCGAGAACCGGTGCGCCTTCACTGTGAGCGGTTTCTTCAGTTCTCCGCGTCCCAAGATGACTACCAATTCGTCCGCTTGCTTGATGATGCCTGCCTTGGCCAGCCTCTCCGGCGTGACCACGGCCCCCTTCTGGAAACCCGAGAGCCGCTCCAGGTTGACCGGCGTGAATCGCACACGCCATGGATCGCGGAAGCCCACACCCCGCGCGAACGGGAGTTTCCGCACCAGGGGCAACTGACCGCCCTCAAAGTAGGGTGGCAGGCTGCCGCCACTGCGGGCCTTCTGGCCTTTCGTACCGCGCCCGGCCGTCTTACCCTGCCCGGCCGCAATACCTCGCCCCACGCGCTTGCGCTTCTTCACCATTCCCTCAGCAGGCTTCAAATCGTGTAACTTCACCCCGCACCCCCACAACCCACTAGCCCACTTCCTCCACCGCCACCAGGTGCCTCACCTTGGCGATCATCCCCCGGATGACCGGTGTGTCCTTTTGCTCCACCGTCTGATGCATCCGCCGCAGGCCCAATGCCCGTACCGTCCGCTTCTGCCGGTACGAATACCCGATCGGACTCTTTGCGAGCGTGATGCGCAAAAGCCCTTCCTTCTTACGGCGGCGACTTTGAGCCTTCTTCTTTGCCGCGCTCATCGTCCTCGCCTCCAGAATGGCATCACGTTGGCCTCCGGCACACCGCGCTCGCGGGCCACGTCCTCCACACGGCGCAGTTGTGCCAGGCCATCCATCGTCGCCCGCACCACGTTGAGAACGTTAGAACTGCCCTGTGACTTTGTGAGCACATCACGTATGCCCGCTGTCTCCAACACGGCACGCACACCTCCGGCCGCGATCACACCTGTGCCCGGTGCGGCAGGCTTGAGCAACACCTTCGCACCGCTACACTTCCCGATTACCTCGTGCGGAATCGTAGTCTGCACCAGTGCCACTGGCCGCATGTCGCGCCGCGCTCGTTCCGTCGCCTTGCGGATCGCATCGGGCACGGAGCGCGCCTTGCCCACTCCCAGGCCGACTTGCCCACGGTGGTCACCCACTACTGCCACAACACGGAAGCCGAAGCGACGGCCACCCTTGACAACCTTCGCGACCCTCGTGATATCCACGATACGCTCGTCCAGTTCCTCTCGTTCTTCAAAGACCTCGCGATCTCGCACGTTCCCTCTGGCCATTCTGCCTCCGTTCGTGCCTCGGCAGTCTGCTGCCGCGCAGTCTGCTGCCGCTAGAACTCGAGCCCGCCCTCACGGGCTGCGTCCGCTAGAGCCTTCACCCGGCCGTGATATTTATACCCGCCACGGTCAAAGACCACCTTCTTGACACCCTGGCCCAATGCACGCTCCGCCAACACCTTGCCCACCACCTGCGCCTGCTCAGTTTTCGTCAACCCCTGAAGTTGTGCTGCCAGCTCTGGGTCAATGGTCGAAGCAGAGATCAGCGTGTGCCTCTGGCCATCGTCAACCACCTGAGCGTAGATGTGACGCAAGCTGCGAAAAACGTTCAACCGTAGTCGCTCCGGCGTGCCCACCACGTGCT
>CAZMOT010000055.1:0-21114 GCA_964568065.1 uncultured Anaerolineales bacterium
GGCGCCGGCCCACGGACCGCACTCTGGGACCGCATGGAGACCCTATCCATCCGCTACCAGTGCGAAAGATCCGACCTGGAGACCGACGACCTGACCGCTTTGGTCATCCACGCCCTCTGTGGCTGTGCCATTAATGCCATTAGTGCCATTAATACAGAGACCCCCTCACACTTTGTCTTCACCGTCCAGGATATTCTGCTCTTCGCCCAGGCCGTCGCCAAGATGAAGGACGGTGACCCGGACCACATCACCCATCGGCGCGTCGGGCGCGTCCTGGGCCGCATGCGCTTGCCAAGAGCGCCTCGCTCTGGCGGCAGGGGCAGCCGCTGCTGGCGCGTGACCCTCGGCGACCTGGCCCGCTGGACCGCAGCGTACGGCATATCATTTCCCGCCCCTCTCGCTGCGCTCCTCGCCGCGAACGATGCGAACGATCCGCACGGTGATGTCGCCTCCGTTGCCTGATCCAACTCCAACAGTTGCATTCACCCACCGTCGAGTCGCAAGACCGTGCACAGAACTTTCGCCCCCCATCAACCGGGTGCGCCACTCGGGCGGGCGGTCCGCGCTGAACAGGTCCAGGGCGTCGCTCAGGGCAAGCAGCCCGCCGCCCGTCTTCTCCCACCACGAAGCCCCGCACCCTCGTTCCGTGAGTCCGGTCTGCATACGCCTATTGTCGGCCCATCCACTCTTCCGTCAACCCAGCCCATCAGATCGCTCCTTCTATCGCCCGTAGGCCCAGCCCAATCGCCACCGCTAGCAGCGCACTCATAAATGTCTCAGCCCAATGACCGGTCAGCCGCACCAACGTGCCCACCTCGTGTCCTTGTACATGGAGGAATACCAGGCGGCGCGGAAACAGTATCAACGGCACCAGGTAAAGCTGGCCGGTTAGCACACAACTTGCGATCAACACCCGTTCCACCATCGGCCCGTACTTTTCCCCCGCGCCCAGGTGAGGGGCGGCGTCCGGACCCCACACGCCGCGTACCGTGAAGCGGAGGAGAACCCACGCTGGATTGAGCAGCAGGAGATAGCCGATGGCGTAGGCCAGCACCCGTGGGTCGGTCAGCAACCTCGCCACACCGACCAGTTCCGACTGTGAGGGGGCATCGCTCCACATCACCACCAGCGCGATGATTGTCAGGTGGGCCAGTTGGTCGAGCAGATACCAGATTAGTTCCCAGGCCGGGTTCGCCGTGCGCAGGAAACGCGCCCGCACCAGGTCTATCGCCGTGTGGGTCAGCCCGATCAGCAATGCGTAGGGCCACCAGGAGGGAGACACCAACACCGCGCATGCCAGCGTAGTGAGGGTCACGATGCCAGTGTGAGCCAGCACTCCCATCAGCGAGCGCGCCTTCCAGCGGGCGATGAACCCCCACTGGAACAAATAGTCTCCCCACAAGTGAGCTAGTAACATCAGGTACAACATTGGACATCCACCTCTCGCCTTGCTCACCTACATTATACTTGACTCCATCTATCCCTGCAATGACGAACGTCACACTTCCATATAGTACCAGCGCTGTATTGCCTTTCCTCGTTTTCTCTGGTATCCTATGCTATGTGTGACCAGGTTTCGTCCCCAATAACCAGGATTGAAAAGAGTAGCAGGATGAAAATGCAAAGGTTCTTTGGATTGGTTCTCGTTCTGGCCCTGCTGGTGACGTTGAGCAGCGCTCCGCCGCCTGGCCGGAGCCGTGCCGATCTTACCCGCCCCGCCGCCGCCTGGTGGGACGACGGTTGGCCTTACCGTATCCCGGTGACCGTGAGCGGGAACGGGATTGCCCCGGCCAGCATCAATTTTACGACCGCCTTTGACGCGCTGGGCCTCAACCACGCTCTGCTCGATCTGCGCTCCGTACGCGTCGTGCCCTACAGTGGGAACACGCCCGGCACACCCATCCCCTATGCCGAAAGCTACAGCACCATGCTCCACGACGGCGAGATGACGAGCGGCTGGAGCCTCAACAGCCTCGACGACGACGGCTTTGTCGTCTTGGACAATGCCCGCTATACCCAGGGTTCGATGGCGGTGCGGGTCACCATCACCAACACCCTGGGCGGTTACGGCTATCCCGGCACCGAACTCCACCCCAGCAGCGTCACCGACTGGAGCGCCTACGAGACCCTGATCTATGACGTCTGGCCCGAGGTCAACGCCAGCGCCCTTGACCAGGCTCCCGATCTCTACTGGTTCAAGTTGTACAACGCTTGCGGCGGCAGTTCCGTGACGCAAGGCGGCCCGCCTTTAGCCCTCGATCGGTGGAACTATGTCAGCGTCTCACTCAACCCACTGGACGACTGTTGGCCCACCGATGGCCTGAACCTGTCTAACATCACCCGCATAGAGTTCCACACCCGTGACAACGACACGGTCAGCGGCAACAGCGGCCTGTGGGACGACGGCGACGCGCTGACTCTGTGGTTCGACAACCTGCGCCTGGTGGATCAAGACAGTGGGGCCATCCGCTGGCAGACTACGCCTGGTGTCAGCAAATACTACGTCTACTTTGACGTGCTGACCCACGAGGGCCACCCGCAGCCCACCCTGAACGAGAGCCTGGGCGGAGCCACCCTCACCGGCAGCGTCGGCAGCCCCGAGGCCGGCGGCTACTATCACCAAATCGCCGGCGCGACCGTGCCGGGCGGCTTGCAGGTGTGGACCGCACCCACAGTGGAGAAGGTGCTTAAGACAATGGCCGTACCCGTTGCCAGCGGGCCGCTGCGCATCGCGGCGGCGCGGGGTGAGTTCGAGCCGTTCCAGATTGTGGTCCAAGCGTCGTCGGCACAAAGTTTGAATGTAAGCGTGAGTGACTTTATCAAAGGCAGCGACGTGATCGCCGACGTGGTCATCCACCGCGTGGACTATGTCAACGTCACCACCGCTGGCGACCACTTTGACCGCTTGGGTTGGTGGCCTGACCCACTCTGGCCGCTGGACAGTGGCGATACCGTCAGCTTCCCTGCCAACGAGAACCAACCCCTCTGGTTCACCGTCAGGGTGGGATGGGACGCCGCGCCGGGCGTCTGCCAGGCGACGGTCACTGTAGGGAGTGCCACCATCCCGGTGGAGCTAGAGGTGTGGAATTTCAGCCTGCCCCGCGAGATTCACCTGGTGTCGGAATGGGGCTTCGATTGGAGCGACATTGTCCACAATGTCTACCAGGGCTACGACAATTGGGATTGCTACTGGGAGATGGTGGAGGCGTTCAAGCAGGACTTTATCAATCACCGGCTGATCCCCAAAGGCGTCGCCTGGCCTGCTGGACTCAACTACCCCGGCGGTGTCGAGTATGACTGCAACGGCAACCTGGCCCCCGACGCCTGGGACGAATGGGACTTTGCCACCATCGGCGGCAAGTACATCCACGGCGAGGGCGGCTTCAACGACGGCCACGGCTTCCCCGTTTTCCTCTCTCACGGCCCGACCGAGAACGATCCAGCCGAAAGCTTACCCTATAACTTCTGCGAGATAGAGCGGGAAGGTATTCTCGGCTCGGCGGCTTTCCAGAACAAGTGGACCCAGTACCTCTCCGCAGTGGACGCCTACATTGTCTCCGATGATTACGACGACGCGGCCTACTATCACATCGTCAACGAGCCACAGACCTCTGACGATTATACCATCGTCGGCCAGATTTCGGCGTTGACCGAGAACGCCGCGCCTCACCTGCGCCAACTGGTCAGCGAGCAGGTCGAGCCGGACATCTACAGCTATCCCGGTGCCAAAATAGACATCTGGATGCCCACCATCAGCAACTACGAGCCGGTCAAGAGCCACGACCGGCAGAAAAACCACGGCGAGGAGGTCTGGTGGTACTATCTTTACGGCGACGACCCGCCGCTGCCCAATCCCATCCTGATGAGCCATCCCGGGATGGAAGCACGCATCACGCCCTGGCTGGCCTGGGCCGAGCGTGTGGACGGACTGTTGCATTACAGCACCACCGACTGGAGCCCCAACCCCTGGAACACGCCCAACGTCACCGATCAGGACAACGGCGATGGTTTCTTTTTCTACCCGCCCCGAAAGGACGGGAGCAATCTGTCCGCGTGCGGCGAAAACGGCCACCGCTTGGTGCCCTCGATTCGCTGGGAGAACCTGCGCGACGGGATGGAGGATTACGAGTATCTGTGGTTGCTGGCCGGTGGCGACCTTCAGATTGACGTCGCCAACGCTGCCGACGCCTACGTGTCCCAACTCGTCCAATCGCGCACCCGCTTCAGCCACGTACCCACCGATTTGGCAGCCACCCGCGTCGCCATCGGTCTGGCCTTGGGTGGTCCCACGGCGACCAAAGCGATCAGCCCGCCCGTCGTCGCCCCCGGTGGGACGTTGACTTACACACTGGCCTACTTCCATAGCGGTGCCAATACCACCCTGGTCGTCACCGACAGTGTGCCCACCATCACGCCCGTCATCACGACCACGGGGCCAGGGACGGTGCAAGTGACGGGCCAGGAAGTCACCTGGAACATACCCGTGAGTTCTGGACAGTCGGTAACGCTGACCATCCAGGCCACGGCCGTCATCACGCCTGGCGCAGCCGTCAACACGGCCGTCTTTTCCAGCACTCAGGTGCTGACCCGTGAGATCACCGCGCTGATTTATCATAGCCAGGTGTTTTTGCCAGTGATCCTGAAACAGTAGCCGCTAGGTTATATCTTTCCATATCTCGCCGGAGGTGAATCCAATGGCAGAAGTATTGCAGACGACCGGTCTCCGCAAGCAGTACCTTATGGGTGAGGTGACAGTTGACGCACTGCGCGGCGTTGACTTTGTCGTCCCACAAGGGCAGTTCGTGGCCATCATGGGGCCGTCGGGGGCGGGCAAATCCACGTTGCTCCACCTGATGGGCGGCCTCGACACCCCCAGCGATGGCGACGTCGTGTTGGGCGGCAAGCGGTTGGCCCACCTGAGCGACGACGAGATCACCGTCGTGCGACGGCGGCAGGTGGGCTTCATCTTCCAGTTCTACAACCTGCTGCCCACGCTGAGCGCCACCGAAAACATCGCCCTGCCGCTGCTCATTGACGGCAAGCTCATCGAGGATTATGCGTCGCGCATTGACGAACTGCTCGACCTGGTGGGGTTGGCCGACCGCAAGGACCACCGGCCAGACCAACTGTCCGGCGGGGAGCAGCAGCGGGTAGCGATCGCTCGCGCCTTCGTCACCGACCCCAAA
This sequence comes from uncultured Anaerolineales bacterium, assembly GCA_964568065.1. Classification (GTDB taxonomy): domain Bacteria; phylum Chloroflexota; class Anaerolineae; order B4-G1; family B4-G1; genus CAZMOT01. The sequence continues at coordinate 5,187 of CAZMOT010000055.1, forward strand.
ATCGTGCTGGCCGACGAGCCCACCGGCAACCTCGATTCCAAGTCCGGCACAAACGTGCTCGAACTGCTGCGCAGGACGTGCAAAGACCTGAACGCGACGGTGGTGATGGTGACTCACGACCCCCGCGCCGCTTCCTACGCCGACCGGGTGGTCTTTCTCAGAGACGGCCAGACCGTGCGCGAGCTGACCGCCGGCGACGAGGATCTCAGGCCGGAGGAGATTATGGGGGTGATGACGGAGTTGGAGTTGTGAGCAGCTCCTGCACCCAGGCCGCATCCTCTTCCGCCAGCGGAGGGACAGGCGGCTTGTCGTAGTCGATGCTCAGGTCGTAACGGGCTTCGTCGTAGATAGCGCGCAGGGCGTGACCCAGGTCGAGCGGTACGTCGTCGTCGCCGGGCAGCAGGGGCACGGGGACGACGGGCAGCGGGTCGCGCACACCGATGGGCCACGTCTCGGTCAAATCGCTCCGTTCGGCGCGGGTCAAAAAGACAAAGTAGTCAGACTCCGGCAAGCCAATCAAACGCGGGGGGCGCGTCCCCTGCCGGAGCAGGTCGATCTCCAGAAGGTGTGCCCTGGCCGAAATCACCGTCGCCCGCTTGGCCCGGTACTCCACCAGCCCTCCGCCCGGCCGCTTGTTGACGAGGGAAAGGATTTCGATGGACGTCACCAACTGATTCTGCCGCACGTCGCGGATTTCGACCGTGACGAGTCTGACCTGTTCAGCAGAAGGGGTCACGTGGAGGATGAGCGGCGGGGGTGGCGTGGCAACGGCAACGTCATCGAATGGCTCACACGTCACGGTCGCCCGCTCCCTGAGCTGCGTAGAGGTGACGTCCATGTCGGGGTAGAGAATGCTGATGGTCTGTTCATCGAGAGTGGACGCGACAAAGCGGGCCACCAGCCGGGCCACGTAGCGCGGCGCCAGGCGTGGCGAAATCTGCCGGCTGATTTGTCCGGCCAAGCGTTGATGTACGTCGTGCCATAGGAATGGGCCCTCCAAATATGGGTCCATACCGGGAAACGGGGACGGCATCTCTCACCTCCGCAAAATACTCGTACCAGAACAGGCTCTCACAGATTGTATCATAACCGGGCAATGCACGCAATATGCCCAGGAGGAATCTCATGCGCTCACCTTACGCTCTCACCTGGCGCAACCTGACGCAACACCGCCTGCGTACGACCTTGAGTGCGCTGGCGGTGGCGTTGGGCGTGGCGATGATCGTCGCCGCCAGTGTGACCAGTTCAGGCGTCAGCAGTGCGCTCGAAACCGGCGAGAACGTATTCGCAGAATACTTTACCGACACATCCGGCATCATCCTCAACGCGATTGGCTTTGTGATCCTCGCTGCGGCGGGCTTTCTGATTTTCAACGCTTTTGCGATGGCCGTCACGCAGCGTCGCCGCCAGATTGGCGCGCTGCGCTCCCTGGGTATGACGCGGCGGCAGGTGATGCAGCAATTGCTGGTCGAGGCGCTGATCACCGGCGGCCTGGGCACGCTGTTGGGGTTGGTCGCTGGGCCGCTCTCTGGTTATGGGATGCTGGCAGCGGTGCGGCGGGCCGGCGTGGAAATCGGCCAGGGCAGCGTATCGGTCGGCAGCCTGGTATTGGCCGTCGTGATGGGGCTTGGCATCACCCTACTCTCGGTGATGATCCCGGCCCGGCGGGCGACCCGTATCTCGCCGCTCGTCGCCCTGCGGCAAGAAGTCAGGTTGGAGAAACCGGGTTTTTTCCGAAAAACCTGGTTTCTGGGTTTGCTGATAGCGGTCGGTCTTGCAGCTTATTTCACCGTCGCCCCACCCGGCGAGTGGAGCGGCAACAATCCGCCCTGGGAATGGATTATGACGCTGCTGCTGTCTCTACCCTGGCTGGGTGCCATGCTGCTGATACTGCCCACCTTGATTGGTGGTGCGGGGCGAGCAGTACAAGGAGCACTGACTCGTCTGTGGGGCGCGACCGGCCGCCTGATGACGGACAACCTGGGTCGCGACCGGCGGCGCGTCACGCTGACCGTGCTCACGTTCGCCGTCGGTCTGACGGTGATCGTCATGCTGAACGGTATGCTGGCCTTTATGAACGATGTGTTGCTCGTGGAAGCGGCCCAGGGATCGCTGCAACAAGTCTCCTGGTTCATTTACCCCTTTGATCGCAGGAGCGGCCTGGCGCAGGTCGGCGGGTTCGACGCCGAAAAGATGGGCATCTCCCCGGAGGTGCAGGAGGACGTGTACCGGTTGGCCACCGGACGCGCCGGGGTCAGTGCAGGCTATATGGCGGTCGTCCCTGAAATCAGCTCGCCGATGCCCGGTTTCCCCTCCGTCATTTCGGGGCTGGACGACCTGACCCGTTCCGGTCTCTTTACCTTTGTCGAGGGGGATTGGGAGACTGCGCTGCCCATTATGGAATCCGGCTGCGGGCTGTTGCTGCCGCCGAGCGTCGCGGCCCGCAACCGGGTTGGCATCGGTGATACGATGATACTGCCGGGCAAAGACGGCCCTGTCGAGTGCATCGTCGCCGGTATCGGCTACGGCGGTACCGCGCCGATGTCCAGAATCAGCTTGGCGGCCAAGGATGCGTTTGTTGACGGCCCGCCTGCTTCATTGACTGTATGGCCGCTGCCCGGCACAGACGTCATTGCCCTCGAAACTGACCTGCGCGCCCTGGCCGACCGGCACGGCGACGACGCCTGGGTCACGACGCCCGAAGACGAAGTGCAAGCCGTGATAGAGACCAGCGACCAATTGGAGTCCATGGCGTACAGTTTGCTGGTGCTGGCGGTGGTGGCGGCGGCGCTGGGGATGGTCAACACCACCGTGATGAGCGTGGCCGAGCGGCGGCACGAGTTGGGCCTGCTGCGGGCCGTGGGCGCGACGCGGCGGCAGGCGCACGCAGTCGTCGCGGGCGAGGCGGCTTTGATGGGGTTGATTGGTGGGTTAGTTGGTTTGATAGCGGGCGTAGGTCTGACCATCATCTTTTGCCTTTCGTTCGGCGGCATCCCCTTTGGCCTGGTGGATCTCGACCTGTGGAATGGAGCCTGGCGGAGCGTCCAGCCGGCTTTGCTGAATGGGTTGATCGGCATCGTGATTGCGCCTGTCGTCAGCGCTGTGGCTGCCTGGCTGCCGACCCGTTCGATTCTATGTGGAACGGCCATCGAGACAATACAGCCCGAGCGTCTACAGGTGCAACGCACTGCTCAAGTGCGTCGCACCTCGCTCACCTGGACAATGGCCTGGCGCAACCTGGCGCAGCACCGGTTGCGTACCGCCCTGAGCGCATTGGCGGTGGCGCTGGGCGCGGCAATGACCGTCGCCGCCGACGTGACCAGCGGGGCCATTATGAACGCCCTGTCGGAGTCTGAGAGCGCCCAGACCTTCCTGACGGGCCTGCTCGACCAGCTCGATTCCATGCTGACGCTGGTCGGCGTGGGTATCACGTTTGCGGCGGGCTTCCTGGTCTTTAACGCCTTTGCCATGTCCGTCACCCAGCGCCGCCGGCAGATCGGGGCGCTGCGCTCGCTGGGGATGGTCCGTCGCCAGGTGATGCGGCTGGTGCTGGTCGAAGCGCTCATCACCGGCGGTGCGGGGACGCTCGTAGGCCTGGTCGCCGGGCCGCTCCTGGGACGCGGCACTATCGCCCTGATGAAGGCATGGAGCGAAGGGATATTCGTCTTCGCCGAGACCGGGGCATCCCTCTCCAGCCTGCTACTGGCGACGGTGTTGGGGATAGGCGTCACCCTGCTCTCCGCCCTGATCCCGGCCTGGCGGGCGACGCGCATCTCACCGTTGGTCGCGCTGCGGGAGGAAATTAGACTTTTGAAGAAACCAGGTTTCTTCCGAAAAACCTGGTTTCTGGGAGTGCTGGTTATCCTCGCTCTGACCGCCTACCTCGTCGTCGCTCCGCCGGGCGAGTGGGTGACGTCTCCTATGGACAGCATCTTGACGAGTCTGTTCGTGCTGCTGTGGTTGGGGAGTCTGGCGCTGATTCTGCCTACCCTCATCGGCGGCGTGGGGCGATGGGTGCGCGCGCCGCTCACACGCCTCTGGGGAGCGACCGGGCGGTTGATCGGCGATAACCTGGGACGCGGGCGCGGGCGCGTGGTGCTGACCATACTGACGCTGGCCGTGGCCCTGACGATGATCGTTTCCATGACCGGATTTATCCGCTTTATGTTTTTCGAGCTGATGATGCCCAAAATCGAGGGCGCCGCGCAACTGGGAGCCTGGATGATGGCGCCGTTTGATTACATGGCGGGCATGTCGGCATACGTCGATCTGGACACCCTGGAGCTTCCACCTGACGCGCTGGCAGACGTACGCCAGGTTGTGGAGGGGCGTGGTCAGGTCATGCCAGTGCACTATGTAATCGTGCCCGAACTCTCATTCCTGGGCTCTACCTACTTTTCTTTCGTCGCGGATCCCCACGAGTGGCGACAAGGCGGCGATACGCTCTTCACCTTCACCGAAGGGGGCTGGGAGACTGCGCTGCCCGTTATGGAAACGGTGGAATCCGGCTGCGGTGTCCTGGTCGCTCCGCTGGTGGCGAGCCGCAACTCTGTCTCGGTTGGCGATACCTTTGAGGTAACCGGCGCAGAAGGACCAGTCGAGTGTACCATCGCGGGTATCGGAGCCCCCTTCGTGAGCGCTTCCATCATCGGCACCGCAGCGGGCGAGTCATTTGGCATCACAGAGCCGCTGATGGCGGTGGCGTGGCCCCTGCCGGGCGTTGACCGGGACGTGCTGGGGGGCGACATCACAGCCGTGTTGGACCGCTACCCCGGTATGGGGTTCAATGATCTGGAGGACATGACCGAGTTGCAGACCCAGGTGATGAACAGGTTGCCAAACATGCTGAACGCGCTGTTGCTGCTGGCGATTGTATCGGCGGCGCTGGGCGTGGTCAACACTACCGTGATGAGTGTGGCCGAGCGGCGGTGCGAGCTGGGCCTGCTGCGCGCGGTCGGGGCGACGCGGCGACAGGTGATGGCGGTCGTGACCGGAGAGGCCACGCTGATGGGGCTGATCGGCGGGGGACTGGGACTGGTTGCCGGAGCGGGTGTCGTCGTCATCCTGGCCGTGACCTACGGCGGCAGCGCGTGGGGCATCCTCGACCTGGATTTGTGGGGGGCGGCGTACCGTTCCGTGCAACCGGCGCTGTTTAACGGGCTCGTGGGGCTGATCACCGCGCCGCTTATCTGCGCTGGGGCAGCCTGGCTGCCGGTACGCTCGCTCTTGCGCGGCCCAGCCATCGGAACGATGGCCGCTATCGAGACGATGCAACCAGAACGACAGCCGGAGACCACCCGCCGCGCAGTTAGAAGGAGAGCCATTATGCGTTTGTTGAGTTTCCTGGCCCTGCGTAACCTGGAGCAGCACCGCCTGCGTACCATCCTGAGCGCTCTAGCAGTTGCACTCGGTGCGGCGATGATCGTCGCGGCAAGCGTCACCAGCGAGGGGGTGCGCAGTGGCATCCAGGCATCGGACGCCAGCCAGGATGCTGCGGCGTGGTTGACTGACTCTCTCGAAATCAGTCTCAGTGCTGTCGGTGTTGTTATTCTGATTGCAGCCGGTTTCTTGATCTTCAACGCTTTCGCTATGGCGATCACCCAACGGAGGCGACAGATCGGCGCGCTGCGCTCGCTCGGTATGACGCGCCGCCAGGTGATGCGGTTGGTGCTCGTCGAAGCACTGATCATCGGCGGCCTGGGCACGCTGCTTGGTCTTGTGGTCGGGCCACTGTTCGGAAACGGGATTCTGACCGTGATGCGGTACGCAGGTGTCGAAATCGGTGAGGGTAGCGTTTCATTTGTCAGCATAGTGCTGGCTGTTGTGATGGGGGTCGGTATGACACTGCTCTCGGTGCTGATACCAGCCCGGCGAGCAACCCGCATCTCACCGCTGGTTGCCCTGCGTGAAGAAACCCAGTTTTTGAAGAAACCAGGTTTTTTCCAAAAAACCTGGTTTCTGGGGCTGCTGATTATGGCTAGTCTCACGGTCTATATCATCATCGCCCCGCCCGGCGAGTGGGCCATGCCGCCCTGGAACCTCAGGATAGTGGCCTTGCTTCTGATGCTGTGGATGGCTGCCGCGCTGATGATCTTGCCCGCGCTTGCCGGCATCTTTGGGCAGGTGACGCGCAGGCCACTGACTCGTCTGTGGGGGGCGACCGGTCGCCTGATCGCCGATAACCTGGGGCGCGGCCGCAGACGCGTCACGCTGACGATTCTCACTTTTGTCGTCGGTCTAACTATGATTGTCAGTGTGACCGGTATTTTCCTCTTCACCAACAAAGTGCTCTTCATATACTTTGCGGAGGGCACGCTCCAACAGACCGGGTGGGATATCTACTCCTTCGACTACACCCTCGGTGTAGGGGTGATTCAGGAGCTGAACCTGGAGACCATCGGTCTTAAACAGGAGGTGATTGAGGATGTCTATCAAGTAACCGCAGGGCGCGCCGAAGTCGGAGAAAACTACACGGTGGTCGCCCCCGAAATCGGCGCGTTTACACCCAACTTCCCATCCGCAATCATAGACCCAAGAATTCTGGCACGTCCAGGGGCCTGCACACTCGTCGAAGGGGATTGGGACACCGCTCTGCCGATCATGGAATCTGGGTGTGGCTTGTTGCTCCCGCCGGGAGTCGCCACTCGGAACCATGTCGGCATTGGGGATCGTCTCACACTTCAAGGTCAGAACAACCCTATTGATTGCACGGTGGCAGGCATTGGATCGGGAGGTCTCGTCCCCATGTCGTACATCAGCCCTGCGGCAAAGGATGCTTTCGGCGTTGAGACGCCCACCAGCCTCAGTGTGATGCCCCTGCCCGGCGTTGACAGAGATGAACTTAAAGCTGACCTGCTGGCCCTCGCGGAACGCCACGGTTCGGATGCCTGGGTGATTGAGCCCGAGGATGCCCTAAACGGTCTTTTGGAGGGCGCCGACCTGCTGATATCCCTGTGTAACGGCTTGCTCTTGCTGGTCATCCTGGCGGCGGCGTTGGGCGTGGTCAACACCACTGTGATGAGTGTCGCCGAGCGACGGCGCGAGTTGGGGCTGCTGCGCGCCGTCGGGGCGACGCGGCGGCAGGTGGGCGGGGTCGTCATAGGCGAGGCCGCGCTGATGGGCCTGATCGGCGGCGTGCTGGGCCTGGTCGCCGGGGCGGGCATCAGCGTTATCTTTGACGTATCGTTTGGCGGCAACACCTACGGCATCCCCGACCTGCCCTTATGGGATGCGACATGGCAGGCCGTCCAACCGGCCCTACTCACCGGGCTGCTCGGTGTGATTATTGCACCCCTGATTAGCGCTGGGGCAGCCTGGCTCCCCGTCCGCTCGATCCTGCGCGGCTCGACTATCGAGACGATGGAAGCAGAGCGGCAACAAGCAGCCACTCCGCGCCAGGCAGTCGTGGGTTTCCTGAGCCGGGGCTCCATCCGCACACGCTTTGTGCTCGGCACGGTGACCTTGATGACGGTCGTATTGGCAGGACTGATTGCCGTAGTGACGGCCCACGCCCGCACGCGCATCGAAGAGCAGATGCACGACGCGCTGCGCACGATGGTCACCTGGAACGCGGGGATGATCGAGTTGGGCCTACCGGACGATGCCGAGACGCTCGACTTTGATGTGCTCCAGACAGAGCAAATGATTGACTTTGACGCCGACACCTTGCTACGCTTCGAGAGGCTGGTGGACGACCTGACCGAACAAGGTCTGGATGATTTCACTATCGCCGACCGGGACAACGTGGTGCTCATCGGCCTGGACATGCGCGACATCGGCACTCTCGCGCCCGAATTGGAGACACGCGACAAGGCTGACGTCTACTCGGAGCGCGAGGGCGACGAATGGCTGATGCACACCACCGCACCCATCTACAATAACGACGGCCTGTTGGTCGGAGCGTGGTCTTGGGGCAAGGCTCTCGTTGCGGACCAAGCTGACGGTTGCGATGGTGCTCATCCTGGTATTGATGGTGATTCTGCTCGAACTGGTCACCATTCCCATTGAGCGCCGCTACGTCGAAGACAGGCTCAAAGATGGCCTGGTCGCCGCTGCCGAGTGGATCGGGCAGGCTGCCTCAGAGAGCTTTGATATCGAGCTATCTGACCTCACGCCCGCTCAGTTCCTCACATTTGAGGAAATGCTCGACTTAACAGAAACACTCGACCTGGCCCGGCTGCAAGAGTTGAGCGACCAGATGCGGAGCGACGATATGGCGTACATGGCCCTGGTCAATGAGGAGGGCACCATCATCCTCTCCGACCAACTGGCCCTCATCGGCGAAGAAGCAGTTGTGCCATCCGACACACAGATCGAGGAGGCCACCTGGCGCGACGAGGAAGTCTGGGTCACCTCGACCCCGCTGCGGCGCGGACGCGATGGCAAGCAGATCGGCGCGCTGCGCATGGCGCTGCGGCGTGACCGGGTCGAAGCGTTCCTCGACGAGAGTCGCAATCTGTTCCGGATGACCGGGGTGATCGCGGTGTTGGCGGGCGTCTTGCTGGCGCAGGTCATCGGCGGCGCGGTCACCGCCCCGGTGCGCCAGTTGGCAGCGGGCACCCGCCGCGTCGCGGAAGGCGATCTCAGCGTGCAATTCCGCGTGGACACGAAAGACGAACTGGCGCTGCTGGCAAATGCCTACAACCAGATGGTGCTTGGTTTGCGCGAGCGCGAGTGGCTGCGCGACATGTTCGGACGCTTCGTCAGTCACGAGGTGGCCGAGGCGATCCGCACCGGGCAAGTGCGGCTGGAGGGCGAGAATCGGGTCGTCAGCGTGCTCTTCTGCGACATTCGGGGCTTTACCGCCCGCTCGGAACGCAGCACGCCGGAGGAGATGGTGGCTCTGCTGAACGAGTACCTGCCAGTGGTGGTCGAGGCGGCTCAGCGGCACGAAGGCACGGTCAACAAGTTCGGTGGCGATAGCACGCTGGTGATCTACGGCGCGCCCAAGCTATTGCAGGAGAGCGCCTACCAGGCGGTGTTGACGGCGTTGGAAATGCGCGTCAACCTGAAGGCGCTAAAAGCCAGGTTGACTGAGCGAGGCGAAGCGCCGATCCGCATCGGGGTGGGGATCAACACCGGCGTGGCACTGGCAGGCGCGGTCGGGCCGGAGGAGCGACAGGAGTACACCGTCATCGGCGACACGGTGAACCTAGCCTCGCGCATCGAGGCGCTGAACAAAGCGTACCCCGATTACGACGTCCTGATCAGCGGGTGGACCTACGAGGCACTGGGCAGCCGCCAGATGGAGTTCGAGTTCGCCGACCTGGGCGAGGTGCAGATTCGGGGCAAGGTGGAGCCGGTGCAGGTGTGGGCGGTGATGGAAAGGAAGAGCGGGTGATGCATCAACATTTGGAGCAAATTCCCAAGGTGCTGGAACTCTACCTCCAGATCTCCCAATACCCAATCCTGGGCCACCGCATCCGAGAGCGTATGCGCCAGGAACTGTTCGAACGTGGGATCATCACACCGGAACAGTTCAAGCAAGAGGTGAAGGACAAGGCCAAGCTTTCCCAGCAGCGGGAGGGAGCACCCCTGGGCCAGGACCCGGAAGAGGTGTGGCAGGAGCGATTGGCGCAGATTCGGGATCACCTGACCGACTTCTACTTCGCCTATAATCTACCGCACGCGCTCTTTGAGGAGATTATGCAGGACGTTCTGGCTGAACGAGCGCCGGGTCAAGAAGACGTTCTCCCGTTCAATCCGGAACTGGCTCCCCGGCCCTTCCTGATCGCTCAAGCGAAGGAATACGCCGCTCTTCCCGATGAGCAGCGGAGACGGGTCAAACATCACCTGGAAGAGATCACCGTCGTCTTGATCAAGAGAATGATCAGCGATCAGATGGACTTTGTCAGGCTGGCCAAAAAGTTCCTCGAAGCCGAGGATTTCGAGCTGATTTACGAACGCCGTATTGGCACTGGTAAGATTGGCGGCAAGACGGCGGGGATGATACTGGCCTGGGAAATCCTTCAGCGGGAGGACCCGGCCGACGAGATAAACCTGCACGGGCGTGTTACGATCCCCGATTCCTACTTCATAGGTGCTAACGTTTTCTACGACTTTCACGCTATCAATGGGCTGGAGGAATTCATCAATCAGAAGTACAAGACACAGGAAGAGATTGAGGCCGACTATCCCCGCATCCAGGAAATCTACGCCGGCGGGCGATTCCCAAAGGAGGTGATGGATAGGCTGCTGGTGTTGCTGACCGAGGTGGGGAATGCCCCACTTATCGTACGCTCCTCCAGCCTTCTGGAGGATAACTTTGGCTTCTCCTTCGCCGGCAAATACGATAGTATCTTCTGCCCCAACCAGTCCACTCTGGAGGAGAGCCTGGTTGCGCTGACCAACGCCATCGGTCGGGTATACGCTAGCGTCCTGAGCCCGGATGCGCTGCTCTACCGCCAACAGATGGGGCTCGTGGACTATGACGAGCGTATGGCGATCCTGATTCAAAAGGTGCAAGGCCAGCGATATCACGATTTCTTCTTCCCTACCCTGGCCGGCGTGGGTTTCAGCCGCAACCCGTTTCGTTGGAACCGCAAGATTCGTCCGCAGGACGGCCTGCTGCGGATGGTGTGGGGACTGGGCACTCGCGCCGTGGAGCGGGTAGGCAACGACTACCCACGTATGGTCCCGCTCAGCCACCCGCAATTGAGGCCCGAGGCAGGAGCAGACCAGATCCGCAAGTACTCTCAGCGATTTGTGGACTTGATTGATCTGCAAGCCAACGCCTTCAGGACGCTGTCCGTGGCCAACGTACTGCAACCGGACCATCCCGGAATCGAACTCCTGGCCTCGGTGGACAAATGGGACTACCTGCAGCCCATCTACGCCCCAGGGGCCCCGGGCCAGGGCCCTCTGGTTCTGACCTTCAGCGAACTTCTGAAGAACCAAGAATTCGTGACGCTGATGCGAAGCGTGTTGAAGAAACTGGAGCACCACTACGACCGCCCCGTGGACATCGAGTTCACGGTGGAAATCACGGGGGAGCGCCCGCCCCACTTTATCCTGCATTTGCTCCAGTGCCGCCCCTTGAGCAGCCAGGAGTGGGGCGAGAGCCTGCGCATCCCTGGCGACGTGCCGCCGGAGGACGTCGCCTTCCTGGTGCGGCGATTGGTGCCCCACGGGCGGGTCAGCCACATTCGTTATATCGTGTACGTTGACCCGGCGCAGTACGTGCGTGCACCTGATTACGAGACGCGATTCGAGCTGGCGCGGGTGGTCGGCCGGCTTAACAAGCGGCTGGAGGGCGAGTGCTTCATTCTGATGGGACCAGGACGCTGGGGCACCTCGAACGTCGAACTGGGGTTGAAGGTCACCTACGCCGACATTTACAACACTCGCGCTCTGGTCGAGATCGCCCAATTCCAGGATGACGACACGCTGGAGGTCTCCTACGGCACGCACTTCTTCCAGGACCTGGTGGAGTCACAGATCTACCCTCTGCCGCTGTACCCCAACGCACCCGACACGATTTTCAACCGCGCCTTCTTCGACCAGGCAGTCAACGTGCTGGGAGAACTGCTCCCGGCCGATGCACAACACGCTCGCTTCATCAAGGTAATAGACGTGCCTGCGACGACAGCGGGACGCTACCTGGAACTGATGATGGACAGCGAACAGGACGAGGCGCTGGCGCACTTCAAGCCAGAGTAGGGAACGAGATACGGAACTCTGAGAGAGCAAAGTAAAGGATGTGCAAAGGATGACCGATGAAAACGACGAACTACTTCACAACCAGTGTCATGGCCCGTCGCCCCTATCTCAAGGTGGAGTGGATTGAATGTGTTCTCAGCCATCCTATCCGCACAGAGGTGCAAGCCAATGGGCGCATTCGCCGTTGGGCATTCATTCCAGAACTTGAGTACCTGCGGGTTGTCACCGAACCTGACGGGGAAACGGTACACAATGTCTTTCAGACCGCGGCTTTAAGTTATTATTGCCCCAAGATTGTGAATGACATTCAGAATGTTGAGCAGTTTTGGGATTTGGAGTTTGGGCTTTGGAACGCAGTTCCCTATGATCTTTCAATACTATCCAGATACAGATATGCTCTACATCCAACTTGCCACCGGAGTGAGTACAGAGTCCGAAGAAGTTGAACCCGGCATCGTGCTTGACTTTGACGAGCACAACCGGGTCATCGGCATTGAAATCGAAGACGCCAGTACGTTCATTGACCTATCACGATTGGAATTGTCGGCCCTACCTATCGCTAATCTGATCCTCAGCGAGAGAGTACCCGTCGGGGCGTAACCCAGGGGACTGATGGGGAGGTAAGGATGCAGGCGGGAGGGCGCGCCCTCTACGAGGGCGGCCCGCCGTGGACGTGGTAACGAGATTTTGCCGCAAGACTAGCCCGCGGCTCCGCTTCCCCCCCTGAACCTGTCGAAGGAGCGTTCGTTTGTGCAAGTGCTCTCATCGGGGTATAATCTGGACGAGTCGCCGTTTTTGCGTTTGGCGTGATAGGCGAAGTACTTCGCAGATTTAGTGGTTTGGCAGGTGCTCTGTGCATGGGCCCGCCGCGCACCTGAGCCCTTTCGTTAGCCGCAGCACCATCAGCCAAAAGGGTCCTGCAAATAGCGCAGCTACAGGGATGTCTCCAGAGAGTTGCTATGAAAAAGTTGCTCAGAATGGAACTGGCAAGCGATATTGCGTCCTTGATGTCACTACATTCAATTCGGGTTGTGCAGTATTGTCGATCCCTACATCGCGATAAAATTCCCCTTCTCTACGCAGAAGCCTTCGGTGAGAAACCGTGGTCTGACGACTGGGACGATTTTGACGAGTCTGATCCCAGAGGTGTATTCATAGCAGTCGATCCTGCGACCGACGTGACAATGGGCTACGTTATCGGCTTCAGAAGAAAGGATTTCGGGTACATAAGCGTTGTTGCTGTATTGCCGGCTTACCGAAGACGGGGTGTTGCATCAGCGATGATCAAAGCCGCCGTTCAGTATCTACGGTCGCTCGATGTAAACCCAGTCCGAGTTGATGTTCATGTGACAAACAGGCCTGCGACACAAAGGTACAAGAAGCTGGGGTTTGAGGTTGTGAATGCACTCGAGGAGTGATCGTGGGAGGCAAAGGACTGTTCTGCTCTTGAACAAGACGACAAAGACAGTGCCATCGTCATCAGGCGACGGGAAGAGAGTCAGTCCTGTCAGGCAGGTGTCGCGGCAGGTTTCGTGATCCAAGGCCCCCTGGTGAATAAGTGTATATCAATGTCCAGTCCGCTCTCAAAGAAGGGAGCCTCACTGTGGAAGTCATCCTGACCCACGAAAACGCAGATTTCGACGCCATCGCCAGCCTGCTGGGGGCGAGCAAGCTCTTTCCGGCTGCCACCCCTGTGTTGCCCCGCCGCATCAACCGCAACGGGCGCGCCTTCCTGGCACTCTACGGCGCTGAACTTCCTTTCGTCGAGCCCGGCGACCTTCCCCGTCGCCCCAGGATCGGGCGCGCCATCCTGGTGGATACCCAGAACCTGACTACGCTCAAAGGGATGGGGCGCGACCTGCGGGTGGACGTCATTGACCACCACGAACGCGACCGCGAGCTGCCCCCCGACTGGACCTTCTCTGGCGAGACACTGGGAGCCACCACCACGCTGCTGGTCGAGGAGATTTCGGCGCGCTCCCTCAAACTGACCGGTATTGAGGCCACGCTGCTGCTGCTGGGTATCTACGAAGACACCGGCTCCCTTTCGTACCAGGGGACGACCGCCCGGGACACGCATGCGGCGGCCTGGCTGATGGAACAAGGGGCCCGCCTCGCCGTCGTCAACGAGTTCCTTCACCACCCCCTTGCGCCTGAGCAGCTCGAACTCTACGACCAGTTGCTGGAACAGAGCGAAACCCAGGAAATCGAGGGCCATACCGTCATCGTCGCCTGGGCCGAAGCGCCAGAGTTCTCAGAGGAGATCTCGACCCTGGCCCACAAACTGCGCGAACTAGTGGAGCCATCGGCACTGTTCCTGCTCGTCTCCCTCGACGGGCGCATCCAACTCGTCGCCCGCAGCACCACCGACGACATTGACGTCTCCACCGTGGCCGGGCACTTTGGCGGGGGCGGACACAAGCGCGCGGCCGCCGCGCTCATCCGCAATCGCTCACTACAGGCAGTGCGCGAGGACCTGCTGCGCCTGCTACCAGAGATTGTGCAGCCACGTGTCACCGTCGCTCAGATCATGTCCCGGGGCGTGCGGGTGCTCTCACCCGAAGACACAGTCGCCGATGCCGCCGAGCGCATGCAGCGCACCGGCCACGAGGGATACCCGGTCGTCGCGGAGGGGAGCGTGATTGGATTGCTGACCCGCCGGGCCGTTGACCGGGCTCTGCAGTTCAACATGGCCGATGTCCTCGTCACCCAGGTGATGGAGGCTGGCAGCGTCACCGCCAGCAGCCGCGACTCAGTGGCACACCTTCAACGACTGATGATCGAGAGTGGTTGGGGCCAGATCCCCGTCGTCGAAAACGACTGTGTCGTCGGGGTGGTCACTCGCACCGACCTGATCACACTGTGGGGCACGCCGCCACAGCCATCCCAGCACCGCGAACCGTCCACACTGCTGGAACAGGCTCTCTCGGTTCCGGTGCTTGGACTGGTGCGCCGTATCTCGCAGAAATCTCACCAGATGGGATTTGTGCCCTACTTTGTCGGCGGGCTGGTGCGCGACCTGCTGCTGGGCAACCCCATCGTGGACGTGGATATGGTCATCGAGGGGGATGCCATCGCCTTGGCGCGCCGCCTGGCCGCCGATCTGGGAGGTCGAGTGATTCCCCACAGGCGCTTTGGCACCGCCAAGTGGATTCTCTCGCAGCGCGTCTGGCAGGAGATCGCCGGCCGCGTCCCCCACCAGGAAGCCGCGCTGCCGCCCAGTGTCGAGGACTTCATTCGTGAGGTTCTCGACACTACCTCCACGTATCTTCAGGCTGTTCAAGTGATTTATTTTTTCGGTAATCAATCGTTATTTCCTCGTCTGGTTCAATCTTACCGATAGAATATGTTCTGTAGTAATCTCCTTCGAATCTTGTTCTAGCATTTGGTTTCGAAGAATGATTTATGTGTGCGCCAAAGATTGTTGTATTGTGAAGATCATTTTCATCTTTATATAAAGCTACATTGATAAACTGTCCCGCTTTTATTTTTTTGGTCGCAAATACCCCTTTTCCATCAATCTCAGAAAAATCAATTCTGAAATTTCTTATTGGTTCGTTAGTCACAACTTTCTTCTTTATTGCTTCTAAAAAACTTGTTATTAATTTATTATATCTCATATTTTTAAACCATCCTATCCTATTTACTATTTGTTCTCAAAGTGCTATATATATAAATTACTGAAACACAACTATTAACCTTATTTCGAAAGGAGGCAAATGAACATCGACGATCTTCGTAAATCTATCAACAATGCAACAAACCGGGAATGGAAAACATTTATCGTCATAGCTGTTGTATGTTTATGTGTGGTTATAGCATATCAACGATATGCAGGACAAGTTTTTTCTGTTCCATCAAATGTTAAGATTGTATTTGAGGTGTACGATCTTTCAAATGAATGTGTTAGAGATCATTATGATACCCTTTTAATTGACGGTGAATATGTTCTTTCCTTCTTCAAACCAGAGGAAGATTGCGACTCAGAGTATTTAACCAACCTCACTATAATGGTTACTGCTGAAGATCCAGAAAATTATATAGAACAACAAATCGACAGCGCAATAAAGCATAGCAGTGGAAATGCAATCTTTCTTCAATCATGTCAGCTTATTAATTCTGAAAATGGAGATCTTATACGAGATGTCACAGATGAGATAATAAGCAACAGCGTAAAAGAATTTTTAAAAATACAGGGGCAACATGACGCATAATAACATAAAAAGGAACAGCCCCAATTTCAACGTTCCTTTTTTTGAAAATAATCCCT
>CAZMOT010000056.1:0-21008 GCA_964568065.1 uncultured Anaerolineales bacterium
CCCCAACCCGGTACTGGGGCGGGTCCTCCGGATCGGCGGGGCGGACCAGATCGCTGGCGGGCGGCACCACGTCCACCACCAGGGTGCGCCTGACCACATCGCTCTGGTTGCCCGCCCGGTCAAAGGCCTGGATCGCCACGGTGTGCTCGCCCTGGGTGGATTCCGCGTTCGGTAGCTGCCAGGTAAAGCTCCAGTCTACCGAGAGGGGCGTGCCCTGCTCGGCCCAGACCTCCCGCCAGGGGCGGTCGTCCAGGCTGATCTGCACCCGGGTCAGGCCGGAGAGGTTGTCGGTGACGCTTCCCTCCAGTTCGACGGTGATAGAGATGCCGAGTTGGCCGGAGATCACGGTTCCGTCCGCCAGTGGGAAGTTGATCACTGGCGGCGAGTTGTCCACGGTCACGTCGACGGTGTCGGCCGGACTGACGTGCCCCAGGTAGTCGCAGGCGTAGGCCCGCAGGGTGTAGTTGCCGTCGGCAGGCAGGTTCCAAGTATAGGCCCACGGGCTGATCCCCTCGGCGGTCACAAACTGTCCGCCAGGAAGCCTGACCTCGACGTGATCCACCCAACTGCTGGTGTCGCCGGCCGAGCCGCCGATGGTATAGTCGGCGATGCCACCGCCCAGTAGCTGGTTATTCGCCGGCACGGAGATGCTGACCCACGGGTCGTCCACGTCGACCACGACTGCGAAGCGGCCGCTGACTGGCGCCGGATCGCCGAGGACCGGGTAGGGCAGGCTGGCGACGACCTCACCGGAGGTCGAAGCACTCTGGGCAGGCGAGATGGTGGCGGTAATGGTGGTGCTGACCTGCTCCCACAACTGGAGCGTGTTCCCACCGGCAAAGGACCACGACAGGCCGTTGGCGCAGGAGACGGCCGGCTGCTGGAGAGGCGTGCGGTCGCCGCGCAAGTCGCCACCCTGGACGTTGGTGAGAAAGTCTGGCAGGCAGACCTCCAATCTATCCGTGACGGGCTCCGGCCCCACGCTCAGCAGCGTCAGCGTCAGGCTAAAGGTGTCCCCCGGCTCGAGGTAGACGCCGGACCCGCCGGTGGGACTGAAGGCCAGCATTTCAGCCTCCAGCGTCAGGCGCGGGGCGCCGTGGTAGGCAAAGGGACTGATGCCATTAGCCCGCTCGCTGTAGTCATCCAGGCCATCCTCGTCGATATCTTTTGCCAGTGGGTCGGAAAAGACCCACGTCTCCTCGGACCTATTCGGCAGGCTCACCGTCCAGCCGCCCACCCAGGTGCCCAGCGGCTCGCCGGGATGGTCGTAGGAAAGGACCTTCTGGTGATAGATCTCCTCGTTGTCGGGCAGGCCGTCGCCGTCAGAGTCTGGAGCGTTGATCAAGGTGCCGACCCGGTACTCGAAGCCATCGGGGAGACCGTCGTCGTCCGTGTCGCTGTCGTTGGGATTTGTGCCCAGGCTTGCCTGCGACATGAACTCGAACTCGTCCGAGAGGCCGTCCTCGTCGGTATCCCAATCGTCGGGGTCGGTGCCCAGCCCGGCTTCCTCGTCGTTGGTCAGGCCGTCTCCATCGCGGTCGAGGTTGGTGATCGCGTTCCAACCCCACAGGCCATCCACAGTATCGGGCAACACGTCGATGTAAATCGTCGTCGGCTCGGGATCCCCCTCGTCATCGTCATAGTCCGGGAGCGACGTCTCCCTGGTCGCACGCCAGCCGATGGCCCCGGCCAGCGTGCTCTCGCGGTAGTAGGTCTTGATGTATACGTTGGATTCAAAGTAAACGGGGATGTTGATACCGGGGAAAAGGAAAAGATACTCGACCTTGGTTGAATTGCTGCAGGTTTTCGTGTCGCCGTCGTTGATGCAGCCCAATGAGGCGATTGAGCTCGCCGTGTTGGCATACGCAGAAAAGCCCGAGAGCCAGCCCCGGATGACGCTATCGTTCAAGTCCTCCTCACTGCCCTCTATGATCTCGGGGGCAAACACCGTGGCGATATAAAGACCTATGAGCCCCCCCACAGCGCCGCGTTTGAGCCGCTCCTCGATCGGGTACTCGGTGCTCTGGCGCAGGATGCTGCCCTCGAACACGTCCCTGATAGCGAAGCGGCTGCCCGTGATCAACCCCTCGTCAGGTTTCTCGGTGGCAAAGTTGATGAAATCCATGTCGCCGGGCGCGGTGAGCACGTCCACCGAGTAAAAGTAATTGACGGTAGCTTTGATCAGCTCTTCCTGGATGCTGATCCCTTCTCCCGTGACTAGAAAGGTGATCAGGTAGACGATCATATCCAGGATACCAAAGATCGCTACGAGAATCATGCCGACGGGATTGAGACTGATGATGAACATGGCCACGGTAAGTATCGTAGCTATGACCGCTGTCAGGAATGCCTGGATGACGGCGACAGGGTCGGAAAAGTCGGTCGTGAGGCCGAACTGAACCCAGATCAACCCCACGCTGACGATACAGCCAATCAGTCCCAGTGCCCGACCGCCCTTCGCGCTGCTGAACGTGCCCGCGTTCATCCACCCGCTCCAACTGCCGCTCGCGCTCCTGGCCCACTGGACAGCCTGGACAACCGTCTTGACGGCCAGGATCAACTTGAAAGCTTTTATGGCAGTACCTATGATAAAGTCTCTTGTCTCCTCCGAAGGGGTTCTTTCCTGGAGGAAGAAACAAAAGATCTCGCCGACAAACCCCAACTCGTCGGCATCTTCATTCTCCCGCAGCCACGAGTAGAGTTGACCTGTATCGGCGCCGATTCTCAGCCCGCCACCGGGCTGGGCCAGGCCAGAGACGTCGAGTAGGTAGGTGGGCAGCGCCGTCAGACCGGACTGGGCGAGCTGCTGGTAGACGTCGGTGTCCGGCCGGTTCAAGGGTGCGAGCGGCTGGCCGTCGACAGCGATGATGCGTGACTGCCCAATCGTCCAAACGGCGTAGAACATCTCGAGCACCGTCTGCAGATCTTTGGCGGCCAGTTCCGGATACTGGTCCTGCAACGATGCCAGTATCCCAGCATAGTCGTCGGCATAGCGCTGGCGGACGATGCGCAGCGCATCCACCAGGCTCAGCTCCTGCCAGCCTTCCGCGCCGAGCTCGTAGGTGCTGCGCTTCAGGCCGCGCACGGTGTTCACGCTGATATCTGCCAGGTTGACACTAAAGCCGGTATCTGGCTGGAACTGGCCCGCATCGTCCATGCTGTAGGACCCGATGTCCTCCTGGAAGGCGACCACCACCGCCGGGTTCTCCACACCTGTGTACCAGTCATCCAAGAAGTCGGACAGCCGGGCAGACGTGTCGGCAAACCCGGCATCCCTATGGTCGTAAGTGACGAAAGTGGGCAGATCAACAGCGACAGACGCTGTGACACCCCACAACTCCACGGGATCGGGCTGGCCGCTGGTGAAGCGGCTCTCCAATTCCGTCAGGTTTGGCTCCTGGTAATTCAGAAAGGTGGCACTCAGACCCAGGATCAGGTTAAAGAGCTGCCGGTCATCGTCGGGGTAGTCGGGCGTGCCAAAGATGGCGCTCTCAAAGTTTGCGCTTTTGGTTACCTCAAGGCCCGTGAGGCGAAACGACTCTTCAGTGTAGATCTGCAGGGGTACTGACTCAGCATAGACCTGTCCGCCGGAACGCTGATCCAACTGTGCCTGCGCCACCCAGATGATGCGCGCCCTCGTCCAGGTGATGTTGCCCAGGTTTCCCGGGCCGTAGGGGATCTTGGTGTAGAACGCCACGATCTGGCCCCCATCGCCGACCGGGAAGAGGGGGATCAACAGACGATAGCGGTCCGCCGTCTCGCTGGTGTTGTTGAACACGGCGACACCATAGTTGCTGGCGTCGAGAGCAGGCTGTTGGTCGGTGAGGACCTCCAACATAGGCACCAAGCGCAGATCTTCAGACGAGTCGTCCAGGTCCTGCATCTGACCCTGATCGTCAGAAGGCCAGTCAAAGGTGCTGGTGTCGTACCGCAGGTGGTCCGGGTCTTCAGGCTGCAGTTGCACCTCGACGTACTGATAGCCGCCGAAGCCGTCGCCCTGGCTGCTGAGCGAGAATTGGTTCACATAGTCGGTGCGCGAGAAGGGGGAGACGTCGACGTCGTCGGGCACGCCGTCGTCGTCGTTATCCATATCCCACAGGTTGGGGATCCCATCGCCGTCCGGGTCCCAGTCCGGCGCCTCGCCCACCGGGGCGGGCCATTCGGAGGCATCCGCCAGGCCATCAGCGTTGGAGTCGGCCTGGAACGGGTCGCTGGTCCAATGCTGGCCGTCCCAGTCAAACCCATCAATCTCCAGCGTATCGGTGATCAGGTCCCGGTCGCTGTCGTAGTAGAACGGGTCCGTGCCGAGACAGTATTCGGTCACATCCTCCGTGCCATCCCTGTCGGTGTCCACGCCGGGGGTGCCGTCGCCGCACTGGTGTGCCGGTTCTATCAAACTCGACGTCGTGCGAGTTGCGTACTGCGTACTGCGTGCTGTCTGTTGAGAGGGCTTCTCGGGAGCCGTCGACACTCCCAGTGCCTCGGCGATAGTCTCTGCCGGGGCGGCCTGGGCCTGGCGCTCCTGGAAGCGGACGATCCCGGCCACCTGCAGCAACGGCGAAACCACCATGATGACGCTGACGCTGGCCGCGATCAGCCCGTACACCCAGCGGTGGCGACGGTAGGCGATCAGCACAGACGCCAAGACGGCGGATGCTGTGAGGAACGGGAGGTTGGATTGGAGACTAGAGATTAGAGATTGGAGATTGGAAGTTGGAGATTGGAGATTGAGGGCTTTTTGGACGGCTTGCTCGAAGTCGAAATCTACGATTATGTGAATCTGAGCGTCGTACGCCTTGCTGGCCTCCGGCAGTTCCAGATCCAACACCTGGCGACGGGGCAGGCCGTTGGCGTCCACCCACAGCTCGCCGTGACCGCTCATGCGCTGCAGCACGGGCGACGGCGCGAAACTCGTGCCAGGTGGCAGCGGCTGACCGTCGAGGGTCGTGCTCTCCCGGAGCTGTACCTCGACCTGGTCACGCACGTACTCCGCAAAGCGAGCACCGTCAATGTCAAAGGAGTAGCGGGTGAACCCCTTTCCTCCTTCCTCCGTGGGGTCATCCAGCAGTTGCACGTTCTCGGCCGCCGCCAGGTAGCCCATGTAGTCCACCACCGGTGCCACCGCACCGAGTGGGTTCTCCACGGGTACTCGTTCACCCCCCTTGACCAGGAAGGTCTCAGCGCCGTCCTGAACCAGCTCCAGCGACGGCGTGTCCATCCCACCGCCTTCGAGCAACAGCGTCAGGCGGGCATAGTCAGGCAGGGTCACCTCGCCCTCCATCCGCATATCAACCCGGCGATCCGCCTGCCCGATCATACTGGGAACCGGACGCGGGATGAACGTCTGCTCGGCGTCGGCGATGAACCGGTATGCCCCGGCCTCGTGGGCGCGTTCCCAGGCCTCCTCCAGACCGTTGGGCTGCGCTGCAGACCTGGCCGTGGGATAAACCAGCATCGCCAGAATGAACAGAACAAGAGACACCAGCAAACCATTAAGGGTGTGCGAGCGCTTCACGTTGTGCCTCCTTACGTCTGCTACAGGCGCGATTTTCATAGCTCAAACTCCTCTCCACCCATGAACAGCCAATTACCTACTTTGACCCCGATTGCCGGGCTACGGAGCTTCCGCCCGATAAATCGGGCCCAGGTATGCGGCCATCGGGGTGGTAGCTCCGTAGCCGGGGCACTTTGCCCTGGCAGGCTGGCGCACTCCCTCTACGGCGTCAGCGCCACCTCAACCATCACCGTCGCGCCATTAGAGTCCGGGAGGTCGAATGTTCCGCTCTGAGCAAGCAACCTCCATCCCTGGTAGACCCTCCAGCGAAACGGCCCCTTGCCCAGGTCGGCCTCGGCGACCCACCACATCTTCCTGCCCACAACCTCTCCGCTCTCGCCGATTTCGACGTCGTCCAGCGCTCCCTGCCACCCCTCGACGTCGTGCCAGTAGCCCCACTCATCCTGCCATTGAACGACGGTCCACAGGTCTTGCCAGTGGGACTTTTCCCACGGCCACGTAGAGGGGAATTGGGCGCGCAACTCAATGGAGCCTCCGGATGGCACGGGCTCGGACAGAGGTTCGGGTTGAGTCGTGGGCTGGATCGTGGGCTGAGGCGTGGGCCGAGGCGGCAGTTGTGCCAGCACGGGCTCCGTCAGCGACGGTAGCAACGCCGCCGCCAACAGGGCGCAAACGCCAACGGCGATACACACTGAGCAGATACGAATTCGTTTTGGGGTCATCATCACACCTCTCTCAAGTTTCACGCTTCACGTTTCACGGTCTGCGTGGCAGATCGCCATACCACGCCGGCAAGACATCCCACACAGCAGGAGGCTCTGCCTCGCTCCCGGCGGCGCTTGAATACACCGGCCCTGCGACGTTGTTGTACGCCTCACCTCTGATCTCGTGGCTCTCCAGCACCGCGCCGTAGGTCGTGCCCACGGCGGCCGAATCCACCTGAGCGTAGACCGGCGTGCCCGCGGCCAGAGGCCACGTGACCAGGCTGTAATCCGCCACATAGTAGGCGTCGCCGACGGTAAGCGTCAGTACATCGCCCGGTGCCAGAGGCAAGGCACCTGCCGTGACACCCCACACCAGCCCTTCGTCGGCCAGGTCGTTCCAGATCTGGTTGACGGCGGTGGGGACGGGGTCGGGGTTGATGTAGGCGTCCACCCAGAAGTCGGCGGTGACGGGGGTGTTGCCCTGGTTCGCGATGACGACCTGCACATCGTTGCTGGTAGCGACGACGTGTGTCACCACGAGGTCAGGAGCAGCAGTGTAGCCTTTGAAGATAAGCGGCATATAGATTGGTTGCGGCTTGGTTAGGTTCAACTCAAACGGCCCCACCGTGCTCTGGTTGCCTGCCTCGTCTACTGCTTCTACGTACAGGGCATACGCGCCACTGAACACAAATTTGCTCGTGTCGGTGTAGGTCCATGTCGCGCCAGGGTATCCTGAGCCCATCGAAGGATCGAGGTCAATGACGTCGGCCAGGGTATCGCCATTGGGGGCCAGAATGCTCAGTCGCATGACCTTGACCCCACCGCCGTCGCTGACCGCGCCGTCCATGCGGAACGGGTTGCCAAACGTGAGGGTGCTGGGAGGCCGGGTGGTGACGGTGATGACCGGCGGAACGCTGTCTACCGTGAGGGTGAGGGTCAGCGGCTCCACCGTACGGTTGCCGACCAGGTCCACGCCGTAGATAGAGAAGGTGTGCTCGACGTAATCTACCTCTTCGATATCAGACACTCTGTAGGACCACCGCCCCGTCTGGACCGCCGTGTCCTGCGGCTTCAGCACCAGGCGGCTGCGGTTGTACGTGCCGTCGTGCTGCGTGGGGGCGTCGTCGCAGATGGTGATCCTCCAGGTGCCCGCGGTTTCCTCGCCGAGGAAAGCGCGCAGCGGTTCGTACGGACAGGCCAGGCGGTCGTAGTACGGCTCTGCTGGATAGTCGTCGAGTCCGGTGTGTAGCTCACTTTCCACCGCGTCGTTCAAGAGCACATCATAGTTTTGGCCAGTGCTAAAGTCGCTGCCCTCGCCGACGATCACCCGCACCCGCGTGCCCGCCGGCGACTCCAGCTCAACCTGGACGTCGTCGCGGAAGGTGTGCGTGATGTTGAGGCCCACGCTCACCTCCCCAATCGGGAAACTCTCCGTCACAGCGAAGGTGCGCGTGATACAGGTGGTCACGCTGCCAATGGCTATTGGCGTTTCTGGCACGTCGTCGTAATAGACCCGCGCCGGCCCGGGATCCAACCGCACCTCGGCCGAGGCACACGTCCCTTCCTCGCACACCTCCACACTGCCGAGGCCCCGATTGTCGAACACCTGGCCGATCAGCGTATAGGCGCTGTCGTTCAGCAGGGCGGTGTAGGTCGTCACCTGGCTCTCCATCAACGACAGCGTGACCGTCGGTGGGATCGTGTCCACGGTGAAGGTGATAGACCGCTCTTGCGTCAAATCGCTGGCTCGCCCGAGACCGTCCGTGGCTTGCAGCCGCACGACGAACTGGTCTCCGTCGTTGGGTGTTAATCCACCGTTCGTCGCGATGGTATCCCAGTCGCACGACCAGCGGCCGTCCTGGGGCGTTGCATCCGGGCAGGTCAGCATCCTGGTCACACCCGACGGGGGCTGAATCTCCAGCGTCAGGGTGGGCACAGTCGCCGCATCGTAGGCGTAGCCGCGCATCGCGTTGCTGCCCGCTGCGACTAGGTGCTCCGGCTGTTGGATGCCAAAGAACTCGGGCGCAGCGCTATCTACCTGGTAGTCAACCCAGACCCACTCCAGCGGTGGCCCGGATCCATTATCAGGGTGCACATCGTCGTACAGCAGGACGTCCGCAGTAGCCCAGTGCAGGAAGGACTCGCACTCCTCCGGCGGCGAGGTGGCCAGGCAGTCCTGGTAGGTCTGCAGGTTGATCTCGCCCCGGAAGGTCGCGCTTATTTCTTCGCCCGCTCCGACGTTGCCCAGCGGGATGACCTGATGGTCGGGCGCACCATCCAGCAGACGCAGTGCGTAATGGGCGAAGACGGTCACCTTGACCCCGGTCGCCTCGTCACCGCCCTGGTTGCGATAGCGGATGGTGTAGTTAATCGCCTGTCCGTCGCCCAGCGGCGGGTGGTCGGCGTCCACGAAGGCGAAACTCTGGCTGACGTCGGCCGGTGGGTCACCGAACAGCAACTCCCACAGCCAGAACAGATCGTCGCCCAGGAAGCTGTAGACCGTGCCGACCGGCTCGACCGCGACGTTCACTTGCGGGTCGGCGTCCGGGTATATGCTGTTGGGGCACACGCCAGGCCCCAGGCTCGTCCAGCGATACTGGCGGCTTAGGGCGAAGGTCTGTTCGTCGCCAGCGTAGGCCGCCGTCTCGATCACCCGCTCGCTGTTGACCGGGTTGGCGCTGGGCATCACCGCCCACAGGCGCAGGCCTTGCCCTGAGCCTGCCGAAGGGGCATCCTCCTCGCTGGCGAAGGCCACCAGGTCCAGGGTCGCCGAGACCGGGTTGGTGATCCCGATCTGGCTGAAGGGCAGGTACAGGTCAGTCTGCCCGTCGTGCAGGGTCGTGTCGAATCGGTACTGCGTGGTGGTCAGCACTGTCGCCGTGATCCACGCGCTCGCATCCCAGCGCCACAGCTCGGCCGTCTCGGCGTCTTCCACCCACACCAGATAGTCGGCTTCCATCAGAGAGGCCGGAGTCCCTGCCCGCCCCGCGCCCGAAAGATACGTGGTCGGCGTGACGCCGGGCATGTAGATCACCATGCTGGTGGCGGTGTAGGGATTGTAGGCCACGCTCGTGCCACCGGGCTGCGTATCCAGGTAGACGAAGAGATCGCCGTGGCTGCTCCAGTCGGCCCCGGTCCAGGCCAGGCGTAACGCTTCGTCGTTCCAGGTCAGGTAGAACCGTTGCTCGGCGTTGAGAGCGGTTCCGCCCGGTGCTTGTTGCGCCGCCCGACGATCCACCCCGATCAGGTTGCAAGTATCCTCCAGCCAGCCGTGGTAGGGATGACCCTGGCGGTCGTTCATTGCGATGTACGCGAGTGTCCCGGTGTAGTCGGTATAGATCGGGCCGAGGGTCTGGACGGTCTGGTTGCCGAAGGTATCCTCGGCGACGACGTGAGCGTACAGTTCCTGTGCTTCGCCCACAATCTGCTCGTGCTCCAGTTCGGTGGGGAGGTAGACAGACAGACCCCCTCCCAGGGTAGAGGTAAGCGTCCACCCCGCCAGATAGCGCGCAACGTCGCCACTCTCACTGGCGGTCCAGTTGACGAACAACGTGGGTGAGGAGACGTCGCGGATGGTCATCCCCGACGTGATCACCGTCCGTGTCCCGTGGCTATCGGTGTAGGCCAGGGTTACGGTGACAGGCGCAGGTGGCGCGGCATCGGCCCAGACGGTGCGGCTGATTTCCGTGACGTGATCGGCCATGTCGGTGGCCCGGGCTGTGATGGTGAAGGTTTCCCCGGCGGGCGGCACGTTTGAACCGGTCCAGACGGGAGCGTTGAAGATGTGAGTCGAGGTCGGCACAACGGCTTCTTCCCACCCCCGGTCATTCAGCCTGACCTGGAGACGCCCGACGGCCACGGTATCGGTGACGAGACCACCTATCACCACGTAGCCGGCGTCGGTAAAGTTCTGGCCGGTGATAGCGTCGGTGGTCAGGCTGAGTTCGGGCGGCGTGGTATCTACGTAAATGGTCGGGGCGAAGGGAGTCTCGGTGGCGACGTTGCCCGCCCAGTCGCTGACGGACGCCGTGATGGTGTAGACGCCTTCTCCGGCGGGCGTCCATGTGGTCATCCAGAAGGTATGGGTCAGGGTATCGGCGGCCCACGTCGTGACAGAGATGGGGGTGCCGTTCACCGTCACCGTCAGGGCTCGCAGGTAGTCGAGCGCGTGAGCGTGACCTCCAATCTCAATGGGATCGGTGGTCGTGAAGACGCTGTCGGTGGTAGGCGTCAAGACGATCGTCCCCAGTGCCGTCTGTTCCACGGCGGCGCGGCCCAATTTGGAGGTTGGAAGTTGGAGGTTGGAGGATTGAGTAGAAAAAGAACCGAGGTTGACAGTAACAGAGGTACATTGGTTGTGCAAATCACAGACTTTCGCAATTTGCGGCCCTTCATCCTCCCGCACCCCTTGACCGCTGCACAGTGTTACAAAGCGATAGGGTTTTGTTTGGGTGAATAAGGTGGTATACCACGCGTCGTCCACGTATTTTCGCTCAACACAGAGAGGATGTGTAATCACTTCCATCACCCCTGGACACTGGAAATTCTGGTCGGTCAAGTTATAGTCTGTGGCAGTACATCTATAGAAATGAGTCGTCCAAGAGACACCAGGGGTAAAGGTATACACGCGAGACCAGGTGTACAGGTCAAGCCGCGGCGCCCAGGTATCAATCTCACCCGACCACACGTTGGGGATGGTGGTGGCGCGGCCAAGCTGGTCGGTGGTGCGCAGGTCAATTTGGTGCGGGCCTTCTATGCCTTCCGGTACCTGGTAGCTCCACGTGGAAAAGTCGGCTCCGGGCTGGGCCAGCGTGGCCTCACGCCAGCGGAACGGATCGGCCAGGAAGCTGATTTCGTCGGCGGTGAGATCCCGGTCGTAGATGGCGACCTCGTCAATGAGACCATCGAAGAATCCCGTTGCACCCGCGCCGTTGGCGCCAATTGCCCAGTCCACGTTGAACGAATCCCAGCAGCCCCAGGGGTCGTCCGACCAATCCACCAGGACGCCGTTGCGATACAGCATCCAATAATATCGGTTACGCACACCGGCCAAATGTACCCATTGGCCGACGTCTTCCGGTGGGATCTCTAAACTAGCGCCTACGTGATCTGTAATCCACTCGCGGTAGCCAATCTCGTAACGGCCATCGTTCACCCGCAGGAAGGGATTGCATGGTTCGTGCGCACTGGACAGACCTTGATACACGATATTGCGCACACCATTTGTTGCATCTGGTTTAACCCAGGCAGCCAACGTAAAGCGTTTGCCGACGTCAAAATTGAATTTGCCCAGGCTGACGTAATCATCGTTCCCATCAAACTCCACTGCCTGGCCACGCTGGCCCACCTTACCAGCCGTGGGACAGGTGTTGCCAGAGCAGGTACCGTGGTGAAGATCGGGGCCGAGGTCAGCGAAAGCAGTGGCCCCGGCACTTTCATCGAAGGGGATATCGAGCACCACATCGTCCAGAAGGGCAGCGCCTTTCGCATGGCGGAAGCTCACCTCCACCTTTTCGACGCCGGCGGCAACGGGGCTGGCCAAAGCCCGAATTTGCTCGGCGGTGAGGGCGCGCTCGTAGAGGACGACTTCGTCAATGAGACCGTCGAAGTAGCCGCCAGGGAGGGTCTTGCCCAGCCTGCCGATAACGACGTCGAGAGGGACGGCAAAGTCCGTATCGGCGGTTCCCGTCACCACGCGCTGACCACCCACGTACAGCGCCAACGTCGTCACGTCTTTCACCGCGGCCACGTGATGCCAGTCGCCGTCGTTGGTGGTCACGGCGCTGGAAAGGACCTGACCGCCACTGCTTCCCGTCGGCACTCGATACAAATAGCGCAGCCTGCCATCTGCATCCAGTTCGAGCAAGAGGCCATGATTGCTGTCGGCGGGATTGGTGGCGGCGAAAATGGCCTGTTGTGTCGAACCACTGGTCTTAAACCAGGCCAGAATCGTGTAGTTCGCTGGCGCAAAGTCAAGGTTGTCAACCACGATATAGTCGTTGCCGTCGAAACGTAGGGCGTGACCAAATCTGCCCTCCTCGCCGGCGGTGGGACAGGCGGGGCCGGAGCACGTGCCGGCGAGCTGGCGGCCAGAACCATTATAGAAGGTCGTGGCTCCGGCAGCCTCTTCAAAGTGCAGGTGGAGGCGCTGACCGGTGGGGTAGGGAACGTCGCTGACCGTGCCCGTGATCGTCGGCCCGTTGGCGCCGACGCCGCGAATGACAGTGGAGGTAGGCTCCGTGTAGGTGACGTCGGCGACAGGGGGCGTACCATCCACCCCGATGACCTCGTCCGTCCGGGTAGTCGCGTTCCCCACTTTGTCCACTGCTTCGAGCCGAATGGTATACCGGTCGTCGGGTTGGGAGGGGACGACGTAAGATATCTGCCACCGACTGCCGCTCAAACTGGCTAACTGCCGCTCGCCGACCGGGACTCCCGCCTCGGTCAGCAACTGAATCCACACGGCGGCGATGCCGCTTCCCCCCTGATCGAAGACGCTCCCCGCCAGATGGACCGTCTCGATGGGCACAACGTCAGGGCTGAAGAACGTCATCGTGGAAGTATCGAGAGGAATCTTTATAGCTCCATGAGAATTTGTATCGGTCGCCTCCAGTACAATATAGTAATATGCGGATCCGTTGATCGGAGGGAAGGAGAAACTCACGTGTTTGTAGGTTTCGCCGGGCAACACCGTAAAGCTCCCCACGACTGAATCATTGATGGACAGTTCAAGATCCACGTACCCGTCTTCCTCGAGCTCATTGACGATAGCAAGGTCATAGTCCACGCGGTTAATCATGTCTACGTCTGGCTGACGGATGCCAAAAGCATAGGCACCGGTATACCACCAGTCGCCCCCCGCCACGTAGACGCCGTCATCGGTAGCCGGAAAGGTCACGACGTCAGCAGTGGGGATCCTCACGGCGGTGGTGGTTTGCAGGGCGGGTAGAACCTGTTGGGTGGAGGCAGAGTCAACGGCCACCACCGGCGTGGAGCCATCTGCCACGAACGAGACGCTATCCACAGTTGATTCGTGGCCCACGCTGTCAAAGGCCCGTGCTCGAATGGTATGCGAGCCTTCGGAGGCAGGTGTAAAGCTGAGAATCCACACCTCGCCGTCGGCGTTGGCCTGCTGCCAGGCGCCGCCGTTGACGCTGTACTCCACTCTTTCGACGTCCGAGGTATCGTCCCTGGCCTCAATCGCGATCACCCGGCCGGGCGACATATCAACGTGAGTCGCCGAAAAGACCAGGGTGACGGTGGGTTTGTCGGCGTCAACGGTGATGTCGTGGGAGGCGCTGGTATCGTACCAGGAGACCTGGTAATTGTACAGCTCTTCGACCTCGGGGAGAGAGAGGGCGCGACCGTAGATGACGACTTCATCAATCTGGCCGGCGAAAAGGGAGCCGGGGGGAACAAGACTGCCCACGCCGCCTATGTACACGGAGCTGTCGTAGGCCGACGGCGGGAAGCTTATCTCGCGCTGGTTATCCCGCGCCCCGTTGATATATAGAGTCAAGCTGCCGCCGCCGAGCGTGACCATCACGTGGTTCCATTGATTCTCGAGCAGCGCGTCCGGCGTGCTGGTCAGCACGTGGAGATAGTCTGTGTATCTCAACTGCATGGAATCAGGCTCGATGAACAGGCCATAGTTTCTCAACCCGCCGGCGAAGAACTCCTTCGTGATCAGGGTTTGGGTAACAGGCTTCCTCTGGGTGGGATAGACCCACAGGCCCACGCTGAACTTGGTCAGGTTGAGGGCGGAGTTAGGAGGCACGGAGATCACGTCGTCAATGCCATCAAAGCGAGCGGCCCGGCGCATCCACCCCTTGGCGCCTGTCTTGGGGCAGTCGTCGGAACAGACGCCAAGGCTATCCAGATTGGCCTCATTGCGGAATGTGGTGGCGCCGAGTGGTTCATCGAGGTGCATGTTTAGCACCGGCACATCGGCGGCGAGAGCGTTGACGTCTGCGATAGTGATGGCCCCTCTGACAATAGTGACTTGGTCAATGAGGCCGTCAAAGTAGTCGTTCGCAGCGCTAACGGTGTAGCCAATCTTGACCCCAGTTTGCCCGGTAAAGTCAGACTGAGCCTTCGTGCCACTGGCCTGCTCCTGGCCGTCAACGTAGATCTTTTGGCCGCCAATACTGCTGCCAATGGTATGAACCACGTGGTGCCACCGCCCGTTGGCGTAATCCGTACCGGAGGTGCATACGGTTTGGTCACTATAAACGCGGGCACAGATGTTACCGTTGCTCAGGTAGACATCACGGTCGTGGCTATTCCCAGCAACAACCGAGAAGATGCCGCAATTACGACACGACGTCTTGAACCACAAGGACAGGCCATAGTCCGTCTCCGGGACGTCTATGGAGACTTCTACGTAATCATCTGTCCCATCGAAGCGAGCGGCCTGATTCGACCGTCCGGCCAGCCCCGTGACCGGGCAGTGGTCGCCGTCGCAGACGCCGGTGTTGTTGTTGCCAGAGTAATCGCGGAAAGTGTGCGCACCGGGAGGTTCGTCAAAGCGTGTCTCAAGGACGCGTATTGAGCCCAGGTAGAGGTCTGCCACTCCGTATGCATCGAGGGCATAGTTGTAGATGCGCAAGTCGTCCACTTTGCCGGTGTAAAACTCGTTGTCGATGCTCCAGTAGAGCGTACCCCTACCGTCGTTGTCGTAATATTGGGAGAAATCTCCAAGATCGGTGTTGTAGAACTCCTCGAAGACGTTCAAGTCACTGTCGCCCCTGAAATCCTCGATGGGTGCGTCTATCTCCCAGAGCGCGACGGAATGCACCCCATCACCCTCGACGGAGCAGGCGTAGGGGAGATCGTACGTCCCAGGGTCTATGTTGTGCATGACCCAGACTGTTGTTCCCTGATCATAATCGTCCCTACTTCCATCCACCTTGCCAGCATATTCGGCCGAGCCGTCGCCGTCCCCTTCCTCCTCAACCTCGACCCGGTCGAAAATGACCCACGCGCGGCTGTAGGCGCGGCCGACGTAGAACGATTGCCGTCCATACGGCCTCGTCCCCGAACAGCTCGCGTCCGAAGCCACCTCCTGGTTATTGACGTAGAGCTTGAAGTTGACGCCGTCAAAGGTCGCCGCCACGTATCGCCAGCCGCTCAAAGCTGGAAGATACGCGGTGACCTCACATCGGCGCGTCCCATTGCCAAACGCAGCTTTCAGTTCTCTACCCCTGACGTATAGCCCGGGATAATCATACTTGCCCCCGTAGGTAGTGAGGCTTTCCCTGCCAAAAATGCCCTGCCACCGGAAATCGTCTTGAGGATAGATCCAGGCCGCCAGGGTGAAGTGGCCGTCCCTCTGACTCAAGTCCAGGCTGTCGCTTCCCGACACGCTCAGGTACTGTCTTTGATTGAAGTGAGCGGCCTGGCCCATGACGCCCGCATACGCGGCAGCAGGGCACTTCCCGCTGGAGCATCCTATCGTGTTCCGGTAGGGGGAGACATCCTGGAAGGCTCCCGCCCAGGATTCGTCGAATCTCGCGTGGAAGACGGGCTCTTTGAAGCGGTCCGCGATCTCTCCGGCGGAGAGGACATAGGGGTAGATTTCCACTTCGTCAATCAGGCCGGCGAAGTAGTCCTGGGCGGCGCTGGCCGCAAAACCGATGCGAACTGCGTTTTGCGCGGTGAAATCCGATTGAGACACGCTGCCCGCCGCCTGTTGGGCACCATCCACGTAAAGCCTCTGACCGCCCTGAGCCCCACCAAAGGTATGAACCACGTGGTGCCAGCCATCGTTGGCGTAATCTACGCCGGAGGTGCAGATCATTTCGCTTGCTATTCTGCCTGTCCGGGCACAGAGGTTACCGTTTTCCAGGTAGACATCGCGGTCGTGACAGCTGGTTCCAGTCCCTACCGCAGAGAATATGCCGCAGTTGTCACAGGACGTCTTGAACCACAGGATCAGCGTGTAGTTCTCCTCAGAGACGTCCACCTGGCTGGTCACACGGTCGTTGTTTCCGTCAAACTGCAGAGCGCGGACGGCGTAGCCAACCACCCCAGCGGTGGGGCACTGGGTGCCGGTGCACGTGCCGTCGTGCCCCAACAGCGAATCGTCGCTAAAGGTGGTAGCGCCTTGAGCCTCATCCAGGTGCAGCCAGAGGTCCCGTCCGGCCGCATCTTCCCGAAAATTGGCGATGATGGCCCCAGCGGTATTAGTCAGGCTGATCTGCTGCGAGTGGGTAGGGTTAACAACGGTGACATTCCCGGCCATGGTCGCTTGTCCACGTGGGGTGAGTTCATAAGGTTGGGGTTCCAGACTTTCATTCTGGAGGGCCGCGGGGAATTCAACCTCAAAAAGCCCCAGGGCGTAGCGGTCTCTGAGCTGGTTCTCAATGGTAGCGGTGTAGGCGATAGTATCACCTGGCTTGACGATGCCGTCCTCGTCGCTGATAATGGACTCGATCGTCAGGACGTCAGCCGGCCCGGGAACCCGGGGGTGGAAGCTGTAGACCTTCTCCAGTTTGTCCAGGAGGCCATCGCCATCCGTGTCCGGGTCCAGGGGGTCCGAGGTCACGAGGATGATGCAGGGCTGATTCTGGTCATCGAAATCGTAGACAAACTCCCACCCCGCTACCTCCTCTCCGTCCTTCAGACCGTCGTGATCGGTGTCGGCGTGGTAGGGTTTCGTCCCATAGCGGGCTTCTTCGTAATCCGTCAGACCGTCATCGTCGGTGTCCCCATCCGCGTCGGCGGGATCGCTCCCAAACCGCACCTCGAAGAAGTCGGACAGGCCGTCGAAATCCGTATCAGGCGTGCTATCGTTGGGATCGTCGCCGCCGAGCGCCAGGCGGCGCAGGCCGTCGCCGTCCGCATCC
This sequence comes from uncultured Anaerolineales bacterium, assembly GCA_964568065.1. Taxonomy (GTDB): domain Bacteria; phylum Chloroflexota; class Anaerolineae; order B4-G1; family B4-G1; genus CAZMOT01. The sequence continues at coordinate 17,067 of CAZMOT010000056.1, forward strand.
TGCAGCACGGGGAAGGTGACGTTGCCGCTTTGGCCCCAGGCCAGGGCGTAGCCGCCATCTTTCGCCGTCAGTTCGTAGAACCCATCGAGCGACGCGGGAAAGACGTCGAGCTTCAGGTTAATATCAATGTTATAGGTATCTTTCTCATCCCGAAGATGGCAGACGGGGATTGCGGGGGGAGTGTATGGGGGAATAGGATTGGGCACCAGGAAACATTCCTGGGCGTTTACGGCGTGCCCTTCATTCAAGTAAGCGGAGACTTTCTGATTGATACCGACGTCACCAAGGAGAAAATCGAAGCCGCTGGCGACCTGAAACGTCCGGGAATAGGGGGCACCAGCGCTCCACAGGCTCCTATTGGCGCTGCCTGTGCTCAGGGACTCGTGAATCTCACTCTCCGTGGTCGCAAACTCGTACTCGAAGGCGGAGTCCTTCTGATATTTTGCATCGTACTGCCAATAGTAGAGGTATGCCATGGGAGACGTGGGCGTTGATTTGTAGAGTTTGCTGACGACGTCTGCGCTCAACTTGAGCCTGTTCCCCACCGCAAACCCCCTGTGGCTGTTCCCCATAGTGGGTTGGAAGTTGTACACCTCCAAACGGTTCTTTTCCTGCAGGTCAACCACCGGGGTTTGACTATATATGAGGAATTGAACTATTTTGGCCAGAGCGCCAGAGATCCCCTGGCACGGATTCAACCCGATCACTGGGGCCGTCACTCTCTCCTCCACCCCGGCCAATTTGCATATCAAGCTGATGATCGAATCAATCAAGCCAATAACGGCCACAATGATTGGCCCAACTATCGGGATCAGACCAATGGCAAACATGATGACGGCCACGATGATGTTCGCCATCATCGCTGCGAAAGCCAGGTTGAAGGCCAGCGAGGCGAATTGCACTCCCGCGGATACCATCTGAGCCACAAAGACGCCAATCTCGACCAGCGCCACTATCACCGTGCCGACAATTGCCGCGATAGTACCTGCATCGCGGATGCTGACCGTCGCGGATTTCATCGCCTTCAATAGCCCCCCCGCGCTCTTGACCTGTTTGTAGGCGTCATTGATGGCACTCATCAAGCACTTGACCGTTATCAAAAAGTTAATCGTATCCAGCACGTGAAAGACGATCTCCTCCCCCTCCAGGCCGAGGGCGATGCCAATCGCGGTAAACGCCATCACCCCTATTATGGCGGCGGTGGCGCCGAAAATGGCCAGCCCGGTGTTGAATTTCGCCTTCCACGTGAACTCTGGCGAGAACCGATGCAGCTTGAAAAACTTGCCCCACGACTTTAACCCCTTTGGCGCGCCTCCGAGGAATTCGAGCAGCCTATTTCCCCACGTAATCTGGTTGCCAGTGAATCTGCAAGCCCGGAGGTACCACTGGAGGCTTTCGACAGCCGTCTCGGTCATGTCGCTCACAATCCCCTTGATCACGCCGCCGGTCGCGGTCCAACCGCCCGGCACGCCTGAGAATCCTTCTATTTCCGCAAGTATTTCACCGTCCGTCATTTGACGGGTGTAATCGTCGGGGTCCAGGGGCACGGGATCCCCGGTCTGGACGATGCCACTCGACCCATGGAAAAACGCCACGTAGGAGCCCCGGGCCAGGGTGACCCGCCCGGCGTTCCTGTATCCCTGTGGATCGTCTGGCTCCTCGTCCATAAAGATCTCCTCGTAGCGTTCCCTGATCCAGTCCCAGTATTCCTCGATGGGGTACGCTTCCCACTCGCCCGCCCCTTTGAATCGAAAAGGGGCCCAGTTCATGCCAGCCAGCACCTGTTCCTCGATCTTGCCTTCGTCCAGGATCACGGTAAGTTGGCTGCTGGCAATCACTCCGTCGTTTCCCTGCGCTGCTTGCGTGTCAATGATGTCCGCGCTCATATCCAGGTTGGCGCTGCGATACTTCTCCTCGCGGAGGAAGAGCAAGGTGGGCGTAACGCTGCCGACGTGGGTGATAAAGTACTGGTTCAGAATCTGCAGGGTATGGGTCAGCGGCAGAGTGGCAATGTAGGATTGATCAGGGTAGGTGGGGTAGGTCTCCACGCACAAGGCCTCTTTGGGGATCCCCCAGAGCCGTTCGTCATCATCGGGGATGCTGGAGTTGCTCCGTTTGTCAAAACGGTTCTTGATTTCCTCGATGGTGATATCGCGCTGCCCGGTCGAATCACGCCGCCCGGCGATAAAAGTTCGATCCAGATTGCGCGCCAACTGCCAGAGAAACTGCTCAAATCTTGGATCCCGCCCGTCGAAAGTGGGGTCCTCGAAGGCCACGCCGAGGTCCAGGCCGTGGTCCTCCCGCACCGCCAGGCCCGTCAGGCACCAGTCGTCGTAATAGGTATGCAGGATCGAGTCCGGGTTCTGTATCCAGTTCCCGGTGTCCTCGCACCACTTATCGCGCCTGTCGTCGTCGTCGGGCAGGTAGTCGTCTGGCGTATCGGTGCACGAGTCGGTGAGCCCCTCCACCAGCCACACCAGGCGCGCCTGCTGCGCGAGGCCAAAGGTGTCGCTGATGGGCCGATAGACCATCCTGGCCGAGAAGGCCACCGGGCTATCCCCCGTTTTGTCCGGCACCAGGTTCACCGGCACGTAGGCCAGGAGTGCGCCCGTGTCATCCTTCTTCCTGACGGAGATGCCGTAGCTGTTGGTTGTATCGGTGTCAAGCCAGGCGGTGACCAGCGTCGTTGCCTCAATTGTGGGAGCGCCCGGCATGACGGGCAAGTTGCCGGAAGGAATCTGGCTGTTAAAGGGTATCTCGATTTCCAGCATCGGGATCAGCCGCATGTCGCCATTGGCGTCTTTGGGCTCACTCTCCTCACCCTTGGCCTCACGGATATCTTTGTACGTGGTATCGAAGACACGCTGAATCTGGCCGTCTGTGTCACCAGTTGGCCAGTCCAAAACGTTGAGCGTATACCATAGGTGTTCGGGGTTGGCCGGACGGAACTGGAAATCTACGAAGGTCGGCGTGTCGATGTACAGTTGATCTAATTGGAACTGCAAAGTCTGGTCCGCAAGCCCGGTGACATTGCCACTCACATCTCTCCCACCGCCCATCACGGTCGTCCGAGATAGGTCAACGTCATCCGGGACGCCATCGTCGTCGTCGTCGAAGTCAAACACGTCGGGGGTGCCGTCTCCGTCGGTGTCAGAGCACGCTCTCCCCTCGTCCTTGATGTCCTCGTGCGCTTGTTCGTCAAGATTACCATGTTCGTTTATGTCTATCAGAGCAGAGCATTCCAGCGCATCGGGCTGAACGTCGCGGTTCGTGTCGTCGTCCAACGGGTTCAAGTACCACTGCTGGCCATACAACTCGAAGCCCTTGACCTCAATCCCATCGCTGATAAGATCGTGATCGGTGTCCGGGTCGATGGGGTTGGTGCCAAGCTCGATAAGCTCTATCCCATCGTCGAGGCCATCGCCATCACAGTCCGCCTTTGTAGAGCAATCTATACCGGTGTCTTCATAGATGTCGTTTTCCATCTTGTCGGTCAAGCCGTCGCCGTCCGTGTCGGTGCCGTCGTCCTCGTCAGCAGGGAGTAGGGAATAGGGAGATAGGGAGATTGGAGATTGTTCATCCGACCCTCCATTCTCCATTCTCCATTTTCCATCCTCCAACGAATCTGCGTGGGGATCAAAATCGGTGGTGTTCAGTCGTTGCCGTAACTCACGCGCGGCAAGGCCCTCTTCTCGTTGCTGTTCGTATTCTACGCGTCGGGCGTTCTGCTCCTCAGCGAAGGCATGCACCTGATGGGCCTCCAACAGCGGGCCGATGAGCATGGAGGCGATGATAAACGAGGCCAAGGCGATGTACACTCTCCTGGATTTCCGATGAACGATCACTACGGCCATCAGGCTCAGGAAACCGGCCAGCAAACCCACGTCCAGGACGGCCTGCTCCAACTCCCGTCGCGTTGGATGAGGCAGACCCCCTCCCAAC
>CAZMOT010000057.1:0-20264 GCA_964568065.1 uncultured Anaerolineales bacterium
GAAATAGAGTACGTGAGTTTGGGTAACATAGTATAAAAGGTGCCACGTGCCCCCGTAGCTCAGTGGATATAGCACCGGCCTGCGAAGCCGGTGGCCCGCGTTCAAGTCGCGGCGGGGGTACTGAAAACCGCCGGTATTGGTCCCACCGGCGGTTTCGTTTTACTTTCACTTTGGTCCTGGTCAGACGGTCAGGTGGCGGCTGGCAACACAATTGTAAAGGAACTGCCCTCTCCCTCCTGGCTGCTGACCCAGACACGCCCCTGGTGCTTTTCGACAATGGTTTTCACAATAGAAAGGCCCAGTCCGCTGCCGATAATGCCTTCCGTCTCGGGCTCGTCAACGCGATAGAACTTGTCAAAGATGTGTGGTAGGTCATCTTGAGGGATGCCAATGCCGTCGTCTTCTACCGTCACTGCCACCTGACCACCTTCCACAGTAGCAGCTACCGAGACGTGTCCTCCCTCCGGTGTATATTTGACCGAGTTGCTGACCAGGTTGGACACAACCTGACCCAATCGCACCGGATTGCCCAACACGGACGGCAGATCAGGCGCGATTTGCATCTCGAGTGTCTGCTTCTTGAGTTCGGCGTGGCTTTGCTGGACCGCTACCGCCTTCTCGACAATGTCCCCCACGTCGCACGTCTCCATATCCATGCGAACCTCAGCCTCGATGTGCCCCAGATCCAGTAGATCGGTAATCATCTCGGTGACGGTTTCAATACCGCGCCGGATCTTGTCCAGGAACTGCACCTGCTGCTCGTTGAGCGGCCCCACCGCCGGCAACAGATCGGCAAAACCTCTGATTGACGTCATCGGCGAACGCAGGTCGTGAGAGACGGTGGAGACAAACTCGGACTTCATCCGGTCCAGTTCCTTGAGATACGTGATGTCTTGCATAACTGCCACCTGGCCCACCCCTGGGATGGGCGTGACGTTCGCGTTGAGGGTGAATTCGTCGGCCAGGGGGATCTCAGCGCGAGCAGGTTCCCCACTGGCTCTCGCTCGCTGGAAAGCATCGGTCAGGATTTCGTCGTGCAGCACCTCCGCCAACGGCTGGCCAGTGACGTCGTCACCCATACCGAAAGCCCGGCGAACAGCCTGGTTGGCCAATAGCACCCGTGCTTTCTTGCTCTCCTCGACCAGCAGCACGGCTTCCTCTGTATTGGTCAGCACGGCTTCAAGCTGCTGGTTCACCCTCATCAATTCCTCAGTGAGGGCGTCTTTCTCCCGTCGCAAGCGCACCTCGGTTAGTGCCCTGTCTATGGCCTCCAGCAGTTCCTCCACGCCAAACGGCTTGATGACATAGTCCTTCACGCCCAGGCGGAAGGCCCGCACCGCCAGATCCTCTGAACCGTGCAGCGTCATCATAATGACAGATGCCCGCTTCGTAGAGGGCCTCCAGTACCTGGATGCCGGTCATTCCCGGCATCAGCATGTCCATGATGATCAGGTCTGGCGCCTCCTCCAAGGCAACGCGCAATCCCTCCTCTCCATCGCATGCGATCAGTGGTTTATAGCCGTTGGGTTTCAGCACGTGATTGACAACCAGATCCCGGTAGACCAGGCTGTCATCTGTCACCAACACAGTTTCACCTGCCATGCCAACCTCCCGCGGTCGTATTGCTCAGATCATGCTATTAGTCATCTTGGGTCTCCACGTGCCAGAGACGAGATCGGCTATGTCATTATTGCCCTTGGATTCGGAATAACATCCACAATGTTGAACCGCTTTTTTGTTCATTTGTCATTTGTTCATTTGTCATTTGTTCATTTGTCCATTTGTCATTTGCTCATGGTAACAACTAGTATACCCCATACAGGGAGAGCGGGCAAGTGCTCGTGCGCGGCGAGAGAGGACTGTTCACCACGCTTTTGCCCGCCCGGTCTGTACCCTTGACGCGGGCACAGACTGTGGTATAATCTCAGTTGCCATGAACGTATACCTGGGGCATCTGAGTAACTGCATACAAGACCCGATGGTCTCCACCGCCGTCCGTTCTATATTGGACGATGTGCGGACGGCCGGTAAACGTGCACCTCAGCGCTTGCCCGATCGGACGTTGGCGATACGTCTGCCAACCGAGACGGTGGAGTGGCTCCGCCAACAGGCCGAAGCGCAGGAATGTACGATGGCCGAGATCGTCAGGGCCTACATCGTAGAACAGGCAATCTCAGAGTTGACAGCACTTTATCAACACCATATCACGAGCCCCGCCGAGTTTTCGGTGGCGCTATGGTCGCTCCTGGGGTACGAGCCCGGGTCCTCGCCAGAGGAGGAGGTCCGCGGAAGTACGTGACTTGCTCACTTGGCGAGGAGCGCGGGGTCTGACTCAGGCCCCGCGCTTTTTTGTTGCACCTTCCAGCCGAGATATGTCATTATTGCCCCAAGATTGTGAATGACATTCAGCCTGCCACGAGTACTCGCAGTGGAATGTTGAGCAGTTTTGGGATTTGGAGTTTGGGATTTGGGCTTTGGCAAATGAGGCCGTCGTCGGGACGCGGTGAGGGAGACCGCCGGCTCTCCAGGCCGGGGCCGGGAGCACCGTGCCGGCCTGTGTGGGGGTGACGGGTTTCGACCGGGGGCCGAGGATGCCGCGAGAGGGAAAAGGCCCACAGTGAATCCTCGACGACCGGCACCGCAACCTCCGGGACCGGGGTTCAATTCCCCGCACCTCCACCTCGTTGCGGGGTAGAGTGGGGCAACTCGCCAGGCTCATGACTTGGCTGGGAGAGTCTCGTGTAGGAGAAAAGCATGACAACGGGCGTTCTGTTACTCAACGTTACATACGAACCCCTGCGGGTCATTCCCGTCCGGCGGGCGGTCGGCTTGCTGATGCGGGATGTGGCCGAGGGCGTCGAGGGCATCGCGGCACGGCTGCGCACGCCCAGCACGGTTTTCGAGGTACCTTCCGTGCTGCGGCTGCGCTACTACGTGCGCGTCCCCCGGCGCGGAGCCGTGTGGAGCCGGCGCGGCGTCCTGGCCCGCGATGGCCACACCTGCGTGTACTGCGGCGCTCGTGTTGGCGAGCGGCGTCACAGCCGGGTTCTCACCCGCGCCGACTTTACCATGGATCACCTGATCCCCCGCAGTCGGGGCGGAGGCAACACCTGGGGCAACACGGCCTGCGCCTGTCGCTGGTGCAACCACCGCAAGGCCAACCGCACGCCCCACGAGGCGGGGATGCGCCTCCGGTGGGAGCCCAAGACACCGCGCGTCAACTACCTGGTCGCCTCCGGGAAGGTGCCGGAGGAGTGGAGGGTCTACCTGCGGGTGTAGTCGCAAGATACGAACAGAAGAGCACGGGCTCTCCCCCGTGCTCTTTTTTGTTTTCGTACTTCTGGGGTCAGCACCGCATCACTGTCCCAACGTGTCCTTCAAGAGCTGCCCCGTGTAACTGGCCTCGGCCTGGGCCACCTGTTCCGGGATACCCTCAGCCACGATCTCGCCCCCGGCGTCACCTCCCTCTGGCCCCAGGTCAATGATCCAGTCGGCCACCTTGATGATGTCGGGGTGGTGCTCAATGATGACGACGGTGTTGCCCGCGTCCACCAGCCGGTTGAGCACGGCGATCAGTTTGTCCACGTCGGCGGCGTGCAGCCCCACGCTGGGCTCGTCGAGCACGTAGAACGTCCGCCCGGTCGCCCGCTTGCTCAGCTCGCGCGAGAGTTTCACCCGCTGCGCCTCGCCGCCCGAAAGGGTCGGCGCGGGCTGTCCCAGCCGGATGTACCCCAGCCCCACGTCCTGCAGGGTCTGCAACTTGCGCTGGATGGCGGGGATGTTGGCGAAGAACTCCATTGCCCCGTCTATCGTCATGTCGAGCACCTCGGCGATGTTCTTCTCCTTGTAGCGCACCTGCAGCGTCTCCCGGTTGTAGCGCCGGCCGCGGCAGACGTCGCAGGGGACGTAGATGTCGGGGAGGAACTGCATCTCAATGCGCAGCGTCCCGTGCCCCTGGCAGGCCTCGCAGCGGCCCCCCTTGACGTTGAAAGAGAAACGGCCCGGCTTGTAGCCACGGATCTTTGATTCCGGCAGCGCGGCGAACAGTTCACGAACGGGGGTGAAAATGTTGGTGTAGGTGGCCGGGTTGGAGCGCGGCGTGCGCCCGATGGGAGATTGGTCAATGCTGATCGCCTTGTCAATTTGCTCGAACCCCTCAATACCTTCGTGGTCGCCAGCGGGCTCGCGGGAGCCGTGCAGTATCTGGGCCAGGCGGCGGTAGAGGACTTTTACCAGGAGCGTGGACTTGCCAGAGCCAGAGACGCCGGTGATGCAGACGAACTTCCCCAGCGGGATGCGCACGTCAATGTCCTTCAAGTTGTGCTCGCGGGCCCCCTGGACGACCAGTTGGCTGCCGTTTCCCTCGCGTCGCTGCGCGGGCACCGGGATGGACTCGCGGCCGGAGAGATACGCCCCGGTCAGGCTCTCCGGGCAGGCGGTGATGTCCTCGACCGTGCCAGCGACGATGACTTCTCCGCCGTGCTCGCCGGCCCCCGGCCCCAGGTCAATGATCCAGTCGGCGGCGTGGATGGTCGCCTCGTCGTGCTCGACCACGATGAGTGTGTTGCCCAGGTCGCGCATCTCCTGCAGCGTGCGGATGAGGCGGGCGTTATCGCGCCGGTGCAGGCCGATACTGGGCTCGTCCAGGACGTAGAGCACGCCCATCAGTTGCGACCCGATCTGCGTCGCCAGCCGGATGCGCTGCGCTTCACCGCCGGCCAGCGTGACGGCGGTGCGGTCCAGCGTCAGGTAGTCCAGCCCCACGTTGATCATGAATTGCAAGCGGTCGCACACTTCCTTGAGGATGCGCCGGGCAATAGCCTGCTCCTTCTCGCTCAACGCTAGTCCATCAATCCACTCCAGCAATCTGGTGACCGGCCAACTGGCGATCTCACTGATCGGCTCGCCCGCCACCGTGACTGCCCTTGCCTCCGGATGCAGCCGCGCGCCCTCACAGACCGGGCAGGGCCGGCGGCTCATAAATTCCTCGATCTTGGACCTGATGTAATCAGAAGTTGTCTCCTGGTAGCGACGTTGCAGGTTGGGAATGACACCCTCGAAGCGAATGAGATCGCTGCGGTATCCGGCCCCGTCCCGTCTGACGTAGCGGACGCGGATGCGCTCGTCGCCGCTGCCGTACAGAACGATGTGCTGCTGGGCCCGGTTCAACTCGCGCCAGGGTGCGCTGGTGGGGATGGAGTAGTGGTCGCAGACGGCCTTGAGTATGTGCCATTGGTAGCCTTCCTGATCCCGGATGTTCCAGGCCTGGATGGCTTCCTCTGCGATGCTTTGGTCGGGATTGGGCACGATCAACTCAGGGTCGAGTTCCATCCGCGTGCCCAGCCCCTGGCACTTGGGGCAGGCCCCGTGGGGGCTGTTGAAGGAGAAGGTGCGGGGCTCAATCTCCGGCAAGCTGATACCACAGACCGGACAGGCCAGGTGCTCCGAATAGAGCACGTCCCGCGGCGGCTCGACCGAGACGTCGTTGACGATCACCACCCCATCGCCCAACCGGAGCGCGGTCTCGATCGAGTCGGTGAGGCGCGAGCGGAAGCTGTTTTCTTCTTCATCCGGGCCCTCCGGGATGATCAGCCGATCCACCACTGCCTCAATGGTGTGCATCTTATACCGGTCCAGTTCGATCTCCTCGTCCACGTCGTAGACGCGGCCGTCCACCCGCACGCGCACAAAGCCCGCCTTGCGCACGTCCTCAAAGATCGCCTGGTGGTGACCCTTGCGGTCCTTGACCAGCGGTGCGAGCACCTGGAAGCGGGTGCCGGGGGCTGTACTCAGCACGGCGTCCACGATCTGTTGGGCGCTCTGCTTGGTGACCTCGCGCCCACACTGCGGGCAGTGGGGCACACCGATGCGGGCGTAGAGCAGCCGCAGGTAGTCGTAGATCTCGGTGACGGTGCCGACGGTCGAGCGGGGGTTGTGGGAAGCGCCGCGCTGGTCAATAGAGATGGCCGGGGAGAGGCCCTCGATCTGATCCACGTCCGGTTTCTCCATCTGGCCCAAGAACTGGCGCGCGTAGGCCGAAAGGCTTTCGACGTAGCGCCGCTGCCCCTCAGCGTAGATGGTGTCGAAGGCCAGCGACGACTTGCCCGACCCCGAAATGCCGGTGATGACCACCATCTTGTTGCGCGGGATCTCGACGGTGATGTTCTTCAGGTTGTGCTCTCGTGCACCCCGCACGATGATTTTGTCTTGAGCCACTGTTTACCTCTATCTTGCCATCGAATGTAGGTAGTCAATTTGCCGCACTCCGTCAAGGCAAATAAATATTGTAGCACACTTTTGGGGGTTGGACAAAGCCGATTTTCTCTGCTATAATTTGTCCACTGAACTGCCCACCGACGTTTTCTCAAGCCAGCAAGTGTTCAGCCCAAAATTCTTGCAGCCTCTTGTAGTTTAAGGAAGGAGGAACAGACATGGCATCAGATATACCCGTTGAGGCACAGGCCCTGGGCACTCCCACTGCCGAGCACCTCCCCAGTGCCGCGAGGCAGAGAGGGAACAGGATTAGCGGCATCGTTTTGATCGTCATCGGTCTGGGTGGCGTCCTGGTTGGCATCCTTCTATCCACCGCAACAGACGATAGCTTCATGTTATGCTTTTCTGCTGCCGGTTTGATCGGCGCCCTGCTTGGCGTGCTGTTGCTCGTCGCCAGCAGGCGACAGGACCAGCGCGTCCTCGTCTTCCCCGAGGGACTCTCCTACACCAAGCGGGGCAAAACGAACATCATCCGCTGGGACGACGTCGCGTCGTTCTCCTACAATGTCACCAGACAGCGCCGAGCTGGGACCACCCACGTCTACACCGTGCGACTAACCGATGAGCGCAAATACGTTTTCAGCGACGCTCTCGCCAACATCGTAGGATTGGGCAATACCATCCGGGAGGAAACCACCCGCCGCATCTTGCCGCGCGTGCTCGAGGCGTACAATGCCGACGAGACCATCTCCTTCGGCAAGCTCAGTATCAGCAAAGCCGGCATTACCAAGGGCAAGCAGACGCTGCCCTGGGACCAGGTCAAGGGCGTGAAGGTAGAGCGTGGTTTTGTCTCCATCCAGAAAGAGGGCAAGCGGCCCAGGTGGGCGTCCGTAGGAGTTGCCGAAACGCCCAACGTCTTTGTCTTTCTGGCTCTCGCGGAGCAGATTGTGGGGGTCGAGTAAAGGCAGTTATTCGAAAACGATGCACTGACAAAGAAACACGCTTTCTCACAGAGTACCCTGCCTACGCAGGCCATAGCCTAACCAGAACCCTGGCGTATCGAGCACCGGTTACTGTCAGCCTCTTAGAGGTTGGACAAAGCCGGGGCTCTTTGCTATAATCTCTATTTGATGATAAATGTAGTAAACACCAAACGCCCACGTTTGTGCGCTGATTGTCGTCGTCAAACCCAGTGGCAGGAAGTGTCACACGAGTTTGAGCGCGATGGGTTGCGAGTGCGTATCTCGGGCATTGCGGCTATGGTATGCCCCAATTGCGGTGCGATCTCATATCCTGCCGGTATACCCGATAAGATTCTCGCCGCCGCCGACTTGCTCTGCGAGTTACTGGCGGATCGCCACCGGGGGGCACTGCAGGCCGAGCCGGTGCCTTGTGCGGCAGCATAAGCGGTTATTTGTGACCATCACCTATCGCGCAAATATGGATCCCTTCACAATTGATCCGCTCTCCAATATCCAATCTCTTCCCCCATCCCTCGCCAAAGACGAGGAAGCGACCATCGAGTGGATGGTGCAATCGCTGGTCGCCTTTGGCCTGGCCCGGACCACGGCGCAGCGGTTGGTCGGCCTGCCCCACGTCACACCGGATATGGTTGCCCGTTGGGTGCGCTACTGCCAGTTGCGCGGGCCGGGCAGCCCTCACAATACCAACGGTTTCCTCATCACCCGCCTGAACCGCAACGACTTTCCCCCGCCCTCGTGGGGCGCGCTGCGGCGGCTGGAACAACGTCTGAAGGCCAGGAGAACGTGATGGGCACCTACGGACTGCAAGAGATCATCCGGCGCTGGGAGCGGGGCCGACTGACCACAGAGCAGGCCATCGGTCAGATTCTGCTCCCGCTGCTGGCACTGGAACGGCGGATACAAGAGTTGGAGCAATACTCTCAGAGTTACCGCAACACTTCCCCTCCAGACAAGTTGGGGGTATAATCATCCGTCAGGAGAGCCATAGTCTACTCTGAAAAGGATATGACACGAGTGCTGCTTGATGACAGGTTGAATCAGTTACATCTCTTACTTGAAAGCAACTTGCGGGTCTTGGCCGTGTTTGCCTTCGGCTCTCAGGTTGATGGTTACGCCACGCCTCGTTCCGACGTAGATTTAGCCGTCCTGTTCGCAGGTGACGTCCCGTTGAAAGAGCAACTGGCACTTCAGGTTAGGATCGCGGATATTCTGAGTCAGGATGTGGACCTGGTTTCCATCAACGATGCCCCGCTGCTACTCCGCCATCGCGCAATCCGGGGACGCCTGCTTTTTGAGCGTGACCCGGTAGCCGTGGCTAACCTGATCGAGGACACGCTGCGCAAGTATCGTGACTTTGCGCCTCGGCTGCGAGAAGGACGAGCGGCCTACTACGCATCACTGGAGCAGGAATATGGGACTTGATCTTGACATCATACGTGGGCGGATACAGTTCATTGAGGATAGTCTAAAGTCACTGGAATCGTTGGCTGCATACCCCTTCGATGAGTTTGAAGACGACTTTCGCAACGTTGAATCAGCCAAGCACCTACTCCAAGTCGCCATCGAGTCTATGCTCGATATCTGCACTCACATTGTGGCTCGCCTCCGCATCGGCGTGCCCAATGATGATCGAGAAACGCTGGCCCTGTTGGAAGACAAAGGCCTGCTTCCATCCACCCACGTAGCGACGTATCAGTCTATGAATGCCTTCCGTAATCGAGTCGTCCATCTTTATCAGGATGTGAACATGCGAGAGATATATCGCATCCTACAAGAGGATTTGGATGACTTTCGGATGTTTATCGCGGACGTGCAAACGATCATTGCAAAACAGCAGCCGTGATGATCCACCACCCCCGTTGGGATAACCCAGGTCAACTGCCACGTCGGTGAGAAGATATTGATATGCCTAGCTCCCCCCTCGACATTCTCGTCATCTCCGACCTGCACTACATCCGTGAGGCCGATCACACCTGTCCTCTTGAAGAGGGCCAGTGCCTCCCCGGACCGGTACTCCTGCGCAAGGCGTTTCAGCGATTGCGGCACGAAGGTGTCGAGGTGGGACTGGTGATCATTTTGGGAGATGTGGTGGACAATGGCTTAGCCAGCGGTGCGGAAAAGGACCTCGTGGCCGTGGCCGAAGAAGCGCGGAATTTGGGTCTCCCCGTCTTGGCCGTTCCCGGCAATCACGACGGCGATTTCGAACGCTTTGCCGAGATTTTCGGATGCGGGCCTGGCCTGCACGAGGTCGGGGGCTATGGCTTTCTCCTTTTCCACGACCACGTTGGCGAAGGGGACGTGACCACCAGGCCCAGGTCTTCAGGGGGGCTCAGCCTCCCCGGCGAGGTTGCCTCGGAGCGGCCCGGATTGGGCCTGGTGGCGCTCCAGCATAATCCCCTGCACCCGCAGATCGAGAGCGACTATCCATACGTGCTCACAAACGCTGAGGCGATTCTGTCCGGGTACGAGGAGGCTGGCGTGATCCTGTCGCTCAGCGGCCACTATCACGCCGGGCAGCCCGCCCACCGGGTTGGCAACGTGACCTGCTACACCGTCCCCGCCGCATGCGAGAGTCCGTTCCGCTTTGCACACGTGCAACTCAGGGACCGCGAAAGCCAGGTGCGGGAGCACTCGCTGACGATGGATACTCCGGGTCTGGTGGACGTGCACTGCCACACTGAGTACGCCTACTGTGCCACCACCGTCACAGCCGAAGGCAACATTGAAGTGGCCAGGGCCATGGGCCTGCAAGGACTGTGCCTTACCGAGCATGCCTTCCAGCTCTACTTCGACGAGGACGACGCCTGGAGCTATCGGTGGCAGACCGACGTTGATCTCGTACAGAGGGCCTGGGAGACAGGCCGAGGGCGGATGCCGGAGTACCGGAAGTTTGCCCAAGGCTTGCGCAATGGCTACGTGCACGTGGGGCTGGAGGTGGATTTGCGTGCCGACGGCAGCCTGCTCCTGGCTGAGGAGGATCGGCAAGGCTGGGATCTGCTGGTCGGCGCGATCCACAACATTCCCGGCTTTGAGAAGGGCCACGCCGCGCAAGCCGAGGCCGAAAAGCTGTTCCTGCGCGAGACGGAGAGACTGCTGGCGCACCCGATCCAGGTGTTGGCGCATCCCTTCCGCTTCTTCCTCCATGTCGGGTTGAAGCGCCCGACTCATCTCTACGGGGCCGTTGCCAGGTTGCTTGCTCAAAGCAGTACAGCGGCCGAGCTGAACTTCCACGGCAACGAACCCGACCACCGCTTCATCGAGGAGTGCCTCTCGCGCGGTGTCAGAATCTCTCTGGGCTCGGACGCCCACGACCTGGCCGAGGTAGGCGAACTATCTCCCCACGTGAGAATGTTGCAGCAAGCTGGAGTCCGCAACGAGGATTTGCCCAACGTGCTCTACCGACCAGACTGAAGTAGAAAGGCGACAATGTCTACGGAACCGCAAAAGCCAGCGCACAAGATCAGCACGCTGAACGAGAAGCCGCTTCACGCCGCGTTGAAGGCCTGGTATGGGCGACCAGGCGATCGGTTCGAGGTGTCTGTAGACGGGTTTATTGTAGACATCGTTCGAGGCGATCTGCTGGTGGAGATTCAGACGGGGAGCTTCTCGGCCACAAAGCGGAAGTTGGCCGCGCTTACGGCCAGCCATCCCGTGCGACTGGTGTATCCGATCGCGCGAGAAAAATGGATCGTGAGGCTGGCAGAAGATGGACACGGCCAGTTGAGCCGCCGCAAATCACCCCAACATGGTGCTTTTGAACACGTCTTTGGGGAACTGGTGAGCTTTCCAAAACTACTCTCGAACCCTAGCTTTTCCCTGGAAGTGCTGCTGATCCAGGAAGAGGAGGTCCGCCACTACGACGGCAAACGCGGCTGGCGGAGACGCGGTTGGGTCACACACGAGCGGAGGCTGCTGCAGGTGATAGATCGTCGGCTTTTCGAAACACCGGCGGATATGGTGGCCCTCGTTCCCTCCGCCCTGCCTGAGCCGTTCACGACCTCCGACCTGGCCGCCGCTCTCGCCAAATCCCGCCGGCTAGCACAGCAGATGGCCTACTGCCTACGCGAGATGGGCGTGATTGAGGCAGTGGGGAAACGGGGCAACGCCATCTTGTACAGCCGAACTCCGGCTTGAAACGAGGCCGCCGCTCGCAGCCCCCGCCAGCGAGGGCATCTCGGGCGAGACCGGCTCTGCAAACACGCCCTCGAGGACGAGGGCTGGGAGCTTTCTAGAAGAGACCAACTATGATTATCCACACAATCCACGTCGGCATAATCCAGACCAATTGCTACCTCATCGGCTGCGAGGAGACGCAGGAGGGAGTGGTGATTGACCCCGGTGGGCATCCAGAGCGCATCCTCAAGGCCATCGGGGAGAGCGGACTGACCATCCACTATGTCCTCAACACCCATTGCCACTTTGACCACATGGGGGCCAACGCAGAAATCGTGGCCGCCACCGGCGCGCCCCTGGCGCTCCATCCGGCGGAACTGCCCATCCTGCAGGCACGGGGTGGCGCCGCCTTGTTCGGCATCCCGGTGAAGGAGAGTCCCATGCCGGACGTCGAACTGGCGGGCGGGCAGGTGCTGGAGGTGGGCACGCTCCGCTTCCAGGTGCTGCACACCCCCGGCCATTCCCCCGGCAGCGTGACCTTCTACCTGGAGGAGGAGGGAGTGGCCTTTGACGGTGACGTGCTGTTCGCGATGGGCGTGGGGCGTGCCGATCTGACCGGCGGAGACTGGGATACGCTCATGCGCTCGATCCGCGAGGTACTGTTTGCCCTGCCTGACGAGACCGTCCTCTACCCTGGCCACGGCCCCAAGACGACGGTGGGGCAGGAGAAGCGATCCAATCCCTGGTTGAGGTGAGGTCTGGGTGCCTACGTAGACGCCACGATCGTACGGAGGTGGCCTGGTGGACGAGAAGCAATAGTTGCTCGCCTACGCCGCGCTCGAGAATGCAGCCGCAGCGGTGGAAGCGGAACGCCACCGCCTGGCCGGGTTACTGCAGATCTGCCGATGAGGTTGTTAACGCCCAAGTAGCACACTGTGGCAGGTTGCCTGTACTCGCGGGCAATCTGCCGCTACCATCGTATCACCGAGACCTGCACTCGTGCGTGGCGGAACAGACTTCCCTCGTCGAACGTCCGTAAGAATGCCAACAGATCGAATTTTGGCCCCACGTCCAGGCTGGCAAAGAAGCCGTCCTCCCGTGTCTCCAGAAAGCCGCCGAAGAGAATTCTCTTCTTGAGCGCCTTGCGGGGCAGGTCGAAGCGGAGGCAGTTTCCCTCCCGTCGCAGCGAGTACGGGACGTACGCGCCGCGCAGGTACTGCTCCAATCGGGTTCGCGGTTCGGGAAAGTGCTCGCTTGGTAAGTGCACGTCCAGATGCAGCCTGCTGAATTCTCCCGGACTAAAATCCTCGGCCGGCCCCACAATTTGGAATCCCATCCCATGGTGCTTTCGCGCATCGGCCAGCACGCGCTCCAGCACTTTGACGTCCCAGGCTTTCAAGGCAAAGACGGTTTCTCCGCTCATTGTAGGAAAGCGACGGTCGTTGGGGCGGAGGGTGAACAGACTCTCTCGCACGGCCAGCAGGTTGTCCGCTTGCTCAGGATACCGAGCGAGGAGTTCTTTGAAGACGAACCCATCGAGGAACTCCGGCAGGACTCCGGCCAGCCACGAATCCAAACGCAGCAGGCAATATGCCGGTTGCAGTCGTCGCTTGCGAGCCATCACCTCTTGCAGTTGTGCCATGTATTGCCCACGCCCTGGCTGGCGGATTCGATGATGCGTGATCGCCCGCCTCTGCTCCTCGTCCGCGCAGGCCCCGCATCCCAGGCAGTGACCGGGCTGCTCGCGGTTCCCCAGGCAGTAGCCACTGTCCATGCCGGCTCCAACTTCCCCCCTCGTAGGGGGGACCGAGGGGGGTTGGGCTTCCCGGTACTGACGGTACAGGAACTCGGCGGAGACGTTCGACTCGACAAACTCCAGCGCAAAGGGATAGTCCGGCCCCTTCTCGCCCAGGAAAGCGTCGTTCCAGTGGCCCGCGCGCTCCATCCAGCCCCTGAGCTCGTTCCAGTATTCCGGCGGCAGCGCGGTGTCGAAACAGTACCCTTTCTGAGCCAGGGCCACCATCGGCTCCACCAGCCAGTACCTGCCCACGGCCAACACCTGAGTGACGCAATAAGCTGGCCAGTCGAAGGCGAGCCGGAATTCAAACCCGTTCGTCTCGCAGGCCGATTTGACCTGGCCGATCAACGGCCGCCACGTTTCTTCGTCAAGGAACAAGCGGTCGTATCGCAGCGGCGTGCGCGGCATACGTACCAGCAGCCCAAAGCTAAAGATCACGCGGACGTGCCGTCCGTGCAGTCGCCTGTTACGGGAGCGGCGGATCTCCTTCAGCCACCTCAAGAAGCGTCGAAACTCCTCAATGTCCTCGGCGGTTTCATAGCCGGTCAGGACGTAGAAGAGTTTGACCCGGCGAATCTTGAGCGTGAGCAAGCGCTTAAGCAAGGCAGTAACATCTTCCGTGGACAGACTCTTATGCAGCCCCGCCCGTTGGCGCTCACTGATCCCCTCGATGCCGAGGGTGAAATCCCGTTTATCCGCCTCGACCTCCGCCTCTAGCAAGACGCCTGCGTGCTGCAGAATGTCCGACCGCTGACTCTTGAAACTCACCCGGTCGAAAAGGCGATGTAGCTCCAGGATCATCTCCAGGATGTCCTGATGTGTGTTGAAGTTGAAGCCATAGAGATTCAGTTCCTCAACCCCTTGCGCTCGCTTGATGCGGCGGGCAGCAGAGAGGATGTCTGGTAGGGAAAGCTCGCGGTACGGCCTGCGGTCGTATCCCTCAAAGCAGAAAGAACAAAAGGCAGGGCAGCCGTAATTGATCTGCAGGTTTGCCGTGTGTGCTTCGGGGCTGTTGAGGATAGGGTACTCTACCGGCAAGAATTGCGCTTCTGGTGTGCAGATGGCTTTTGTGATGGCATGCAGCGATCCCGCCGCCCAGAATCCCGTCGTCTGTCCGACTGCTCGCTCCAGCAACTCGTTCCTGTCCATCTCGCGGTTGCACTGCAAGAAGCGCACCAGCTCGCCGACCAGCCCCTCCCCCTCACCGAAGAAGATGCCGTCCACCAAGCTGTCGCCGTCCTCGCAGATGATGGCCTGAGCTGCCAGCGCGTTCGATCCGCCGAGGATCATGATCGGCCACTCCGGCCCGGCTTTCTGAAGCCGCGCTTTCTGAAGCCGCGCTTTCTGAAGCCGCGCTTTCTGAAGCCGCCGCTGGCTGGAAAAGAGCGGAATGCCCGAACTGATCAGCAGGTAGGGCAAGTTGATCAGTTCCAACGTGTAGGCGTTGGAGATCAGCACTAGATCGAATGCATCGGCGGAGCGCAGCGATTGGGTGCCGATGAGGAAGGGGATACCCTCTTGCCTAAACAGGTCTCGCTCTCCCGCGGAGGGGAAAAACGCCAGATCAACAAATGCGTCCGGTAGTGCCCATCGAACTTCCTGAAACAGGAAGAGATGGGGGATGGAGCGGTCTACGTCCCGAAAGGGAGACAGCCTGACGATCAACACCCGGTAGGGAGCGTCCCCAAAGCCCGGATTGCTGAACGTGGGATTGGCGAATGGGAGGAATTGTTCGACTTGCCTGAAGCGGTGCAGGTTATTGCGGACGAAATCAGTATAGCCTGGCATAGTGTCGTAAAACAAGTTCATCCTGCAATCTCCTTACTCTGATGCACGGGCCAGTACTGATTGTACCAGCGGGAGCATCAAGGGGCAAGCCGTCCGTTTGCCGGGATAGTACAACAATTCGGTGGGGAATCCACCTTTCGAAAAGGCACCAAGCCCAACTTGACATCTCCTGCCGACTGCGGTATACTCCCGCCCGATGCCTGGAGACCGGACTACAGTCAGTCTGAAACCACAACACGCACGGGGAAGCTATCCACGTCCCCACCCAAAGTGCTTTCCTCGACCTTTGGACACCTCTCCAAAGGTCTTTTTTTGTATCACATCGGCATAGGAGGAGGATATGCCGATTGACAATACGCGCCTTAGCTCTGAGAGCGCGATGTATCGGCTGGGCGGCGACGTGATCTCCGCAGCGGGGGGCAAAGACCACCTCGGCTGCCAAAGACGAGACACTGACCGGCGCCGCACGGGTCGTATCCGGCTACGCTGATGTCATTGTCCAGCGCCACCCGATGGCACTGGGCTGGGAAAGCAATTGTAGAGGTGCAGGCAATGACCACGTTCACTGAGAAACTAGGACAAGCCCAACTCCGCAATCAGAGTTGGCTCTGCGTGGGGCTTGACCCCGTCATGGATAGACTGCCCGACGCCGTGAAAGGGGATAACCCATTGCTTACCTTTGGCCACGCCATCGTCGAAGCAACCGCCGACCTGGTCTGTGCCTTCAAGCCCAATCTGGGCTTCTGGCTGGCCGAGGGACCTCCGGGCTTGAGCGCACTCCAGGAACTGATCGCCAGCATTCCAGACGACATCCCCGTGATCCTCGACGCCAAGTTCAGCGACGTGGGACACACCGCCGCCGCTTACGCCCGCGCCGCGTTCGAGACGCTGGGCGTGGATGCGTCCACGGTCAATCCCTACCTGGGGTTGGACGGGCCGCGGCCCTTCCTGGAATGGGCTGACCGGGGGATCTTTCTCCTGGCCCGCACCTCCAACCCCTCCGCGCCAGACTTGCAGGATCAGCCCGTGGGTGACCACCCGTTGTACGAGGAAGTAGCTCGCCTGGCGGTGCAGTGGGACACGGAATACCCAGGAACCTGTGGCCTGGTGGTAGGAGCAACGTATCCCGAGGAACTGGCGCGCTTGCGGGAAATCGCTCCCAACCTGCCGTTCCTCATCCCCGGTGTCGGCGCGCAAGGAGGGAGCCTGGAAGCGGCTGTAACACACGGTCCCACCGCCGACGGCCTTGGCCCGGTCATCAACTCCTCGCGCGGTATCATCTACGCCTTGCCGGGGCCCGACTTTGCCGAGGCCGCCCGCCTCGCCGCGTTGACCCTGCGCGACTACATCAACCAACTCCGGGAGACTGCCCAATGAGTCAACTAGCCAACCGTCTTTTTGACGCCGGTTGCGTCCAGTTCGGCACCTTCACCCTCAAGTCCGGCATCATCTCCCCTGTCTACGTTGACCTACGCCTGCTGGTAAGCCATCCGCCGCTACTGCGGTACGTGGCCCACGCCCTGGCCGAGGTCGCCCGCGAACTCACATTCGACCGCATCGCTGCCATCCCCTACGCGGGCCTGCCCATTGGAACGGCGCTGGCGCTGGAAATGGACCGGCCCCTCATCTACTCACGCCAGCAGATCAAAGCACACGGCACCCGCCGCGCCATCGAAGGAACCTTCGAGTCAGGGGAGACGGCGCTCGTGGTGGACGATGTGCTCAGCCGTGGGGGCAGCAAACTGGAAGCCATCGCGCTGCTGGAGGCAGCCGGCCTTATCGTGCGCGACGTGCTGGTGCTGGTAGACCGAGAACAGGGAGGTGCCGAGGAATTGGCCCAGCGCGGCTACCGCCTGCACGCCGTCCTCCAGTTCACCAACGTCCTGGATGCACTGCGGGAATCCACCCGTATCACCCCCGCCCAGTATGCCGAGGTTATGGCCTACCTGCGCCGTTCGTGATGTGGGAGTTCGGGATTCGTGAACCCATGCATGAGCCTGACCTGACCATCAACCTGTGTGAGGTCCGCTTGCCCAACCCGACGGTTCTGGCCTCGGGCATCCTGGGGCTGAGCCACGAAGTCATGACGCGCGTGGCGCGGTCCGGCGCGGGTGGGATCACGACCAAGTCTTGCAGCCTCAAGCCTCGTCCCGGTCACCACAATCCGGTAGTCCTGGACTGGGGGCCGGGCTTGATCAATGCCGTGGGTCTCTCCAACCCCGGCGTCGAGGTGATGGTGGAGGAGATCCAGGCCGCGAAGGAGCAACTGGCCCCACTGGGAGTGCCGGTCATCGCCAGCATCTTTGCCGAGACCATCTACGACTTTGGCGCTGTGGCCCGCTTCATCTCCGAAGCCGAACCCGACCTCATTGAGGTCAATATCTCCTGCCCCAACGTAGACGCCCGCTACCTGCAGATGTTCGCCGCCGACTCTTACGTCGCGGCCCAGGTCACCCGGCGGGTGAAGCAGAACACCGCCATCCCGGTGCTGGTGAAACTCTCGCCCAACGTGACTGACGTGGTAGAGATCGCACGGGCGGTGGTGGAAGCCGGGGCAGACGGCATCACCGCTATCAACAGCCTGGGGCCTGGCATCATCCTGGACATCGAAACCTGTCGTCCGGTGCTATCGCACGGGACAGGCGGCGTGAGCGGCCCGGCCATGCGCCCCATCGCCGTCCGCTGCGTGCGCGACTTATGTCGTGCGGTGGACGTGCCGGTGGTGGCTGTTGGCGGCGTGACGACCGGGCGGGACGTGGTGGAGATGATCCTGGTGGGCGCCACCGCCGTCGGCATCGGTTCGGCCGTCTACTACCGGGGGATGGAGGTCTTCCAGAAGGTGTGCCAGGAACTGCAGGATTACATGGAGCGGCACAGGTACGGCGGGGTGGAGGAGTTTCGGGGGAGGGCGTGGTCATAGAATTTCAACCACAGATAGAACGGATGAGAGCACCCTGGAACCACCAGATGCGTCTATGAACCATCCGATGGATGGGCCAATTGACAATACGTGCCGGCGGATGTACAATTATCTCGGATGGCACGCCATCGTCATCTGGCTTCGATGGCACCGAGAGGGACGATGAGTTATGACATTGGATAGCAGGTCCACACTGGTGCTCCCCAGGGGTACGGCACGGGCATTGCAGGACCTGACGGGTGAGCCACGGCCGGACGTCGCTCTGCTGTTGGTACTTCGCGATGCCCTCGCTTACCGCCTGGGGCAGATGGAGACAGGATTGCAGGCCCTTGAGAAGAAGTACGGAACGACCTTCGACAAGCACCGTAAACGTTGGGAGATCGAAGACCACGATGATGACTACCGCTGGGAGGCCGAACGGGACTACCTGGAGTGGGAAGCCCTGGTCATCCGGAAACGCCGCCTGGAGGACGTATACAGTTGGCTATCATGACACCGCGCGATCTCCTTGAACACATTGTTGTCGCTTGCACCGAATCCTCCATCGTGGCCGCGTACACGGTGCGCATTCTGGATCTTGATGTCCTCAGCCTACACATTTACCTCGTAGACGATTCTTTCATTGATGTGTTCCACAACGTCACGACCGAGAAAACAGCTTTTACTCTCATCGTCGAAGGCCATCGCGTCTACGGCAAGGACAACGCCAAGATGGGGTGGCACGTACACCCTCTCGACAGCCCTGAGGCTCATCACCTCTGCGATCCAGTCTCCTTCGACACGTTCCTCGCTGAAGTTGAGGCGCTCCGATTTTCCTCGGCACAGCCGTGATCTCCGGCAATGACTCACTCAGCCACTACTACCGGGGGATGGCGGTCCTCCAGAAAGCGTGTGAGAAAGTACGAGAATACATGGAGCGGCACGGGTACGGCGGGCTGGAGACAGTTCTGGGAGTCCACGCCTTCTGCCCAGAGCAACGCGAGGGAACCAACAAGTGACCTTGCCACAAACCGTCCCCATCCGTGAGATCCGTGACGATACCCGCACCATCCGCACCTTCGTACTGGATGCTGAGGTGCCAGAGGCAGAGCCAGGGCAGTTCGTCATGCTCTGGCTGCCCGGTGTGGACGAGAAGCCCATGTCCATCGCCCAACCTGCCCCGCTGACTGTCACTGTCGCCCGCGTGGGGCCTTTCACCACCGCGCTACACCAATGCAAAGTGGGCAACCGCGTGGGCTGGCGCGGTCCCCACGGACGCGGTTTCTCACTACGGGAAGACCTGCCGGCGCTGTTGGTGAGTGGAGGGTGCGGCGTGGGCCCGCTCTACTTCCTGGCCTCACGGGCCGTCGAACGCGGCATCCCCATCACCGCCGCCCTCGGCGCTCGCACAGCCGGCAGTCTTCTCTACGCCGACCAATTCCGCGCACTGGGAGTGGACATCATCCTCGCCACCGACGACGGCACAGCCGGCCACCACGGCTACGTCACCGACGCCATTTCGCCATTCGCCATTCGCGATTCGCCATTCGCCATCTACGCCTGCGGCCCCGAACCGATGCTCGTCGCCCTCCACCGGTTGTGCCGCGAGCGCGACATTCCCGGCCAGTTGAGCCTGGAGCGGTACATGAAGTGCGGCTTCGGTATCTGCGGGCAGTGCGCCCTGGACGGCTACCTGGTCTGCCAGGACGGGCCTGTGTTCGATGTGGCGCAATTGGACGGCCTGCGCGACTTTGGCCACGCCCACCGCAGCGCCACAGGGCGGCGATTGCCCATCCGGTAAACTGCTTCCACACATCACACATCCAAGACGTCGCTACGCCTACAGCGTAGCTAAGTGCTGTGCCCGAGACGCTACTCAGAATTGCACTGAGGAGTGACCTTGCCCACTCGCCGTCAAAGCTGATTTGACAAAGTAGGCATTTCAGAGGATAATATTGTTATCTCAAACGGAGGAGGTGGTGCCTATGGATAGTTACTCTAAACACTCGGTCCGGCATCACCTCAGAGTGACATAGCCGGACCAAACCGATACGGCGCACCCTACCAGGTGCGCCGTATCACTGATAGTGAGCAGAACCAGCCCACGACTGACGCTGCTGGTGGCGGCACTGGGCGAACCAGCTGATGAGCCGTGGATATTTTTCGCATGAACAAGTCCGAACTCCGTCGCCATTTCTGCTCCCTGCGGGAGGGCCTCCCCGCTGAGGAGGTCACCACCGCCTCCGTCGCCCTGTGTCAGCGCCTGGCGGCCTGGCCGGTGCTGCAAGAAGCCAAGACAATCCTCACCTACCTGGCCTTCCGCAACGAGCCTGACCTGAGCTTCCTCTTCGATCTCCTCCCCCAAGTCTGCTGGACCGCCCCCCGCATCGAGGAACAGCGCCTTATCCTCCACCCATACGACCCCACCCGTTTGGTCCGCCACCGCTTCGGCATGCTAGAACCCGCAGCA
>CAZMOT010000058.1:0-19835 GCA_964568065.1 uncultured Anaerolineales bacterium
AAGTCGGCTAACTGCGCTTCGGGCCAGGGGTCCGGCTCGCGGTCGGGGTTGTCCCACTGGCGGGGCAGGTCTATCCCCTGCCAGGCCGATAGTTCGACGCGGGTCAGGTACAACCGTCCAGTGTCGGGATCACAGCGCAGCCGGGCGGCCGGTTGGCTGCGCGAGGAGAGGATCCTCAGATCGTGCTCCTCGTCCAAGGGATGCCCGGCATCCACGCTCTCAATAGGCAGCAGCGGCGCCAACCGGGCCTTCACCTCGGCCGCCCAGCGACGCCAGGCACTGCCGTCCGGCATCGGGATCGGCGCATCCGCCGGCAGCGTGGCACTCAGGGCGACGTCTACCCGCAGCCAGGGCCGTTGCGTGACCAGGTAGTAACCGTCCTGGCCCAGCACCTCGATCAATAGATCCTCTTCCGTCGTGGCGCTTCGCGACGCCAGCGCCGCATCCCATTCCCAACTCAGGGTGGCAGTGACGTAGAACGGGTGGACTTGCTGCGCGCCCAGCACCACGATGGTTTTATAGGTCCGGCTCAGTCGGTCGAGATGCACGGCCTCCAGCGGCCGGGTAAGGGAGGGCATCAGGCCGGCCGCGTCCAGGGCCTCGTGCCAAAGCGTGCGGAATTGGTCATAGTTCATAGGAGATCATTCCCTTTCTAGCGCCCGTCTCAGATCCGCGTCCAACCTCTCCAGGTCCACCAGCGACGCCTCCAGCGACTCGGCCTCGGTACGGGCGGCGTCGGTGAACCCGGCGCGGGCGAAAAAGACATAGTGAACGTGCCAACCCCTCTTTTCCTCCCCCTGCGTGCGGGGGAGCCAGAGGGGGGCACGATGCGTGGCGCTTTCTGCACCAACTCCCGGATCACCGAGCGGGCCATCGCCTTTACACCCCACTTGCACTCCCCCAACAGGATGGCCTGCTCCCGCCAGTTGAGCGCCACCACGTTCACCTGTACGTCCTGGCGACCGCTGCGGTCGCTCGACCAATGGCTGCCCACGATCTCCGGCGGGAAGGGTAACCGTCCGGCGCGGGCCTGGACCAACGTCCACTCGCGGCACAATCCCTCCAAGGCGGTCAAACCCACGAAGGCGCGGAACTGTTCGGCGATGCGCTGCCAGAGGACGCCCGTCAACTCCTGCTCCACCAAACCCAGGCGCGCACTGGTAGTGGCCTGGGCCGTCCGCCCCGATCTGGACCGCCAGGCGCTGCCCGGATGGCTACGGGGACGACTCTTTGTACAAGTCACTCCCGCTGACCTGGATGCAGCACTAGAGGCATTGCGAGCGGAAGGCGCGTTGGACGCGCAGGATCATCCACAGGTGAAACAGCTATCCAACCTGGTGGACGAGTGGGGCTTGCGCGCCTGGGTACGCGAGGCGCGCCGTGTAGACGAGGATCAGGGATGATGGTTGGGGTTATCGGCACAGACGAACGTCAGCGGCGCTTCGCCGTCGTTGACCAAATCCTGGTTGAGCGACCAGGCAGTCGCCAATTGCACCGCATCGTAGGCGCGCAGCGGGTGCAGATTTGCCAGCCGACGGGCGGCGTCAATCGTTACCGACATAACGTCCAACAAAGTGTACCGGTACGCAATATCATGGTCAAAGGCTCGAACTGCCGTGGCATAATCAATGGGCAGCAGGGCGCCATCTCTCAACCTGCGGGCAAAGGCGCACGTGGCTTCTACTGCGGTCAATTGGGATGTGAATACAATGGGAGCCGTGGCAGACGAAAGGTATGTCCTGACCCAATTACTCCCGGTTTCCGTAACGTATTGCTTGAGCAACGCGCTGGTATCAAAGTAGGCAACGCTCACCATTCCCCCCGTTCTTCGATGATGATTTCTGAGAGGGGTTTACCTGGCGCATTTCCCATCAAATCGGCCAACCTAAGGCGCTCTTCCGCTGATACGGGATCGGGCGGAATCGGCCCACGGGGTCGCGGACGCATCAGACCCTTTGCAACCAACCTCTGGATCAGGGCATCTGTGTCGTCTTCCGGTTCCTCCGATACATCGGGGGCTTCCGGCAAAACCTGGATGCGCACCCGCTGCCGTTCCTGCAGATCAAGCGGCTGCAACGGCCGCAACACCCCCTTTTCGTACACCGCCGTTACAATCTCCGTCATCCTTTACCTCACTCACGAATTACTTTTCACGCTTCATGTCTCACGCTTTGCTCCATTATACCACAAAAGAGTAATCCTATGAAAAGCACCCAACTATCCCAATCCATCGCCGCCGCGATGCAACTACGCCTGCCCAGCACGGCCGGCCGGGTGGCGCGCAAGATGCGCTACATTGACGAGGTCGCGCCGCGCTTCCGCGCCGGTGGGCTGATACGCGATGTGCCCGAGACGCGCTTTGAGCAGTTGTGGGCGGTGGGGGTGGCGTCCGTCAGCAACTCGATCCCGGCCTTTGGCGGCGTGCTATATGGCGCGGCAGCCCTGCGTCAGGACGTGAACCTGGTTGAGGGTAAGGCCACGCCCAGCTACCAGGACAGCCAGCAGGTACAACTCTCCGTTGTCGGGATCACAGCGCAACCAGGCAGCAGACTGGCTGCGCCAGAAGAGCACCACCAACCCGTTCGAAAAGCTCGGCAGGCCCGTAATCGTCTTCTTCGCTCTTGATGGGAAGGAACTGAGATTGGGGCTTTTTCCCAGGCGTCTTTTTGGTCGTTGGGTGAATTCACGCCCAGTCGAGCCGGTTTGCACGCACGGTGGATCGTGTTAAAATTCTACCATCGCCGAAGAACGGCACGCGCCTATGATGGCCTTTTTGCATGGCTGTAGGCCAGGGTGCAGGGAGAGCAATAGATGGGAAATCAGCAGGGCAAACGGTTGATCTGGAAAAGGCTGGGGCTGGGGTTTTCCGGGCTCCTGCTCTTTGCCCTCTCCCTGGAGCTGATGAAGGAGGGAGCCGGGGGGCTGGCGCCGCTCCTGCGAGGCCACCTGGCAGTCACCAACACCGCCGACAGCATGGGGTTCGGCTGGCTGATGGCCTACCTGATCCTGAGCGGGTCGCCGGTGGCGGCTGCGGCAGTGGCTCTGCTGAGCGCCGACGCGCTGTCGCCCCTCCAGGCCTTTACTATGGTTGCCGGCTCCCGCCTGGGCGCCTCCCTCGTCGTCCTGCTGGTCGGTTTCATCTACGCCCTGCGGGGACACGAGCGCTGGACCGCGCTCACCGCAGGCGTCCTCTCCCTCATACTTACCGGTTCGATCCAGTTGGTGGCCCTGCCGATAGGGCTGCTGATCCTCAGTCTGGGCTGGCTCAACCACCTTTCCCTCCCTGCCCTGGAGAGATTGGCGGCTGGCGTCAACCGGGGACTGGATCCGCTCATGACCCCCCTCGCGGTCTTTCTTCCCGACTGGGCGCTTTTCGTAGCCGGGGTGGGGTTGGCGATGTTCAGTTTCCGCCTCTTCGATCGGGCTCTGCCTCAGGTTCGCTTGGAGAAGACCAACTTTGACCAAATTTCCCGCCTGGTCTATCGCCCCGAGGTCATGTTCCTGATGGGGTTGGCGATCACTTTGGTGACAATGTCTGTTTCCATCTCCGTGGGTATCCTGGTCCCCCTCTCTGCCCGCGGCTACATACGCCGGGAGAACATTATCCCCTACATTCTGGGGGCGAACATCTCCACTCTGGCAGACACGCTGGTCGCGGCGGCGCTGCTGGGAGACCACTGGGCAGTGGTCGTGGTGGTGACACACATGGCCTGCGCGGCCCTGGTCTCCTTGCTCATTGTTCTACTGGCCTACCAGTCCTACGAGCGAGGCGTCTCGAATGCGCTGGCCTGGATCACCCGCCGGCGCAGGAACTTTGTTCTCTTCCTGGGCATCATCCTCGTCGTCCCCGTGGTGCTCATCTTATTGTGACGCAGGTGGTGGAAAACGATGAAAATTCTGCTCTGCACCGATAGCTCCCTTCACATGGCCCGGGCACTGGATTTGGGCACGCGCGTTGCGCGGATGGCGGCAAGCGGCGTGGACATCCTGGCTGTGGCCGAACGTGACCGGGAGGAAAGAGTGTACCAGCTCGCCGAGGCGGCTGCCACCGACCTGAAAGAGGCAGGGATACCGGTTGCCATCCACCGGCGGACTGGCCGGGTGGCCGAGGAGGTGGTCCTCCAGGCGCAGGCCGCCCCATACGACCTGGTGGTCATCGGCAGCCGCGGGCGGCGGGGGATAGTGCAACTACTACTGGGCTCGGTAGCGCGCCATGTCACCGAGCATGTCCCCACCTCCGTCCTGGTGGTCAAAGGCCGCGCCCGCGACCTCAAGCGATTCCTGGTCTGCTCCTCCGCCGGTCCCGTGAGCGAGCACACCATCCGGTTCGCTGGCCGCCTGGCCCGGGCACTGGAAGCCTCGGTAACCCTGCTCCACGTGATGTCCCAACTGCCGCTGGCCGAAGATGCGATCCTGGACGACCTGGAGGCGTCGGCAGAGGAACTGATCCAGCGCGGCTCGCGAGAAGGGGAACACCTCAGCCGCATGCTGGCCCTGCTGGCGGCGGAGGGGGAGACAGCCCGCACAGTGGTTCGTCATGGCCTGGTGCGGGACGAGATCATCGCCGAGGCCAGGGAGGGCCGATACGACCTGCTGGTGACCGGGGCTCACGTCACCCCTGGCCTGAACGCACGCCTGGTAGGCGACCTGAGCACAGACATCCTATTAGCAGCCAACCGGCCAGTGCTGGTGGTCCACTGACCATGACCTGAGTTGCATCTGCAACCAGCCCAGCGACGCATGCTCCACAAGAAAAACCCCAGCGCAAGCGACTCAAACCGTCAGTCTGGAGCAGGCTACTTCCTGCCATCATGGACAGGCTATACCACAGGCAATGTAAACCGAAACTTTGAGCCCGCACCAGGCTTGCTCTCCACACGTATCGTCCCTCCATGCATCTCCACGAGTTGCTTGGCAATCGCCAACCCCAGCCCGGTCCCGCCACCGGCCCGCGAACGGGCTCTCTCTCCCCGCCAGAATCGCTCAAAGATGTAGGACAGATTCTCGGGAAGGATGCCGGCCCCCGTGTCGGCCACTGTCACTGTCACCATACCCCCCCCAATCCCCCCCACGAGGGGGGGAGCCACGGCCGCGGAAAGGGTCACGCAGCCGCCCTCCGGCGTGTGGCGCAGCGCGTTGGTCAGCAGGTTGCCCAGCACCTGGGCGATGCGACGCCAGTCAGCCATGACTCTAGGGAGTTCGGCGGGCAGGTCGAGCGCCAGCGTCACGCCCCGGTCGGCCGCCTGGGGACCAAAGTTGACCTGGGCGTCTCGCAGCAAGTCACCCACGTCCATCGCTCGCTTTTCCAGGGATAGCTGACCCGCCTCGGCCAGGGCCAGCAAGCGCAGGTCCTCCACCAGGTGGGTCAGTAACTCGGTCTCCTCCAGAATAGGCTCCAGGTGTTCGGCGGTGGCAGGATAGACCCCATCCAGCACGCCCTCCAGCTTGCCCTGGATGATGCTGAGGGGCGTGCGCAACTCGTGGGCCACGTCGGCTGTCAGATTGCGGCGCAGATCGTCGGCGCGGGCCAACTCCTCGGCCATCTGGTTGAAGGCAGCGGCTAACTCTCCCATCTCCCCAGGATAATGAGCGGGGACGCGCGCGCTCAAGTCGCCAGCGGCCACAGCACGGGTCGCCTTCGTCAGCCCTACCAGCGGCCGGCTCATGCCGCGGGAGAGGACCAAGCCGACGATCAGACTTCCTGCGCCAATGGCCAGTCCGGTCAGCAGAAAGCCCTGTAAGGCACGCCCAACGATAGATGGATGTCCCGGTCTGAAGTGGTCGAATGGGAACAGGAGCAAAAGACCAACCTGCTCATCGTTCACCACAATGGGAGCAGCCCGATCCAACTCCCAGCGGTTCAATGTCCTATCCAACCACTCATTCTCGCTGGCAACCACGACCGAGCCACCAGCCGTGGCTATGACGTAATCCATCTGCCAGTCCTCGTTCCAGGGGCCCCAATCAGACCCGCAGGGATATTCGGCGATCAGGGCAGCGACCCCCTCCCAATCGCCCTGCTGGTCATAGTAACCAGCTAGACGGTCGGCCCAGAGATACGATGTGCCCACGTACCTGTCGCGAGCAAAGGGCTCCAGCCTGTTCAAAGCAGCGCGGCCGGCCAGAAGCATTCCGCCTCCAACCAGAATGATGACCAGCACGAAAGCAATGATCAGTTGCCAGAAAAAGCGGACGTGGAACTTTCGCCGCAGTTTTGCCACGAGTTTGTCATCTGTCATTTCTGATCCCCCAATTTGTAGCCCACGCCGTAGACGGTGAGAATGTAGCGAGGCTCGCGGGGATCGGGCTCAATCTTGCGGCGCAGGTTCTTGATGTGCGAGTCAATGGCCCGGTCGTAGCCGGCGTAGGCCACGTCGTAGACCAGGTCCATCAGTTGTGCCCGGGTGAAGGGACGGCCAGGGTTGCGGGCCAGAACCGCCAGCAGGTCGAACTCGGTGGGTGTGAGGGAGACCGGCTGCCCACCAACGGTCACGCTGCGCTTGGTCAGATCGACCGCCAGCTCTCCGACGCGGACGACGCCCGATGGTTGAGCACCACCCCTGGCGCGGCGCAGCACCGCCCGCACGCGGGCCACTACTTCGCGGGGACTGAAAGGCTTAGTGACGTAGTCGTCGGCCCCCAACTCGAGGCCAATGAGCCGGTCTGTCTCTTCACTACGGGCCGTCAACATGATGATGGGCACGTCGCCCAATGCTGGGTCCTGGCGCAAACTACGGCAGACGTCCAGGCCGTCCATGCCACCCGGCAGCATCAGGTCGAGGACGACCAGATCAGGCCGCTCGTGGCGGGCCAGGGTCAGGGTGGTCTGACCGTCGTGGGCGGTGAGCACCCGGTAGCCGGCCTGCTTCAGGTAGTCCCGCACGACCTCAACGATTTGAGGCTCGTCGTCCACGACCAAGATCGTCTGGTAAGCCATCTTATGCAGCCTCTCACAACTTCACGCCACATCCATTATACTATGCAAGGCTAACTTTTGCACTTCTTGCAAATAAACTCACCCGATTCCGAGGAGCAGGATCTCTCCCTGTCGTGAACCACCCCATCTATTCAACTCAACTCAACTCACTCTGCCGCCCTTTGAGTCAATAACTCGATCAGCGGATTCAACAGGATCTTGAACTGCCTTTCGCCGGCACCACCCCTGCCGCCTGGCCCGCCGGGCATACCACCACCTGCCTGCATGGTCGCCCGTAATGCTTCTCGCTCCTGCTCACTCATGCCCTCAGACTCTGCCCGGCGCGTGGCCATCTCGGGCGGCATCTCTCCACCGCCGAACTCTGCCTGGCGAGTGGCCTGCAGTTCGGGGGATTGCCCCTGCCCACCGAAACCCATCCCTTGCTCCTGCATCCAGGCCTGCAGATCCTCCTGCGCGAGCTGCATCGCCGCGATGGCTTCTAACTGCTCTTGAGTCATCGTCCCTTCGATCTGCTTCAGAACGGCGTTCACCTCAGCCTCGGCCGTCACGCCGCCCTGCAGCGCCTGCCAGAGCGGGAGCAGAGCGGTCGCCTGCTCGGGTGTGACGGCGTGCTCCGTCTCCTCCAGTTCGATCGTTCCCAGCACCAGTTGGTTGCTCACGCTCAATGCATCTGGATAGGACGTATCGAGAACCTCGCTGGTGTAGGTCTCGCTGTCGGCTGTATCCGCCGGGGCTGTGGCGGCTTGCTCCCCACCACACCCAGCTAACACCCCAACTGCCAAAGCTACAATCAATCCAACATACCAGAATCTCAACACCCTCTTTCGCTTCATCATTCTCCTCCATCTGAATTTACTAACATCCGATCTCCAATCTCTAATACCCAATATCTACTCCCTCCGCAACGCCTCGATCGGGTCCAACTGCGCTGCCCTGGTGGCCGGATAGTAGCCGAAGAAGATGCCCACCGCCGCCGCTGCTCCAAAAGCCAGCGGGATGGACTCCATCACCAGTTCGGTGCGCATCGTGCCCCAGGTATTGAAGAGATACGAGCCGCCCACGCCGGCGATGACGCCCACCAGTCCACCGACCAGGCTAAGCATCACTGCCTCCAGCAGGAACTGCAGCCGCACGTCGCGGGGGCGCGCTCCCAGCGCCTGCCGCAGGCCGATCTCGCGCGTCCGCTCGGTAACGCTGACCAGCATGATGTTCATGATGCCGATGCCGCCCACGACCAGCGAGAGTCCCGCAACCCAGGCCAGCAGGTTGCGGAATGCCTCCGTCGTGGATGCCTGCGCCTCGATGATGCTGTCCTGCGTCATCAGGCTAAAGTCGGGCGCCGTCGGATCCACGTCGTGCTGCCGGATCAGCACAGTCGTTACTTGCGACATCACACTTTGCATCACCCTCCCACTTTCGGCGGAGACGTAGATCGTGCGCACGGCATCGCCGCCAAATCGTGCGCCGACGAACTTTTTGAAAACAACGGTGATCGGAATGTACACGCGGCCATCAAAGTCGGTATTGCCTACCACGCCCTTTTCCGCCATCACGCCGACGACGGTGAATTTGGTCGAGCCGATCTTGATAGACTGCCCGACGGCGCCTTGGCCAGAGCTACCGCTCTGGTCACCGAAGAGCTCCTGGGCAATGTCGTACCCCAGCACGACCACCTTGTTGCCCCGGTCGTTGTCCTCGTCGGTCAGAAAGCGTCCCTCCGCCACCCGGTAATCGCGTACACCGGGAAAACCGGCGGTCGTGCCGACAACCGGGATACTTTCCAGCGTCGTGCCGCCGGCTTTGACGTCCTGGGTGGTGGATTGCTCGGCCGAAACGCCGTTGATGCCGGTCACATTTTGGGCGATGGCACCGATGTCATCGTAAGAGAGACCTGGCGATCCGCCAGCGCCACCTCCGCCAGCGCCACGGCCAAAGCCGCCCATGCTGAATCCGGGCATGACCATGATCAGATTGGCGCCCAGCTCGTTGATCTGATCGGCAATCTCGGCCTCGGCACCGGCGCTGACGGCCATCATCACGATGACGGCGCCCACGCCGATGATGACGCCCAGGGTAGTCAGAAACGAACGTGCCTTGTTGAGGGTCAACCCCTCCCAGGCTACTTTGAACGTCCGCCACAGGCTCATAGCTTCCCCCTCTTACTTCTCGGCCCGTTCAGCCTGTCGGAGGCAATCTGTCCATCCAGGAGATGGATGACCCGCTTCGCGTGGTCTGCGATACCGGGCTCGTGCGTCACCATGACGATGGTCGCGCCCCGCTCGTGCAATTGGTGTAAGACCTCCATGATCTCCTCGCTGGACTGGGTGTCCAGATTGCCCGTAGGCTCGTCGGCCAGGAGGATGGATGGGCTATTGACCAGCGCCCTGGCGATGGCCACCCGCTGTTGCTCCCCGCCCGAAAGCTCGTTGGGTCTGTGATGCACGCGGTCGCCCAGCCCCACGGCCTCAAGCACAGCGACAGCGCGTTCGTAACATTCCCCGTCGCTCAACCGCTGATAGCCGTCGTACAGCAGCGGCAACATCACATTCTTGGCCGCGGTCGACCTCGGCAGCAGGTTGTACGACTGGAAGACGAAGCCGATCTTGCGGTTCCGTACCCCAGCCAGTTTGCCCTTGCTCAACCGGCTCACGTCCTCTCCGTCCAACACGTAGGTCCCGCTGGTTGGGCGGTCCAGGCAGCCCAGGATATTCATTAGCGTGGACTTGCCCGAACCGGAAGGCCCCATGATGGCGACGAACTCCCCTCTTTCGACAGTTGCGCTTACGCCGCGCAGTGCGTGGACGGCCACGTAACCGGTGCCGTAGACCTTGGTCAAAGTGGCGGTTTCGATAAGATGTTCTGTCATCAGTCTATCTCCAAAGGCGATGCCTACCGACCAAAGCCTCCCTCTCCTGGAATCCTCATCCCTGGGCCCGGTGGCATCATTGGCTCTGGCACGGTCGTTTCTGTGCTTTCCTGCACCCCGGCGCTGACGACCTCACCAGGCTCCAGGCCAGAGACGATCTCGGCGTTGGCAAAGTCCATCAGCCCCACCTCGACCGGGCGCAGCACCATCTCGCCGTCTGGTTGCACCACAAAGACGGCATACTGATCCGGGCCCAACTCGCGCAGCGCCTGCAGCGGCACCAGCAGTGTGTCCCTGGACTCGGCGGAGATGACTTCGACTTCGGCGTTCATGCCGCCGAGGAAACATACCTGTTGATGAGACGAGAGAGCTATGCTTGCCCACGCCTGGACGGCCAGTGTGCGATCCACCGTCACCAGTGCCGGGTCCACTCGGATGATTTCCCCGGTGAACGTCTCGTCCGGCAGGGCCTCGAAGATGATCTCCATCCGGTTGCCCACTACCACCCCGCTCATATCGGACTCCTCCACCCAGAAACGCAGGAGTGGCTCTTCCAGATTGGCCAGGGTGATGATAGGAGCCGTGCCGACGTACTCGCCGGGTGGTATCGCCGTCACGGCCACGACGGTGCCGTCGCTGGAGGCGCGCAGCTCCGCCGCTTCCAGCTTGTCGCGCGCATCTTCGAGTGCCAGTGCTGCCTGGTCTGCCCTCAGTTCGGCTCGCAAGATCGTGTCCGTGGTTGGGCCGCTCTGCAGAAGCTGGAGGCCTTCCCACGTCTGGTAGACTCTGTTCTGGGCCTGAATCACCTGGTTCCAGGCATCGAGTTCCTCCATCTCTGCTGCCTGCAGGGCATCGTTCAACTCTGCCTCTGCCGAGGCCCAGTCGTTCCGCGCGTCCTCAAGACTGCTCTGGCTGGCACCATTGTTCTCAAGCTCCCAGTATCGGTCGACGGCCCACTCGAACTCGATCAGGTAGGAGCGCACGGCGGCATCGACGTCGGAGTTGAGCGTGGAGCTGTAGGTGTGCTGCGCAACCGACAATGCGGTCTGGGCACTCCGCAGGTTCGCTGCGGCGTTTGCCAGCTCGGCGTCGCTGGGACCCTCAAGCGTATTGGCCAGGTCGAGTTGAGCCAGGCGCGCCTTGATGTCCGCCTCGGCCAGGGCCAGCTCCAGGTCGTCCGTCTCCAGACGTGCCAGCACGTCACCTTCCTGCACCTGATCGCCCACTTCCACCAGCACCTCATCCAGATAGCCCCCGCTCTGGAAGCCAAGATCCATCTCGGAGGCCGGAGCGAGCGTGCCGGATCCGCTGACGGAGACGACCAGATCGCCGCGGCGCACTTCGGCGGTGGTGATGGTCGGTCCGGGTGGCTCCTGACCCGGCAGGTAAACGTAGTTGTAGTAGGCGTATCCACCACCGGCCGCCAGTGCAACCACGATAGCCAAACCTATCCAAAAGACCTTTTTGCAAAGCATAGACCCTCCAACCTGTCTTGCAGTAACGTGATATGCTTTCCTGCTATCCCTAGTCCGCTTCCCGCACGCTCACGACATCTCCCAGTTCCAAGCCATCCAGAATCTCAGCGTAGGTGAAATCCGTCAGCCCCACCGCCACCGTGCGCATTTCCAGTTCCCCATCAGGTCTGACGACGAAGACGGCGTACTGATCTGGCGACATCTCCCGCAACGCCCCCACCGGCACGAGCAGCGCGTTTTGGGTCTCGGCCGCCATGACCTCGACTTCGGCGGTCATACCGGAGAGGAGGTCGACTTCTTGAGAACTAGGGTCCAAACGTGCCCAGACCTGAATGGCCGACGTGCCGTCCACTGTCACTAGCACCGGGTCTATGCGGACGATCTCTCCGGCGAAGGTGTCGTCGGGCAAAGCTTCGAAAACGACGTTCACCGGGTTGCCCATAGCGACGCTGTTGAGATCCGTTTCCTCCACCCAGAAACGCAGTAGCGGTTCCTGCAGGTCGGCCAGGGTGAGGATAGGTGTGTTGGTGCTCACCTGCTCGCCAACCGTCGCCGCGACATCCATCACGGTGCCGTCGAAGGGCGCGTAGAGTTGTGCCGCTTCCAAGTCGGCGCGCGCTTTCTCACGCGCCAGCAGTGATTGATCCACCGCCAACATGGCCCGGACAAGGGTATCCGTGAGCGGTTCGCTTTGCAGGATCTGCAGGTTCTCCCACACCTGGTAGACAGCGTTCTGGGCCTGATCCACTCGGTTCTTAGCCTGAACTTCCTCGGTGAGTGTCTGGTTGATGGCCTCTTTCCATCGCCCCTCCGCTGCGATCATGGCAGCCATTGCCCAGTCGTGATCGGCTTGATTGAGGTGTCCCTCCTCGTACTTGGCTTTCTGCCCTTGATAGTAACCAACCCACCAATCGAACTGGGTCTTGTGGGAATCCACAACAGCATCAAGGTGGGAGTCGAAGGTCCTTTCGTAGGCATCCTGCGCGAGCTCCAACTTGACCTGGGCGTCCCGCAAGGCAGCGCGGGCATCAGCCAGCTCAGCGTCGCTAGGCCCCTCGCGGACCTCGGCTAACTCAAGTTGGGCAAGCTGCACTTCGACATCGGCTTCAGCCACAGCCCGCTCCAGTTTGTCTGTCTCTAGCCGGGCCAACACGTCACCTTCCTGTACCTGATCGCCGACTTCCACCAATACCTCGTCCAGCACGCCGCTCGTGCGGAAGGTCAACTCCAGCTCAGCCGCAGGTACGAGTTCGCCACTACCATCAGCCGTGAGGACGATATCCCCCCGGCGCACCGTCGCCGTCTGCAGCGCCGGTTCCTGGGGCGCTTCAGCCGGGGCGAGGAAGTGAGTGTAGGCAACATAGCCGCCCCCTGCTGCCATCAGCAGCGCGACGATCAGAACAAGCCAGGTTCTACGTTTTTTCATCGAGTTTCCTTCATTTCTTTATTTCTGCGCCGCCAGGGCATAGGGCGCTACCCCCACCTTCGGTACTGTGCACCCAGACACGTTCGCTGTGAATCAGGCACTTTGGCTCTTTCAGGGTGCAAATG
Organism: uncultured Anaerolineales bacterium; assembly: GCA_964568065.1. Taxonomy (GTDB): domain Bacteria; phylum Chloroflexota; class Anaerolineae; order B4-G1; family B4-G1; genus CAZMOT01. The sequence continues at coordinate 12,830 of CAZMOT010000058.1, forward strand.
TAGTCGGGTGACCGCACCGATATGCTCTGCCAGTGTCAGAACTTGCTCCTTCGACCAGCCAGTCTTCATTGCATGGGTGGCTGCCTCCACGTGTCGCCCCGATGCTGCCGTTTGACTACTTGGTGACTAGTCCAGCGCCGTCTTGCATCGGAAGCCAGCTAATCCCCTCGCCGAGAACTGGCAGGAGCAGGTGGATGAGCCTCGCGCCAGCGGCGGTAGAAGGCCATACCCAGGAAGACCACCACCGCGAGGAGAGCCAGATGCACCAACCCCCCCACGATGAGAAAGGGGCCGAAAGCACGTCCACGTATACCACGACCCGGGCCGAAACCGCGACCAAAACGCATACCACGGCCTGGACCTAAGGCGGCCTCTCCGGGGAACTCGATCACTCCCCGGTCGGGCACGCCGTCCCCGTCGTCGTCCACCAGGTCCACCTCCAACTGGGGCGCTTCCTCCGACTCCCACCTGTGAATTCGGGCCGCCCAGCCTTGCCCATAAACCCCGTTCCTGAAGATCACCACACCCGCGATGGGCAATCCAATCCCCACGACGATTACAGCAGTGACGATTACTCCGATTGCGATCTTCCACTTCTTTGACATTTCATATCTCCTGTGTTGGTATGTAGAATTACCCTATTCCCCAGTTTGCCAGTCTCCCCATCTACCAGCCCTACTCATACCGCAGCGCCTCAATGGGGTTCAAGCGTGCCGCCTGGTTGGCCGGATAGATGCCAAAGAACAGCCCCACAGCGAGCGAAAAGCCCACGGCCAGCAAGATTGAGTCAAGCGTGACCAGCGAGTTTATCACCCCGGTCATGTCCACGATCTGAGCCAGGCCCATGCCCAGCAGAATACCAATCACCCCACCCAGCAAACTCAGCACCACTGCTTCCATCAGGAACTGCGTCAGGATGTCGGCCTTCCGCGCGCCCACGGCCTTGCGGATGCCGATCTCTCGCGTCCGCTCCGTCACCGACACCAGCATGATGTTCATAATGCCAATGCCGCCCACCAGCAGGCTTATGCCCGCGACGGCTCCCAGAAAGACCGTCAGAATACCCGTGATCTCGGTGGCCATCTCCAGCAAGTCGGCCTGGTTCATCACGCCAAAGTCCGCCTCCTCGTCCGGGTCGAGGTCGTGACGACGCCGCAGCAGTGCATCGAGCTGGTTTTCGACCGCTTCTGTCTTGTCCTCCGAAGCCGCCACCACGTTGACGCGGCTCACCACGAGATCCCCCAGGGCATTGCGCCCGCTGAAGAGCTTGGTCTGGGCCGTCGAGATGGGTACGAACGCCGCATCGTCCGCGCTGCCCATCATCGCACTGCCCTTCTCTTCCAGAACACCGATCACGGTCAATGAAACCCGCCCGCCGTTCGCGCCCGTGGGGGCCACTCTGATCTTTTGCCCCACCGGGTCAAAGCCACCAAAGAGATCTTGCGCCACTTGATAGCCCAGCACGGCCACGTTGGACCGCCTGCTCACGTCCTTCTCCTCGATGAAGCGTCCCCGCGCCACCTCCAACTCAAAGGCGCTCTGATATTCGGCCGTCGTCCCCGTAACTGAGGTGTTGATGTTGGCGTCGCCAAAGATGATCTGCGCATTCCCGGAAAACCCTGGTGCGACGACCGCTGCATCGGGTACGTTGCCGGGGTCGGCGATGGCCTCAGCGTCGTCGTAAGTGAGCGTGGCGGCGCTGCCGGCTGCACCTCTCACTCCACCCATGCTGATAGCGCCAGGCATCACCGTGAGTAGGTTGGTGCCGATACTACTGATTTGCTCGGTGATAGAAGCCTGCGCCCCTTCGCCGATGGAGAGCAAGGCGATGACGGCCGCCACGCCGATGATCACCCCCAGCATCGTCAGCGCCGAGCGCATCTTGTTGACTAACAGCCCGTCGAGGGCTACGCGCACGTTTTCCCATAGGTCTGCTATGCCTGTTATCATCGTCCCACCTCATCCGTCACCAGTCCATCCCGCAGGCGTACGATCCGCTCTGCATAGCTACCGATCTCCTCATCGTGTGTGACCATCACCACAGTGATACCTCTCTCCTCGTGCAGCCGACGAAGGATCTCTATCACTTCGTCGCCCGACCTGGAGTCCAGGTTGCCGGTGGGTTCATCGGCCATAATGATGGGAGGATCGTTGACCAGGGCGCGGGCGATGGCCACCCGTTGTTGCTCGCCGCCGGAAAGCTCAGTCGGCTGGTGGCCCATCCGGTCGCCCAGCCCGACCATCTCCAGCGCTTCCTTTGCCCGCCGCTCCCGCTCGGCCAGGGAGATCCGCGCCCCATTCCGAGTGTACTGCATCGGCAACATCACCTGCTTCAGCGCGCTGCTGCGGCCCAGCAGGTTGTAGGTCTGGAAAACGAAGCCGATCTGTTGGTTGCGAATGGCCGCCAGTTGGTCATCGTCCATACCGCCCACCTCGACGCCGTCCAGCCGGTACGTCCCCGACGTGGGCGTGTCCAGACAGCCGATGAGGTGCATCAGCGTGGATTTGCCGGAGCCGGAAGGCCCCATAATCGCCACCCACTCCCCCCCCTCTATCTGTAGCGACACCCCTCGTAGGGCATGGACCTCTACTTCGCCCATAAGGTAGACCTTGGTGATGTTCTCGATCTCAATCATGCTAGTGTCCTCCACCTCCACCAAACATACGCATCGGGCCGAACTCCTCCCCGTTGGAGCCCTGGGATGATGCAGCGACCACGCTCACCACGTCCCCTTCGGCCAGGCCGCTGGTGATCTCCACCTCAGTTTCCGTCATGATCCCTAACCCCACCTGTACCGGTTCAAACCCGGCATCCGTGCTCTGCCGTAACACGAAGGACTGTCCCTCGACGCTCCTGATAGCGCGCAGCGGAACGATCAGCGCGTCCTCCTTGCTGGCAGTGACGATCTCCACGTCGGCCGTCATCCCGGCGCGTACAGGCACGGCCTGCCCTGAGCTTGCCGAAGGGTCGCTCAGCGCCAGTTGCACGGTGACCGGGTAGAGCACCACGCCGGACTGGGTTTGGGCCACCGGTGCGATGGCCGTCACTTCGCCGCTGAGTTCGACGTCGGGGAAGGCGTCCAGGATCACCAGAGCTTTCTGCCCGACGCCGATCTGCGCCACGTCGGTCTCGTCGAGGTTGATGTCCACGACCAACGTTGCCAGATCGCTCAACACGACGGCGGTCTGTCCCCCGCCCGCCATCTCACCCGCCTGGATGTTCAGCGCGGTGACGGTGCCATCTACCGGTGCGACCAGGGTTGTTTCCTCCAACGCGCGCAGCGCCGAGTCCAGCTTGAGCTGCGCCTGGGCCAGTGAGAGTTCCGCCTGTTGCAGTTTGATCGGCTCGTTCGCCAACCCCACCTGCGCGTTGATCACCTTGATCTCAGCGTCTTGCACTGCACTGTCGTCAATGCCGACGACGGCCAGGTTGTAGCTGGCTTGCGCAATCTCCAGATCGTCTTTGGCTTTTTCCAGGTTGCGCTCGGTTGCCTCCCGTTCGTTCTCCAGGGCATCTTTCTTCCATCTGATGTTGAGTTCCCAGTCCCGGGCCGAGTCCCAGGCATTATCGTAGGCCTCCTGCGCGTCGGCGAGCGCCTCTATGGCTTGCTCCAGTTTGACGCGGGCTGAGGTGAGTTGGTCCCCTGTGTGCGCGGCGTGAGCCACAGCGCTCTCATAGTCGAGCTGCGCGGCATCCAAATTCGCCTGCGCCAGTCCGGCTTCCGCTTCGATTTGCGCCGACGTTAGATTGATCTCCGCCTGAGTCACCTGAAGCTCAGCATCGGTGACCGCTTGGCGGGCGTCGGCGTCATCCAAGCGGGCCAGCACGTCGCCTGCCTGCACCACGTCTCCGACCTCAACCAGCACCTCGGCCACCTGCCCACCCGATAAAAATGCCAGGGCCACCTCATCATTTGGAGCCAGACTGCCATTGGCATTGACCGTGACCCGCAGTGTGCCGCGTTCCACGACGGCCGTCTCCTCCGCCGACGCCTCGAGCATCGCCCTCCGGGCCGAGAAGCTCTGCCAAACGCTAAACCCTGCATACCCTACCACAGTGATCATGACAACTGCTACAATAATCCACCATTTCTTTCTCATGCGATACCTCCTGTAAAGATTTTCCAGTTTACGGGAAACTTGTGGGGGAATTATGGAGATTCGGTGGAAGGATATTGGAGATTGGGAGAAACGGGGGCAGATTCTGGCAGATTTTCGCAGATAAAACAGAAAAATCAGCGTGGATCAGCGTTAGAGCAAGGTCACTGCTTGGCCCTGCTCGCCCCGCTGGCCCAGCATGGTGGTCACCACCACACGGGTCATCATCTACACCCCCAATTCCTTCAACTGCCTGTCGCCCGCCGCCTACCGTTCGACGGGACTTGTCCTGAGCCCCTCGTCCTCGTTCGGTATGAACTTTGCCCAAGGGCTCACGGCAGGCTCCACCGGAATTTGCGAAAACTTGGTGTCTGCGCGCTCTACGCCGCCTCTCACCTGGCAAAGATCACCCAGGCCAAGGCTATGCCTGCGCAGGCGAACAAGATACCCCCAAAGACCACCTGCCCCGCAAGATAAAGCTGCACACCGCTCGTCAACAGAGCCGCGCAGACGACACCGCCTACCATCCGACGGACGGTTCGTTCCAGCCGGTTCATCTGCTCGGCGAGTTGCGGGACCTGCATAGCAAGCTCGTCTCGCTCCATCTTGCCCAGCATTGCCTCCGTTCGCCGGGGCAACGTCAGCAGCGCGCGAGCCAACCCGCCCAACTCGCTCAGCCAAAACTCCCAGCCCGACACGGCTTCTTCAGCGATCAACTTTTGCGCAAATGGCGCGAGGCTGTCCCAGACGTTGAACTGCGGATTCAGGCCGGTGCACATGCCGGAGAGAATCGCTACCGTCCTCCCGAGCAAGATCAGGTCTTGCGGGATCTGAAAGGGCATCGTGTAAATCAATCCACGGAACTCCTGGGCAAACTCGCGCATCTCCTGGTGACTTATCTCCCGCAGTTCGGCCATACTCTTGCCCCAGAACTGCTCGAATGCCTTCGCCTCGGCCCTTTCCAAGAGTGCCAGGTCGGCGTGCGGCAGGAGCACACCGAGCATCTGGTAGGACTTTACCAACCGTGCGGCGTCTCGCGTGCCGATGGCGATTGTCCCCTCTCGCAGCCCGGCGCGTAGGTTCGAGGGCACGCGGCCCGCCATACCAAAGTCCACGAAGGTGAGTTGCCAGTCCACTCCCTTAGCTCCCTCCCCTGGGGAGACGAATAGATTCCCCGGGTGTGGGTCGGCGTGAAAGAAGCCATCCTCAAAGATCTGCTGTAGATACGTGCCCAACAGCCGTCGGGCGACCTCGGCACGGTCAACCCCCGCCGCCGCAATCGCGTCGTAGTCGGTGATCTTGATCGCATACACGTCCTCGAGCGTGAGCACGCGCCTGGTGGTGTGCGTCCAGACGACGTACGGAACGCGCACGCCGGCGCGGTCTTTGAAGTTGGCGGCAAATGTTTCGGCGTTCCGTCCCTCGGCGAGGTAGTCAATCTCCTCGTATAGGATGCGCGTGAACTCGGACAGCAGAGCGAGCACATCGGCGCGCCTGCGGATGGGCGGATAGCGGTGCAGCCAGTTGCCCACCGTGCGCAGCGCCGCCAGGTCGGTGGCAATAATAGCTTCGATATTCGGACGCTGGACCTTGACGACTACGGCGGCGTCTGTGTCATCAGCACTCTCCGGCCCCGATTCCCCCCTGGCTGCTCTGGGTTTAGCCCGGTGGACCTGTCCCAGCGAGGCCGCCGCGAGGGGTACTTTGTCAAAGTCGGCGAACTTTTCCTCCAGCGGCGCACCCAATTCGACCTCCACCACCCAGCGGATGTCGGCACAGTCCTCTGGGGGGACCTCGTCTTGCAGCTCCGCCAGTTCGGTAGTGATTTCGGCGGGAAGTACGTCCAGGCGCGAGGAAAGAAACTGCCCCACTTTGATGAGCACACCGCCCATCTGGATCGCCAGCGCACGGAAAGTGACGGCGATCTGGCGCAGCCGGTCGGAGCGCGTCCGCACCACCCACTTGCGCAGGCCCAGGTACGGCAAGATCAGCTCCCAGGCGATCAGGCTGAGGACGACGCGGGCAAAGAACAGGACGATGCGGCGGTAGCGTGCACGGAGCATGGATGGCTCCTCTCAATTGACAGTTCCAATTCGTCGTGGATGGGATAGGCCATGCAGATAACGTACACCCAGGAGAATTCAGTCTCGCTTTTCCTCCCGCGTCACCTTCCCGTCGCGCAAGTACACGGTGCGGTCGGTCTGAGCCGCTACGCTGGGGTCGTGGGTGACGATGATAAAGGTCTGGCCCTCCTGGTTGAGGGCGCGCAGCAGCGCCATCAACTCGTCGGCCGTGGTGGTGTCCACCTCGCCGGTGGGCTCATCGGCCAGGACAATGGCGGGGCGATTGACCAGCGCCCGCGCTACCGCCACCCGCTGCTGCTCGCCGCCGGACATCTCCAGCGGGCGGTGGGTCATCCGGTCGCCCAGGCCGACGTGCTCCAACAGTTGCGCCGCCCGCGCTCGCGCCTCGCGCCGGCTCACGTCGGTGTAACGCAGGGGCAGCATCACGTTCTCCAGCGCCGTCAGGTGGCTCAGCAGATTGAATTGCTGGAAGACGAAGCCTACCTTCTCGCGGCGGATGGCTGGCAGACGCGAGCGTTCCACCTGGGTGACGTTCACGCCATCCAGCACGACGGTACCCTCGGTGGGACTGTCCAGGCAGCCGATGAGATTCAGGAGCGTGGATTTGCCGCTGCCGGAAGGCCCCATCACCGACATAAACTCCCCCACCTCGACGGTCATGTCCAAGCCCCTCAGAGCGCGCACCTCCGTCGTCCCCATTGGATAGATCTTGACCAATCCCTGCGCCTCGACAATACTCATAGTCTCTCCTCCCAGTAGGACAAGTTGCCTGTAAGTACTCGTAGGGTTATACCCCTACTTGCTCATTAACAATTTACCCCTTC